>CAZLEO010000118.1:0-2740 GCA_964558555.1 uncultured Rickettsiales bacterium | reverse complement strand
CCCCCTGTTTTTTTTTTTCTTCTCACTGGGCCCACCCCCGTACAACGTGGCCTTCAGGTCTGGTTGTACGGATCCCCCCCCAGCCCGGTGTGCGACTCGATGGAGCCGTCGTCCGTGGCCGCGGTGAAGGGCCAGTCGAAGGTGCCCATGATCTGGACCTGCCCCTCCTCGAGGGTCGAGCCCTGGAAGGTGTGCAGGTTGGTGCCGTCCTCGTAGACGGTGACCTGCGGGGTGGCGGTGACGCCGGTGTCCCAGTCGTTGTGATAGGTCACGGCCACGGCAAAGGTGCCTGCGGCGGGCTGGACGATGTTGATGGACTCGGGGCCGTAGCCGTCGTCCACGTCGTACACCAGGTTGGGGTTGTCGATGCCCTCGCCGCCCAGGCCCCAGTCCGGGGTGGGGTTGCCGAAGTAGCAGTCGTTGCCCGTCCAGTAGCTGCCCCCGACCTGCGCGCCGTTGATCAGGTGCAGGTCCATGTCGGTGGTGTCCTTGTCCCAGGACAGGCGCACCTCGAGGCCCTGCATGTTGATGGCGAACCCGGTGGCCACGGCCAGGTTGACACTGTCGGAGGTGTTCTCGCCCGCGGCGGTGAGCGAGGCCATGTAGGTGCCCACCACCGGCGGCGTGACCGTGGTCTGCTCTCCCTTGGGGTGGGAGAAGCCGTCCGACGACCCCACGTCCCAGCCCGAGTCCTCGGGCACCTCGTACCAGGTCCACTGGTAGTTGCTGGCCGGGCTGTCGGTGGAGCCGGCGTAGCTCTGGGAGCCGTCGAAGGTGATCAGCTCGGGGAAGGGGAAGGCGCCGGTGCTGGACAGATCGCCCTCCACGGTGATGACGTTGGCCACGGCCGTGGCGCTGCCCACGGACAGGTCGTACTGGGTGCAGCCCACGCCGAGGATCAGGATCGCGGCGACGACGAAAAACGCGGCGCGCATGTCACACCTCCCTTCGGCGGGCGATGGCGACGATCAGAAGCAGCACCACGGCCCCGCCGCCGGCGACGGAGCGGCCGGCGTGGCCGCAGCTGCAGCCCTCACCATCGCCGCCTTCGAAGTCGTCGGCGCTGACCTCCGAGGAGTAGGTGAAGGTCAGCGGGGGCATGGCCTCGGCGCCGCTGGCGTTGATGGCCTCGACCAGCACCACGGCCTGGGTCTCCTCACCGCGGAACTCCGGCAGGGTACAAGCCGCCTCGAGCCCCTGACCGCCGATGGAGCAGTCGGCCTCCACGTCGTCGAAGTACACCGTGGTGTTGGCGGAGAGGTTGCCGCCGCGCACGGTCACGTCGATGCCGCCCTCGAGGGGGCCGATGGCCGGCTCGACCTCGGCGAGCTCCGGCGGCAGGGTACCCATGTCGGCGTCGGTGTAGGTGTAGCCGTTGGTGAGGGTGTCGTCGAAGGCGTCGGACCACACGCGCACGTCCACCATCCCGACCGCGTTGGCCGGCGTGGTCACCTGCAGGCGCTCGCTGGACAGCACGGTGATGTCGGTGGCCTCCTTGTCGCCGAACATGACCGAGCAGTCCTGGGTGAACTCGTTACCGTAGATCACCGTGGTCTGGCCGCCCTCGGTGGGACCCACCTTGGGAGACAGGAAGCGCAGGCTGATGGGCTGGGCCGGGTGGGGCTCGTCCTCGTTCTCCTCGCGCCACTCGAAGCCGTCGACGAACACGCCGGAGTCGTAGATGCCGTCGTACACGTCGCCGACGGAGAAGATCAGGGTGAACGTCTCACCGGGCACGCACGGGGAGATGGTGGTCAGCCAGCCCGTGCCGCCGCCGCGCATGCCACCCCAGTAGGGGTCCTCGCAGTAGAAGCCCGTGCCCTGTAGCAGGGCGCCCTGGGTGACGACGAACAGCGCGGAGTTGACGTTGATGACGTTGCCGGACGCGTCGAAGACGATGTTGCCGTTGTACACCGACGACTGCTGGGTGACGGTGAAGGTGTCGTTGTAGTCGCTGCCCACGTAGTTGGGGTACTCGCGGGACAGGAAGTAGAAGTTGAACTTGAACGAGTTCATGTTCGCCGGCGGCACCAGCTCGATGCGCACGGTGATCGTGTCGCCGCGCTCGTCGTACTCCGGCTGCATGTCGTGGTCGACGCACTCGGTGACGCGGTCGGCCCGGCCGGTGGACATCAGACCCATGGGCGGGTAGGTGGCCGAGATGGTGCCCACCGTGGTGTTGGTGGACATCATGTCCTGCGAACCGTCGCTCATCTGGACGCTGACGATGTCCCCCGCCGGGATCCCCAGCGCATCGACCAGCTCATCGGCGGTGACGGCTCCGGACTGCCCTGGCGTACACACCAGGGCCAGGAGCGCCAGGGCGGCCAGACACGATCGATGCATGGGACCTTCCTTTCGTCGCATAACTCGAGGCGCCGGCATGCTAGCAGACGATCCAGACCCTGAATAGCATTCCCCACGCGCGCGTTCTCCACCGAGCGCACTACAGGGTATCGCGCCCACGAGAGCCTCCTGAAAAAAGATTCCAAAAAAAGGGTTGGCAATCCCGGACCTGGAGGTTACCTTGTACTTAGTTGGTTTGATAAAAGCGCCGGGTATTGTAACTCACCGCATCGAGCCATCCGGTTAAACCCGCTCCCGCCCCGGGTGGCTCTTCGACGGCCCCCCCCAATTTTAATGGGGGCGGGGAAATTTAAAAAAAAACCCATAAAAAACCGGTTGCGGACATGAAAAAAGGGGCGGGCGCGTCATGCGCCCGCCCCGGAATCTCTCGGAG
>CAZLEO010000117.1:15976-27092 GCA_964558555.1 uncultured Rickettsiales bacterium | reverse complement strand
GGCCTCGTCCGGGGGCACGACACCGTTGCAGTTGTTGTCCTCGCCGTCGCATAGCTCGGCGGCGCCGAGGTAGGAGTTGGGGTTACCGTCGTCGCAGTCGCCGTCTCCGCACTCGGTGAAGCCGTCGCCGTCGTCGTCGGTCTCGTCCGGAGGCACGACGCCGTTGCAGTTGTTGTCCACGCCGTCGCAGACCTCGATCTCGCCGGGGTTGCGCGCGGGGTCGTCGTCGTCGCAGTCCCCCTGCCAGGTGGCGTAGCCGTCACCGTCGCGGTCTTCGATCTCGCCGGAGAAGCGGATGGCGTTGACCAGCAGCTGGACCCCGTCGGTGGAGGCGTCCCAGTAGTCGTAGCGGGAGTCACTGGACGGCGGGAACAGGTTGAGCGAGACCGTGATGCGATCGGACCGCGTGACGAACGCCACCATGGGCAGGTCGTCGCTCCAGTGGGCCACGTCGTAGGCGCCGCCCACCAGCGTCGAGTCGCAGCGGAACGAGCTGAGCCCGCCGTTGAAGTTCACCACGTCGGAGAGCAGCTCGCTGCCCGCCCAGCCGGGCTGGGCGACCAGGGTGAGGTTCTGGGGATGCAGGACGTCCCCCATGTCTCCCGGGTCGAAGGCGAGGTAGTCCTCGTCGTCGAGGCGTCCGCCGATGGCGTAACCCGTGCGGTTGGCGAATGCGGCCACGGTCAGGGCGCCTCCCCCGTCCACGTAGTCCGCCAGGACGTCGCCGAGGCCGGCCGCGTCGTCCAGCTCCTTGTCGGTGAATGCCAGGACCTTGTCGTACAGCGACAGGGTCGCCGCGGACGGAGTGGTGGAGGTGACGTCCATGTCGTACACCGCCGCGAACGCACCCGTGGCCCCGAGCTTGTCCACGACGTCGTCCAGCTCCGTCTGCTGGTTGATGGAGTGGACGACCAGCAGCAGGTCCTGAGCCTGCGCCGGCGCCGCCACCATCGTGGTCAGCAGCAACAGAAACGCGGAGCGAGCGACGTACGCTTTCATGGCATGCCCATCCGGGGCCCGGGCAAGGAACGCTCGACAGGGGGACAGCGCCTTCCTGGCGCGCGCGTGCCTTTCCTGGGCACCTCTTCCATTGTGACAGGCGTCCGGAGCAGATTCAACGCAAGGGAATGGCTGAAAAAGAGGCGCTTCCCGCGTGCTCCCGACCCACGCCACTACCTCTGAGTCATCGGGCGAAGGGCGGGAAACTTGAGGAGGTCGACGGTTGACGGTCGACGGTCGACGGTTGGGGTCGACGGTTTGTGGGTCGACGGTTGTGGGGGAGGATCAGGCGGTGCGGTCGGCGGCGACGCGGAGCTTGTCGGCCATCACCTCGACGCCGAGGACGGCGGCGAAGGGGCCGAAGCGGGGCCCGCGGGGCTGGCCCAGCAGGCATTCGTAGACGAGCTTGAAGAAGACGCCGGGCTTGAGGTCGTTGCTGCGGGCGAGGTCGAAGATGATCGACTGCAGGCCGTCGGCGTCGGCGTCGGTGGCGGCGGCGACGCGGTCAGCGAGCTCGCGCAGCAACGTGGCCTCGGCCGCGGTGGGGATGCGGTGGCTGCGGTGGGGGGCGACGAGGTCGCGGTCGAAGGCCAGCGCGCCGCGCACGAGGTTGTCGATGGAGCCGGCGTCGCGGTCGAGGTCGGGGTCGTAGCGGCGCAGGGTCTTCACGACCACGTCGGTGTCGTCGGTGCCGAGGCAGGCGACGAGGTTGCGGATCATGGAGTAGTCGAGCTTGGTGGTGTAGTCCGGCAGCTCCTCGCCGGGATCGCGGAAGTACCAGATGGGATTCCAGACGAGCTCGTCGTCGGCGAGGTCGGGGAGCTTGCGGGTGTGCGCCAGCAGATCGTCCACCACCTGGGGGATGACCTCGTAGTGCAGCCGCTTGGCCTTGCGCGGGTTGAGGTACATGAACAGCAGCAGGCTCTCCACCGGCGCGTAGCGGATCCAGGTGTCCACGGTGACGCCCTTGCCCACCTTCTTGGAGATCTTCTGGCCCTCCTCGTCGAGGAACATCTCGTAGAACAGGCCGATGGGCGGGCGACCGCCGAGGACCTTGACGATGCGCTTGGACAGGTTGGCGCTCTCGATGAGGTCCTTGCCGTACATCTCGTAGTGCACGCCCAGGCAGTACCAGCGCAGGGCCCAGTCCACCTTCCAGCCGACCTTGACGTGGCCGCCGGTGACCGGGGTCTCCTGCCGGTGGCCGCAGCCCTCGATCCCCTCGAAGGAGCCGGTGCAGCTGTACTCGACGGTGCCGCGGTCGGGGTGCATGGCCTCGACCACGGTGGTGTAGACGCGGCCGCACGACGCGCAGATGGGGAAGAACGGGGTCCAGCCCTTGCGGCGCTCCTCGCCGAGGGTGGGCACGAGGATGCGGGCGATGTCGTCGGCGTGGTGCAGGACCTTGAGCAGGCCCTCGTCGAACCGACCGCCGCGGTAGGCCTCGGTGGAGGAGCGGAACTCGTGCTCGAAGCCGAAGGCGCCGAGGAACTGCTCGAGCTTGCGGTTCATGTAGGCGCTGTACGATCCGGTCTCGCCAAAGGGATCGGGGATGGACGACAGGGGGCGGCCCAGGTGCTCGGCCAGCATCTCCTGGTCGGGCACGTTCAGGGGCACCTTGCGCAGGCCGTCCATGTCGTCGCTGAAGGTGATCAGCCGCGTCGGCACGTCGGTCAGGGTGGACAGGGCGCGGCGCACGAAGGTGGTGCGCGCCACCTCGCCGAAGGTGCCCACGTGGGGCAGCCCGGACGGGCCGAAGCCGGTCTCGAGGATGATCTCCGCGGGCGGATCGTCGCCCCTCAACAGGGTGTCGACCACCTTCTGCGCTTCGACGAACGGCCAGGGTCGGGCCTTGCCCATGACGACCTCCAGGAGCGATCAGCTGAAGCCTACTAGCAGAACCGCGCGGGGTTCACCACTCCCGCTTGTTGCTGACGCGCAGGCCGAAGGAGCCCCCCCGGCCGGGGGAATCCAGGCGGCCGTCGGTGATCCGGGTGAGGGCCTCGGCGAAGCCGTCGGCGCCGCGGCCGCGGGTGATGAAGTGGGGCGCATGGGTCATGCGGTGGAGGAAGTCGCGCACGTTGGCCACGCCGATGGCGTGGGGGAAGTGGGCGAACATGGGCTCGTCATTGGGCGAGTCACCCAGGAAGGTGGCCGCGCCGGGCTCGTTGTCGAGGTCCAGGTCCCACCACTGGCGCGCCATGCGCCGGCACATGCCGAGCTTGTCGTAGTCGCCGAACCAGCCGTTGACGTGGATGTTGCTCACCTTGGCGTGGGCGCCGTGGCGCTCGAACACGGCCACGATGGCGTCGATGGCGGCCTCGTCGAGGGGGCCCACGTCCTCGGCGAAGTCCACCGCCAGGTCCAGCTCCCGGTAGGGCTGGTCCGCGGCGATGGCGCAGCCCGGGACCTCGGCGAGCACCTCCGCGGCGACGGTGCCGAGGCGCTCGCGGTTGCGCCGGCGCATCGGCTCATCCACGAGGTGCTCGCGACGCATGCGATCGCCGTCCAGCCACATGGCCAGGCCGCCGTTCTCCCCCACGACCCCGTCCACGGGCCAGGTGCGGGCGATGAGGTCGCACCACCCTGCGGGGCGGCCGGTGACGACCACGGTGCGCAGGCCGGCACGGCGGGCACGCTCCAGGGCGGCGAAGGCCACGGCCGGGATGCGGCCGTCGTCGTCGGTCATGGTGCCGTCGATGTCGGTGAAGACCACGCTCAGCGAACGGCAGGTGGCGGCGTCCAGCCGCTCGATCATCATCGGTTCCATCGTATTGACTCGCCTTTCACGCCCTGTACGGCGCGATCTTCCGCCGCCAGACGGCGAAAGTCGAGTCAGAACCCCTTCAGGGAACGCATCACCAGCCCCTTGGCGGGCTTGGGGAAGAAGTGGGTCGACTTGGGGGGCATCACCTGCCCGCTGCGGGCGATGGACGTGACCAGGTTCGCGGGGGTCGGCCGCACCAGGATGCCCAGCTGGTAGCCGTCCGTTCGTACCGCGTCCACCACCTCGCGGGTGCGGGTGGGGAACAGCGCCGTGTCCTTGGTGGCGTACTGGTCGGGGACGACCCCCAGGACCTGCCGCAGGAGGACGGCCCGCACGGCCGAGATCTCCAGGGGCCGCCACACGGCCGGCTCGGCCGCCAGGACCTTGTCGACGCGCTGGCTGCGCCGCAGGGTCAGCCCGACCTGGGTGTCCTCCAGGACCAGCCCGTACCGGGGTAGTCGGCCCCTCGACATGAACGCGCGCAGCCCCGCCACGTCGTCGAAGGGCACCACCTTGAAGTAGCGGGAGAGCTGGCCGTCGAGGCGCTCGCGCCAGTTTTCGGGCAACGTCCTCAGCACCCGGTGGGCCGGCAGCACGGAGCGGTCCGCCTCCTCGGTCGGCACCAGCAGCATCATCACGTAGTCGGCGGGGTGCGCCCCCCGCGGCGACGACAGGCGTCGGACCTCGCGCTGGTAGGTGAGGGCGGACTCGTAGCGGTGGTGACCGTCGGCGATGATCACCGACGCACCGGCCAGCAGGCGGGTCACCGCGGCCACGTACCCCTCGTCGGTGACGCTGGCGAGGCGGCACCGCACCCCCTGGCCGTCCACCACGTCGGTGAGCAGCTGCGGCGCGGTGGGGCCATCGAGGAGGGCGCTCAGCTCACCGCCTGGGTCGTCCACCAGCCCCAGGGTGAGGCTCAGGTTGGCCTCCAGGGCGCGCAGCTGATCGAGGATGTCGGGCTTGGGGCCGCGCACGGTGCGTTCGTGGGGAAAGATGTTGCGCTTGCCCAGCGGCTCCAGGTGCACCAGCGCCACGAGGCCGCGGCGGGTCTGAGGGGTCCCGTCGAAGGAGAACTCCTGGGCGAACAGGTACAGGGCCGGCTCGGGATCGCGGATCAGGATGCCCTGTCGCTTCCAGGCCTGCAGCAGCCGCTGCGTTCCGGCGTAGGGCGCCTGATCCGGCGTGTTCTCCGGATCGAACCGACCGCGCACGATCCTGAGGATGGAGTAGGGGTGGAGGCCGGCCAGCCCCGTGCGCGGATAGACCCGCCCCGCGCCGGGGGGCGAGATCAGCTGCTCGAGCACCGGGTGGGTGTCCGGGCCGTAGCGCAGCGCGCGGAAGGGGCGGATGGTGGCCATGCGTGACGCCTCAACGGTCCAGTCTACCACCGAGGGCGATATCGCCCGCGCGCTACAGTACAATGGGTCGGCGCCAAGGAGGTTTCGATGTCCGCTATCCGCGTCACGATAGGCGCCCTGGTCATCGCCGCGGCCGGTTTCCTGCAGGCCTGCGGCGCCGACATCCCCCCCCCGCCGGACTACTCGTGGGTGTTCGACGTCACGGTGATCCCCGCGTCCGACAGCGAGTGTGATCCCGGTGGCGGCGCCGAGGCGGTGGAGTATGTCTACGGCCTCGTGGTGGAGGGCGATCACGTGCTGTTGTACAGCGACGACTCGCTGCTCGCCGAGGGCACCCTGCACGCCACCTATCTGTCGTATTCGACGCCCTCGCCGTTCACCGATCACCGGCAGAACGACGACGGGGCGCCCATGGACGTGGAGTGGACCCTGACGGGGACCGTCTCGTTCTTCGACCAGAGCCTCAACACGTCCGAGGAGGGCGAGGAGATCATCACGATCTTCTACTCCGAGGACCCCTCCCTCGACGAGGGATGCACCCACCGCTCGAACACCGAGTGGAAGCGGCGCACGGACGAGGGTGAGGAGGCGTCGAGCGGCCAGTGAGCCTCCTCCTCCTCCTCGAGACCCCGGTCTTCCCCCCCCTGACCCTGGTGTTGCTGATCGTCGCGTACGTGCTGCTGCGCCCGTCCAAGGGGGGCAAGGTGGTGGACACGGGAGAGGAAGGCGCGCGGCTCAGCGACGACGAGGTCAAGGGGCTGATCGACCGCGCCATCGAGGCCAAGAAGCGACAGGATCTGCTCAAGGCGGGCTGGATGTACGAGCAGGGCAAGCTGTGGGTCAAGGCGGCGGAGTGTTACCAGTCCGCCGGTGACGGGCTGTGGGCCGCGGAGCTGTTCACCCGCGGCGGCGCCCACCGGCGAGCCGGCGAGCTGTACCGCCTCAACGGCTACGCCCTGGAGGCGGGCCGCACCCTCGAGCAGGGGGGACTGCTGGGTGACGCCGGCGTCAACTACGCCGTGGCGGGCGACCTGCCCCGGGCCGCGCGGCTGTTCGAGCAGGCAGGCCGTCCCGAGCAGGCGGCGGAGCTGTACTTCCGGCTGGGGATGTTCCACCAGGCCGGCAAGCTGTTCGAGGAGGCGCGCAACCAGAGCCGCGCCGCGGACTCGTACGAGCGCATGATCGAGACGCTGGGGCGCAAGACCCTCGAGGCGGACGTGCAGATCGCCCGTATCCTCGAGAAGGCCGGGCGGCACGACGCCACCATCCGCTTCCTCGAGGCGGTGGGCGAGGTGATGGCCGCGTTGCGCACCGCCATCCGCCACGGGCGCGACGACGAGGCCCTGCGCCTGTACCGCAAGTACCGCGAGATCCTCGCGGGGCCGCTGCTCAAGGGAGCCAGCGAGGGCAAGCTGTCGGCCACGGTGCTCGCCGATCTGTTCGAGCGCGCGGGCGACCACGTCCCCGCGGCCCGCATGGCGCAGGTGCTGGGGCAGTGGCGCCGGGTGGCGGAGCTGTACGAGCAGGCGGGCAAGGACGACAAGGCGGGGGCGGCCTGGGAGGAGGCCGGCGAGCTGCGCGAGGCGGCCCTGGCCTACGAGCGCGCGGACCAGTTCCACCGGGCGGCCGAGCTCTTCGAGGAGCGCGGCGAACCCGTGCGCGCCATCCACTGCTACCGCCAGGACGGCAATCACTTCGCCGCAGCCGCCCTGTACGAGAAGGTGGGCGAGATGGACAACGCCATCAGCGCCTACCAGTCCGTGGACCCCGAAGACGACCGCTGGCGCCGCTCGCGGATCCGCCTGGCCCACCTGCTGCGCGAGGCCAAGCGCGACGGGCTCGCCATCGACACGTTCATCGAGCTGCTGAGCGGCCAGCGGCCCGCGCGCGGGGACATGAACGACCTGCATGCCCTGGCCGAGCTGCTGACGGAGGGAGGGCGGTTCGGCGAGGCGGCCGCCACCTGGTTCACCATGGCCGGAATCGACGCCATGCGCGAGGGGGTGGACGCCTCCTACGCCCGGACCAAGGAGCAGGCCAGGGAGACGGGCCAGGAGATCCCGGCGGCCTTCCCCTTCGTACCCCCACCGGAACCCGCGCGCCCCGCCGCCCCCGAACCGCCGCCGCGCGAGGCGCAGCTCCCATCGTCCTTTGACGAGCCCTCGGAGCCCGCCTTCGACTCGGGGCCCCAGGGGGTGGCCACCGGCGAGGAGAACGCCCTGCCCATGGGGGTCACGCCGGCGCCTCATCCGACCCGCGAGGGAGCGCCCGCACCCGCTGCCGATCCCATCGACCTCGACGACCGGCACAGCGCCTTCGACGGCGAGGGCTCCCAGCTGGTGCCCAAGGACACGCTGGTGAGCTTCGAGGCGTTCATCGACGGCTTCACCGATGAGAACCTCCCCCAGGACTCCCGGGAGGAGGACAGCATCGTCGAGGTGGTGGACGACGACCCGGCCGGGGATCCACCGTCCGAGGACCCGATCTCCGAGGAGATGCAGTGGAAGCCCAGCGTCGGCGAGGAGGACTCCCTGGAGCCCGGCGTCGACGGCCCCCCCATGTGGGAGGACGAGGGCGGGGACGACGAGTGGGCCGCCGACGACGTCGGCGGACAGCCCGCCGAGGAGGAGAGCTGGGGCATGCGGCCGGAGTTCGGCGCCGCTTCCGAGGAGGACCTGTCCTGGTCGGGGAACCTCGACGAGGACGCCGGCGGTGAGCCGGCGGACGCGTGGGACCAGCCCGGCTCGCGCGACTCCGCGTCCCCGGATCTCGCAGAGGGTCAGGACTCCTTCGTGTCCGGCGTCCTGGCGACGGGCAGCTACGGCGCCGAGGAGGCCCCCTCCGGGAGCCCCCTGGACTCCTTCGAGGTGTTCCGGATCTTCGACAAGCGCGAGCGGTTCCTCGTCGAACAGTTCCTCGAGTTCCGCGAGGCCGAGCCCGGCGAGGTGGTCCTGGGGCAGGACGACGAGCGCGACGGCCTGGTGCTGCTGCTCGACGGTGAGATGGAGATCCGGCGGGAGAACGCGCCGGCGAGGACCGTGCAGGCCGTGGCCCTGCTCGGCGAGGAGATGTTGCTGCACGGCGAGCTGCCCGACGTCACCGTGCGGGCGAGCACACCGACCCAGTGCTGGGTGCTGTCCCGAGCCGCTGCGCGCGCCCTGGCCGACCGCGAGCGCGAGGTCGCGCTGCGGCTGGCCAAGGCCCTTCGCACCCTGGTCTGAATCCCCACGCGTCCGCGCCATCTCGCGCGCGTTGACAGTAGCCCACGCGCCGGCAATACTGCGCCGCGCTTCGCGCGAACCACAGACGCGGGTGACCATGAGCTTCGACCTGACACGTCTGACCGAGCAGACCCTCGGCGACACCCTGCGGGCGGCCGCGGCGCGGTGTCCGGATCGGCCGGCGATCCTCTGGGAGGACAGCGCGGTCACGTACGCCCAGTGGGATTCGCTGGCGGATCGGCTGGCCAACCACCTCGTCGCCGACGGCCTGCAGCCCCAGGACCGCGTCGGCCTGTGGATGGACAAGCGGCCCGAGGTGGCCGTGGCCTTCCAGGGGATCGGCCGCGCCCACGCCGTGGCCGTGCCCATCAACTTCAAGCTGCCCGACGTCAAGCAGCGCTACCAGGTGGAGCGCTTCGGCCTGCGGGCGCTGATGACCCAGCGGTCGCACCTGCCGCAGGTGTTGCGCATCCTCGAGTCCATCCCCGCCGCCGACGGCATGCCCCTGGCGCGTGTCATCGTCGTGGACGCGGAGGAGACCGACGACGGCACCACCCCCTGGAGCGCCGTGACCGCGGCGTCGGACAGCACCCCCTCCCGCACCCCCACGGCCCAGGACGTGGTCTACCTCAACATGACGTCGGGGACGACCGGCCGGCCCAAGGCGGGCATCACCACCCACGCCATGATCCAGTGGAACACCCGCAGCTCCGTCGAGACGCTGGGGTTCGGCCCGGACGACATCTTCCTGTGCATGTTCAGCGTCTTCGCGCACCCCCACGAGCTGTTCGCGCGGCCCCTGGCGCTGGGGGGGACGTGCGCGCTGGTGGACAGCCTCAACGCCCGCGCCGTGGCGCGGGGCATCGAGCGCCACCGGGTGACCTGGACCATGGCGGTGCCGTCGTTCTACGAGATGCTGGCCCAGCACGCGGGGAGCGCGGGCGCGGATCTGTCCTGCCTGCGCATGCTCGAGGCGGGCGGCGCACACCTGCCGCCCGAGGCCTACGAGCGGATCAGCGCCAGCCTCGGCGCCCCCCTCGTACCGGTGTGGGGCTCCACGGAGACCACCGGCGTGGGGGTGGCCCAGCGTGTCGTGGGCGAGCGCACGCCCGGCGCGATGGGTCACGTGGCCCGCCACTACGAGGCCCGCGTCTCCCTGCCCGACGGCGCCGAGGCCGCCCCCGGCGAGCTCGGTGAGCTCTGGATGAAAGGTCCGGCCGTGGTCGCGGGTTACTGGGGGGATCGCGAGGAGACGGACAAGCACTTCGCCGACGGCTGGTACCGGACCGACGACCTCGTCACTCGCAGCGAGGACGGGGTGTTCACCTTCTGCGGCAGGCGCAGCGAGATGATGAAGATCGGCGGCATCCGCGTGTTCCCCCTCGAGATCGAGCTGGCGCTGCGCACCCACCCCGCCGTGGCCGACGCGGTGGTCGTGCGCGCCGAAGAGAAGCTGCGGGGCGAGATCGCCCGCGCCGTGGTCATCCCCCGGGAGGGCGCGGACGTGACGGTGCGCGATCTTCGCGACCATTGTCGCGCGCGGCTGGCCCTGTACCAGGTGCCGCGGATGATCGAGCTGTGGGAGGAGATCCCGCGGACGCCCGCCGGCAAGGTGGACAAGCTGGCCATCACGGCCACCCCGCCCAGGGGCTGATCCCCAGCGCGTAACCGCCGGGAGAAAACGAGACCGTGCCCAGGATCGCTCGACTCGCCAGGGATGCGACCGCCATGCTGCTGTCCGAGGCCACGGCCGTGGCCATCCCCCGCATGCCCGCCTCGTGGCGCTTCCGCGCCGGCGAGGTGGTGGGTGGCCTGCGCGCCGCGGTCTCGCGGGGCGACCGGCGCCGCATGATCGCGGAGATCGGCCGATCCCTGGGCGAGGCCGCCGTGCGCGATCCCGACCTCGCGCAGCGGTGCTACCGCAACATCTGGCTCGACGGGGTCGAGCCGCACCTGTACCCCCACCTCGACGCGGGCAACGTGGACGAGCTCGTCGGCCTGCGCGGCGAGGAGCACCTGAAGGAGGGGCTGTCCAGGGGCAAGGGTGTGTTGTTGCTGATCGGCCACTTCGGGCTCAACACGCTGACCATGGCCGCCCTGGGCCACCGCGGGTACACGATCAACCAGATCAGCGCGCCGCCGACGGTGTGGCGCGACATCCTCGGCAAGGAGAACGTCAACCCGTTCGCCTTCCGCCGTGCCTCGCGCACGTGGCGCAACGAGCAGGCCCTGCCCGCCACGCACATCTCGGTGTTCGGCTTCCTGCGGCCCGTGTTCAAGGCACTGCGCCGCAACGAGATCCTCTGCATCGCCGTGGACGGCGGCGGCGGCAACAGCTGGACCAAGGTCGAGTTCCTGGGCCGCACCTGCAACGTGTCCGCCGGCCCCGCGTCCCTGGCGCTGCGCACCGGCGCGGCCGTGATCCCCGCGGTGGTGCTGCGTCACGGAGACGGCAAGCACACCGTCGTCATGGAGCCCGCGCTCGAGATCAGCCGCAGCGGGGATCGCGAGGAGGACGAGCGCGCCGTCACCCAGTCGGTGATGGACGTGCTGGAGCGCTGGGTGCGCGATCACCCCGATCACTACGCGGGGTTCCTGCGGCTGCGCATGGCCACCGCCCCCACCGACACATTGCCGTTCTTCGACGACTACGAGGGCGCCCATGGCGGCTGACACCTCCACCGCCGGCGGTTACCTGGCGCGGGCCGCGGCCGCCGGATCGGCGTGGGGCGCCACCGCGGGCGCGGCCCAGGCCCTGTGGCACCTCA
>CAZLEO010000117.1:0-15966 GCA_964558555.1 uncultured Rickettsiales bacterium | reverse complement strand
CGGGGCGGGGGCCGGCGGCGGGGGGGGGGGGGGGGGCGCCCCCGGGGGGCGGGGCCGAGGCCCTGTGGCACCTCAACAGCTGGCAGCTGTACACCGGCGCGGGCGACGCCCTGGCGTTCCTGGCCCGCGCGGTGATCTACACGGCGGCCTTCCATGGGTTCTGGACGGTGCTCGTCACCGCGTCGCTGCTGGTCGTGCCAGCCGTGCGGCACTGGATTCTGGGACCGGACGGGGCCGGGGGTGTCGCGGCGATCCTCGGCGCGCTGACGTCGGGGGCGGTGGTGCTGTACGGCGTGGTGACCTGGCGGGTCGGCTACCACATCAATGATCCGTGGACGTCGCCGGTCCTGCTCGCCGGGATCCTCGCGGCCCTGCTGCTGGCGGTGGCGACGGGCGCCGGGGTGGGCCTGGCGAGCGCCCGCTGGATGCGGCGGCCCCGGCGGCTGTGGCTGTGGCCGCTGCCGGTGCTGGTGCTGCTGTGCGTGGCCGCGCCGCTGAGCACGACCTCCGCGCCGCCGTCGGCCGAGCCCACCCGCGTGCTGTTGATCACGCTGGACACCTTCCGCGCCGATCGCATCGGCGCGACGGCCGGGCACGACCTGACGCCCCGCCTGGACGAGCTGGGGCGGCGCGGCGTGATCTTCGAGCAGGCCGTGGCGCAGGCGCCCATCACCTGTCCGGCGCACCTGGCGGTGCTCAGCAGCACCCCGCCGACCTCCAACGGCGTGTTCGCCAACGGCACGCGCATCCCCGGAGATCTGGCGCTGCTGCAGGAGGCGTTCCAGGAGCGGGGGGTGCCCACCGCGGCGTTCGTGGCCGGATACCCCGTGACGTCGCGGTTCGGGTTCGACCGCGGCTTCGACGTGTTCGACGACGACTTCAGCGACGCCATGGGTGAACACAAGATCACGGTCCGACGCCTCGTCAACCAGGGGATCTACGCGCGCGGGACGCCGCGCGAGCGCACCGCCGACGCGGTGCTGGACCGGGCGGCCCCCTGGCTGGAGCGCCACGCCGAGACGGGCTTCTTCTGCTGGGTCCACCTGTTCGATCCCCACGGCCCGTACGAGGCCCAGGGCGACTTCCTCGAGTCCATCGCCGGTCCCCTGCCCGCCGCGGAGGAGGGGCCGGAGATGCCGTCGTACTGGCCACGCCGGTACCGCGCGGTGGCCGACACCGCCTACTGGGAGGACCGCTACGACGAGGAGATCGCCTACACGGACGACCGGGTGGGCGCCCTGATGGATCTCCTGCAGCGGCACGGCGTGCTGGACGAGACGGTGGTCGCGGTGGTGGCCGATCACGGCGAGAGCCTGACCGAGCACGAGTACTACTTCGAGCACGGCCTGCACCTGTACGACGCCTCCCTGCTCATCCCGATGCTGGTGGCCGGCCCGGGCGTGCGGCCGGAATCGCGAGTGCCGTGCCAGGTCAGGGGAATGGATCTGGCCCCCACGGTGCTGGATCTGGTGGACGTGCCCGCCCCCGACTCGTACGAGGGCGAGAGCCTGCGCTCCCTGTGGGAGAACGGCTGCCCCGAAGGTGTCCGCCTGTCGGTGGCCGCCACGGTGGAGCCGCCCTGGCTGGAGGAACCCGGCGCCGAGCTGGCGCTGCGGTCCGACGGCGAGATGCGGTTCAAGTACGTCCAGCACCGCCGGTCGGACGACGAGCTCTACGATCTCATCGCCGATCCCGGCGAGACGGCCAACGTGGCCGCCAGCCAGGCCGACGTGGGCGCCTGGATGGTGGACGAGCTGACCCGGATCTCCGAGGGTATGGTGGAGCAGGCGCCCACCCTGCCCGACGATGTGCGGGCCCAGCTGGAGGCCCTCGGATATCTAGTCGACGAGCCGTCGGTAACGCCCGCCGACGACGACTCGGGCGAGGAGCGCGACGAGCCATGAAGTTCATCGCCATGCGGGTGCTGTACGGCACCATCGCCGGTCTGTCCATCGGCGCCGTCGCCGGCGCGGGCGAGCTGATCTACCTGACCTACAGCGAGCTCAAGATCCTGATGACGCCGGCCCAGTGGAGCCTGCTGTTCGTGGTGGCCGTGGTCACCTACGGGCTGGTGGGCGCCGGTGTGGGCGCCTTCACCTCGGCAGCGCTGGCCCCCCTGCTGGGCCGCGGCGCCAAGGTCCAGTACTACCGCACGGTGATGAATCGCGACCTGCTCGCGACGTCCCTGGGACCCACCGTCGGGGTGTGCCTGGCGGTGATGGGCTGGATCGTGGTCAGCCCCTGGGTGCTGGCGGCCTTCCGCGCCGAGCGCGGCATGACCTGGGCCGTGGCCGTGTTGCTGTTCGTGACCGTGATCGCCGCCATGTGGGGCATGATGTTCCACCGGGTGCTGCGTCGCCGCGACGAGGGGCAGCCGGCGATGATCCCCCTGTGGCTGCCCGCCCCCGTGCTGGTGATGGTCCTGTTCGTGGCGGGCGTGGTGCACCCCCCGGCCGGGGGCAAGGGCTTCGGCTCCCACGTGAACGCGGCCCTGCCCAACCTGGTGCTGATCACCCTGGACACCTACCGCGCCGACCACCTGTCCTTCCTGGGCAACGATGCGGTCTCCACCCCCACGCTGGACTACTTCGCCCGCAAGAACGTGTACTTCCCCAACGCGGTGTGCCCGATCCCGGAGACGGCCCCCAGCCACGCGAGCATGCTCACGGGGCTGCACCCCCTGGACCACGGCGTGATGGACAACGCGTCGCCGCTGCCCCAGTCGGCGGACACCATCGCGGAGTTCTTGCGCGACCAGGGGTACTCCACCGCCGCGTTCGTCTCCGCGTACTCCCTGGACCGGGATCTCGACCTGGACCAGGGGTTCGACGTGTACGACGACGACTTCGCCGGCCGCGTGCGCGGGCGCAACGATCTGGCCCTGCGCCGCCTGTCCATCTGGCTGCGCTTCCGCTTCGGTCAGCCCGCCAAGATGACCGAGCTCGAGCGGCCCGCCGAGATCACCAACGTGCGGGCCCACGAGTGGCTCGCGCGGCACTACACCGAGAACTTCTTCTTGTGGGTGCACTACTTCGAGCCCCACGCGCCGTACATCCCCCACGGCCTCGAAGGGTTCGAGAACAACGGCGAGCCCGGCGACCCCCGGGTGGACCACGTGGCCATCCTCGACGAGCGCCGCAACGACTACGACGAGGACGAGAAGCGCATCCTGCGCAGCCTCTACGCCGAGGAATGCTCCCACCTCGACCGCCGCGTCGGCGACTTCCTGCTGCTGCTGGAGGACTACGACGTCTTCGACAACTCCGTCATCGTCGTGCTCGGCGATCACGGTGAGGCCCTGGGCGAGCACGGCATCCAGTTCAGCCACATGGGCCTGTACGACCCCACCGTGCGCGTGCCGTTCATGCTGCGCGCCCCCGCCATCGGCGAGGAGCACGTGGTGGTGGACGACCAGGTCCGCGTCCAGGACTTCTTCCCCACCGCCCTGACCCTGCTGGGCTTCCGCTTCGCCGCCGCCATGGACGGCCGCGACCTCGTGCCCCGCATCCGCAACCAGGAGACCGGCGACGTGCAGGCCCTGCTCGTCGGCCGCATGGGCCACATCGGCTCCGGGTTGCACGTGGGGCTGCGCGAGACCGGCTGGAAGTACCTGCGATCCCCGCCCCCCGAGGCCAAGGAGGAGTTCTACCTCCTCGAGACCGACCCCGACGAGCTGCACAACGCGGCCGCCGAGCGCCCCGACGCGGTCAACGCCGCGCGCATCGGCGTCAACGCGGTCATGGGCAGCGGTGCCCTGGACGACTCGGGCAACGTGGACGCCATGTCCCCCGAGCAGCGCGCGATGCTGGAGGCGCTGGGGTACGTGGATGGGGGGGAGGTCGAGGCCGCGACCGAGGCCGCGACCGAGAGCGAGACGGAGTCCGAGACCGAGCCGGAGACCGAGGCGGAGCCGGAGACCGAGACCGAGCCGGAGACCGAGGCCGAGCCGGAGCGCCGGCCCGGCGGGGCCACCGGCTAGCCCCCTCACTGCTCCTCCCCCACCAGATCAACGCAGGCGATCCGCTTTCCGGATCACATGACCAAGTCTTCTATCCTGTCCGCCAGATTCGATCCGCAATCCGGATCGTTCGGGGAAGTCTGCTGTATCCCATGGGGCCGGCCTCTATGCGGTCCTCGGATACCCCCTCCGGTCGAGTCGCCCCACGGTCGTGTTGCATGGGATCTGGGCTCCCCGTCCGCTCACCGGGGCTTGGTTCATGACGCAGGCTTCGGGGTGTTCGCTCCCTCATCGCCCGGCGGGGGTATCCTGCGGCCGCCCGGCCGGCGAGGGGTTGAGAGACGGGCCCAGCCTGCCGAGTCTACTCGGGACCTGGTTCGCTCCTGTCGTGCGCGCGACCAAGAAGTAACGTCGGCGAGAAATCCTCAACTGTCAGACAGGTCAAGGCTACTTGGCCGCTTCAATTCGAAGAACCACCCCACGGCGCAACGCCGGAACAAACCAAGAGTAGAAGAGATCCCTGCCCGGTGACCTCTTCTCGGCCGATCCGGACCGCACCCTGGCTTTCGTGGCGTCGTGGCGTCGTGGCGTCGTGGCGTGCTTCCCCCGGCTGACGTCATGGCAGCGTCAGACGTCGACGGATCGGCCACGACCCGGTGAATCGATTGCAGATTTGCGGAATCTGGCTAGCTGGTCACTGCACCGGCGGGTCGAGCACGATCGACGTCCCGTCATCCATGATCAGCTGAGCCGTGACGATCTCCCACTCGGAGGCGCCCCGCGGCTTGCGCACGGCGGTGATGTACTCGGCGTCCTTGTCGATGCCGTCGATGGTGAGGCTGAGGTCGGCCTGGCCTTCGCCGTTCATGTAGTTGATGGAGCCGGCGGGCATGGGGCTGACGGCGTGGATGCCGCCGAGGGCGTCGGAGATGCGGGTGTCGGTGGCGGCGGCCTCGCGCACCATGCCGTAGGGTCCGCCGGAGACGCAGCCCTGGCAGCCCTTGGCGGCCAGGACGATCATCACGAACAGCACCAGCCCGAACAGCACGCTGGTCAATCCACAGCCGATGGCCAGGTTCTTGCGCTTCATGGGATCTCCGTCCTCGTGCAGTCGACGGGACAACCCTGATGGGGTGCCCGGCGCCTGTCAAGAGAACCCACGGTTGTGTACAGTGTTCCGCACGCATGGAGCCGACCCAGCCCGCACAGGAATCCCCTTCGCGTCGGGCCGAGCTGGCGCTGGCGGCGCTGGGCTCTGCCGTGCTCGCCGCGGCGATGTACCCCGGCCTGGCCCTGTGGCGCGGCACGCCGGCCTACCACGACCTGTCCACCCACCACGTGCCGTGGCGGGCGTGGGCCTGGTCGCGCTGGCTGGACGGGGAGCTGCCGCTGTGGAATCCCCTGGCGGCCAACGGCTTCCCCATGCTCGCCGAACCCCAGGTGGGGGCGCTGTACCTGCCCAACGTGCTGTTCGGCGTGATCGACCCCTTTGCCGCGCTCAACCTGAGCATCCTCGGCCACGCCTGGCTGGCGGGGCTGGGCGCCTACCTCTTCGCCCGTAGTCTCGGCTTCGAACACCCCGGGGCGGCGACCACCGGCGCGGTGTTCGGGGCGAGCGGGTTCCTGGTCACCCACGTGGTGTACCTGCCCATGCTGCACTCGGCGGCGTGGATGCCGCTGCTGCTGCTGAACATCGATCGGTTCGTGCGCGACGGTCGCCCGCGCGCCGCCCTGTTCGCCACCGGCTCGGCGGCCATGATGGTGCTCGCCGGCCACCCCCAGGTGGCGGTCCTTGGCGCGTTGCTGGGGGGCACGTACTTCCTGTCGCGCGTGGGGACCGGGTATCCGGATGGGCCGCCGCGCCACCAGCGGCTGACGCGGGGGTGGAAGCTCGCGATCGCGCTGGGGTTCTCCGTGCTGCTGGTGCTGCCCCAGGTGCTGGCCACGCTGGAGCTGGCCGGGGAGTCGGAGCGCGCCGGGGGCGTGGAGGGGGAGTTCGCGGCCCAGGGAGCCCTGCCGATCCAGGAGGTGGTCAACGCGGTGTTGCCGCGCACCTTCGGGTACGAGCGGCCGTCGGACCTGCCCATCGCGCACCACCACCACGGGGAGCTGTACTGGGGCAACGGCGAGTCGTTCTGGGAGGACGCGTTCTTCGTGGGCGTGCCCGCCATGCTGCTGGCGCTGCTCGCGCTGGTGAGCGGCGCGCGCGGGGTGCGGTTCTTTGCGGTCTGGTTCGTCCTGGCGCCGCTGCTGATGGTCGGCCCGGCCACCCCCCTGTTCCTGCTGTGGCACAAGCTGCCGGGCGCGGACCTGTTGCGGTTCCCTGCCCGCTTCTCGCTGCTGTTCACGTTCAGCGTCGCCGTGCTGGCGGGGTACGGGCTCGACGCGTGGATCGCCCACGCCCGGGAGCGGACGCGGCGATACATCTGGGCGACCCGGGTCGTGGTGGGGGTGCTGCTCCTCGGCTGGGCGCTGTCGGCCGTGCTGCACGCCTCCATCGTGCGCAAGCACGACGACGTGGTGGGAGCGCTGGACGGGTACTACGAGAACAAGCTGGTTCAGTGGCGGCGGCTCGCCGCGGACCCGCCCCCCGAGGTGGACCCGCTGGCCATCCCGCCACCGCCCGAGGGGGGGGAGGCCCCCATCACCGTGGCCACCCTGTACGACGGGGACGACTACTACGGCCGCAAGGTGGACATCATCGTCGCGGGCCTCAGGGAGGTCACGTCCCCCTTCGGCGTGCGTGTGATCCTGCCGCTGGGCATGGCCGTGGCCGTGCTCGCGCTGATCCCGCTGGCGGTGACGCGGCCGGCGTTCCGCTGGGGGATCGTGGTCCTCGCCGCGGCTGATCTGCTGGCGTTCGGATCGGGGTTCATGCCGCCCGTCCCGTGGGACCAGGCGCGGGCCGAACCCGCCTGCGCCCAGTTGGTGCGCGACCACGCCGCGGCCGAACGGATCACGTCGGTCCGCGTCGCCGTGGTGGACCGGCTCGCCCCGATCCCCTTGTCCCTGCAGATGGTCGGCGCATCGGACAACATCCTCGCCGACCTGGCCGAGGTCTCCATCCCGTCGCCGTTGCGCGTGCAGTCCCAGTACCAGCTGGTGGGGCTGTCCGGGCTCGGCCTGGAGCCGCTGCTGGCGCCGGCGCGGCTGCAGCGGGTGAGCGAACGGGTGGACGTGGTGCGAGCGCTGGGGGTGACCCACCTGCAGAGTACGCACGAGCTGCTCCCCCCGTACCAGCCCGTCTCCAGCGGGGACGTGCGCGTCTTCCGGGTGCCGGATCCCTGGCCGCGCGCCTCGATCCACGCCGCCTTGCCAGGATCGCCGGTCGCGGGCACCCTGAGCCGGCCCCTCGCCGCCGTGCCCGTCGTCGAGGAGTCCGCGGGCGCGCTGATCCTCGATACGTCGGGGTCGGGCGCGGGATTCGTGGTGGTCACGGAGTCCCACTACCCCGGCTGGACGGCCACCGTGGACGGCGAGCCCGCCGAGGTCCAGGTGGCCGCGGGCGGGCTGCTCGCCGTGGAGGTCGCCGCCGACGCGGATCGGGTCGAGCTGCGGTATCGCCCGCGCAAGATCCAGATCGCGATGGCCGCCTTCCCGTTGCTGTGGTTGCTGTGGGGGGTGTGGAGTTTCATGGCTGGCAGGCCTCGTGTACGCTGACCGACAACGAAAGGGACGACCATGACCGACGAAGCGCCCGGATTCGACATCAGCCGCGCTCCCGACCTCTCCATGGCCCTGGGCATCGCCTGCGTGGCCATCTACCTGCTCGGCTGCTGCATCGGTCTGGGCCTGGGCTGGCTCGGCTTCGGTCCCCTGGCCTGCTTCGCGTGGACGCTGGGCGTCGTCGTGGGCATCGTCGGCCTGGTGATGGGCCGCACCGGCACGGCCAAGATCGACGCCGGGGAGCTGGACGAGTCCCTGCGCGGACGCGCCAAGACCGGCAGCACCCTCAACATCGCGGGGCTGGCGCTGATGGCGCTGACCATGCTCGCCGGCGTGGCGCTGATGGTCCTGGGCATGGGCGCGATCTTCATGATCCCGATCATCGACTCGATGTAGCCATGGCCGCCCCCGAGATCCTCACCGTCACCGGCCTCGCCAGGGAGCTCAAGCAGGTCCTGGAGGGGACCTTCGCCACGGTGTGGGTCGAGGGCGAGATCAGCAACTACACGGCCCACGGTTCGGGCCACTGGTACTTCACCCTCAAGGACGACGGCGCGTCGCTGTCCGCGGCCATGTTCCGCGGGTCCAACCGTCGCGTGCGCTTCCGCCCGGAGCACGGCATGGCGGTGCTGTGCAGGGGCCGCGTCAGCCTGTACCCGCCCCACGGCCGCACCCAGCTCATCGTCGACCGCATGGAACCCCGCGGCGTGGGCGCGTTACAGGCCGCGTTCGAGCAGCTCCGCGCCCGCCTGGGAGCCGAAGGGCTCTTCGACGAGGCCCGCAAGCGGCGGCTGCCGTTCCTCCCCGGCTGCATCGGCGTGGTCACCAGCCCCACGGGTGCCGCGTTTCGGGACATCGTGCGGGTGCTGTTCACGCGCTACCAGCCGCTGGAGGTGATCCTCGCCCCCTCGCGAGTGCAGGGGGATGGCGCGGCCGCGGAGGTCGCCACCGCCCTCGATCGGCTCAACGAGGACGGCCGCCCCGACCTGATCATCTGCGGCCGCGGCGGCGGGTCGCTCGAGGACCTCTGGGCCTTCAACGAGGAGATCGTCGCCCGCGCCATCGTCCGCTCCCGCATCCCCGTGATCTCCGCAGTGGGGCACGAGGTGGACGTCACCATCGCCGATCTGGTGGCGGATCGGCGGGCCGCGACCCCGTCCAACGCGGCCGAGATCGCCGTGCCGGTGCGCGCCGAGCTCGACGCGGCGGTGGACGAGCTGAAGCTGCGCCTCGTCGCCGCGTGGGATCGCGGCGCGCGTCGCCGGGGTGAGGTGGTGCAGCGGCTGCGCCGGCACCTGATCGATCCCCGTCGCCACCTGCAGATCCAGGCCCAGCGCCGTGACGAACTCCACGCGCGGCTCCTCGCCGCCCAGGCCCGCCTGGCCGGCGACCGCGCCGACCGCCTCGACGCCCTGAACCGCCGCCTCGAGGCCGGATCACCCTCCCAGCGTATCGCCGCCGACCGCCGCCAGCTGCGCGCCGCGCTGGACTCCCTGACCCGCAGCCACCGCCACCTCCGCACCGTCAAGGGCGCCGCCCTCGGCCAGCTCGCCGGCCGCCTCGACGCCCTCAGCCCCCTCGCCGTCCTCGACCGCGGCTACGCCATCGCCACGCACGACGGCGTCCCCCTAACCACCTCCGCCGACGTCGCCCCCGGCGATGCCGTGGACGTGCGACTGCACGAGGGCTCCCTCAAGTGCACCGTGGACGAGGTCGATCCCTAGAACCGTCGACCCACAAACCGTCGACCCCAACCGTCGACCGTCGACCGTCGACCGTCGACCGTCGCCCCCCTCATCGCCTCCTGGCGATGATCTCCCCCACCAGCGCCTCGACGTAGTCCACGGCGTCCATCACCTGGTCCATGTCGAGGTTGTCCGCCGTGTCGGTGGGGTGGTGGTAGTGGCGGGGTGAGCCGAGGGCGCGGTCGACGCGGCCGATGCAGACGGCGTCGTAGCCGGCGGCCTGGAAGGGGCCGGCGTCGGTGGCGCCCACGTCCATGTGGTGGGGGGCGACCTCGGCGAAGCGGGGATCGGCGGCGGCGGTGTCCTCGACGGTCTGGCGGAGCCAGGGCGCGAGGGGCAGGGGGAGGATGTCCCCCTCCACGAAGTAGCTCAGCTCTCCGCCGGAAAGGCCGTCCACGCCGAGGACCACCGTATTCGTGGGATCCCACTCGCCGCGCATGTCCCGGGCCAGGGCGCGGGAGCCGCCGGTGCCCGCCTCCTCGGCGCCGGCGATCACGAACACCAGCTCCACGTCGTCCGGTGTGGACGCCGCGAACCGGCTGGCGAGGAGCGCCAGGCCGGCGCAGCCACTGAGGTTGTCGTTGGCGCCGGGCACGATCTCGTTGCGCAGCACGATCTCGAGGTTGAGCAGGAAGACCAGCAGCCCCGGGATGCTCAGGCCTGCCACGGCGGGCCAGAGGAGGTGGCGGGCGGGGCCCATGGCGATCCCGAGGCCGTCGATCCCGGCCAGGGCCAGCTGGGTGTAGGTGGCCAGCCGCATGGGTCTGGCCAGGAGCTTCTTGAACGGCGATCCGCCGGAACCGACCAGTCGCTCCACGAGACGAGGATCGAACAGCGCGCCGGTGAACGCGGCATCCGCGTGGGCGATCAGGACGATCCGCAGGGCGGGTTTTTCGGCGGCCGGGAGGGTGGCGACGAGGTTGTGACACGTGCGCATACCCAGCACTCGGCGCAACAGCAAGAAACGCCGCGTCGAGTCGCCCAGGTAGGAGATACCGGCGGTACCGTGCATGGCCATGGCCGCGGCCGGGCTCACCGCGAATGCCAGAGATCCAGCGGTGCCCAGGCCAAAGTGAAGCACCAGGTTTGCGTACAGATTGTCGTTGTAGCGAAACGGTCGCGAGGTGGTGCCCAGGCCGAGATCCTCGAAGACGCCGGCGAGCATCCGGTGGGCGCGTGCCTCGTCCACGCTGGCCGGTTGCCGCCGTGGGCAGCGGTCGATGATCGTGCGGATCAGCTCCAGCGCGAAGGTTCGGTCGTCGTCCCAGAGTCGGTCCGGACGGGGGCTGGGCATGTCTCCTCCGCGATGGGCTCGCTTCACCCGCGCGCGCCAACGCGCTTATAATATCTGGGCCCCTAGTAGTGAGGGAGGGAGCCTTCCCCTGGGGGGGGCAGGAGCCGAGGGTGAGCGGGAGACGACGGCAATAGGCAGGCCCTGGGTGACACGTCGCAATGACGCGGCTCACATCCGTACACGCCTTGGCCCAGCCCGTCGCACACGGAGGCAGCTGTTGAGCCGGAGGGAAAACACGTCGTCGGCGACGAGGTCCGGGTCCCATGATCGCGCCACCTACCTGGCGCTGATCTACGGCCTGTACAGCGCCGGCCGTAGCGGGGTGTTGCGGGTCGAGTCGGGTCACCACTGGCGGGAAGTCTTCCTCGTCGGCGGTGCGCCCGCCTGGTACCACAGCAGCCTCGAGTCCGAGACCCTGAGCCATTCGCTGGTCGCTTCCGGCGCCGTGGCCCAGGGGCAGATGAAGTGGATCACCAGCAAGCTCGCGCCGGACGAGGATCTGGTCGAGGTGCTGGTGGTCTCGGGCGCCATCTCCGCCGAGGACGTCGAGGCGCACTCGCAGGGTCAGATCGAGCGCGGGTACACCGGCGCGCTGTCCTGGGAGCGCGGCAAGTGGAGCTTCGAGCCCCGCGACGGCCTCGACCCGAGCGCCATCGATCCGGCGTTGCTGGGCGACGTCTCGCCGCTCAAGAGCCTCTGGCAAGGGGTGCGGCAGCAGCTGGAGATGGACCAGATCCTGCCGGTGGTGTCCGACCCGGACGCCGGCGTGGTCGCCCCCTGCGAGGATCTCGCCCGGGTCTTCCCCGGACTGGAGGTGGACGAGCCGTTCGCCGACCTGCCCGGGGCCATCGGCGAGGCTTCGTCCGTGGAGGAGCTGTTCCGCAAGATCCCGGACCGCTCCGGCAACCTGGTCAAGCTGCTGTGGTTGGTGGAGATCATGGGGCTGGTCACCCGCGAGGGTCGCGAGGCCGCCGGCCCCCTGCAGGATATCCGCGCCTGGGTCGACGAACGCGTCGACGAGGACGAGATCGAGCTCGACCTGTCCGAGGAGCTGGTCGACGTGTCGGATCAGCCCGAGGCGGCCGCCGAGGCACCGCCGCCCACACCGCCGCCACCCGCCGCACCGCCCACGTCGCCCTCGTCGTCGTGGTCCGCGATGGAGTCGAGCCTCATGCCGGGGCATCCCGCGGAGACCACGGGCGGCGCCGCCGCGCTGGGCACCGAGAAGAAGGAGAGCGGCAAGAAGCGCAGCGGCGACGAGATCGGCGAGCTGCTGATCACGGCCCACCGTCACCGGATGGGCAAGGACTACTACGCCTTCCTGGGGGTGGATCCCAGCGCCTCGCTCAAGGAGATCCGCAAGGCCTACAAGCGGCTCGCCCGTCACTGGAAGGCTGCGGCCACCACGGACGGCCTGACGGACGAGGCCGTGGAGATCGCCCGCGACCTGTCCACCGCGGCCCGCCGCGTGTGGCAGACCATGTCCGACCAGACCCTGCGGCAGGCCTACAACCGTCGGCTCGCGCAGGGGTCCGCGCCCGTGGTGCGGTCCAGCCGCAAGCAGTCCCGCGGCACATCGACGCTGAGCATGTCGACCCGGCCCAGCCCCGCGGCGAAGTCCCAGACCATCCCGCCGTGGGAGGATCACTTCCGTCAGGCGAGGCTGTTCATGGAGAACGCGGACTTCGACCGCGCCCAGCGCCTGCTCGAGCGGGCCCGCAGGGACAACCCGTCCTCGGCGGACGTGCTCGCCGAGCTGGGCTGGTGCACCTGGATGACCCGCGGTTTCACCCTCGAGAGCGGTGAGGCCGCCGAGGAGTTCCTGCGTCTGGCCGCCACGTTCGACCCACGCCACGTCAAGGCGGTGGAGTATCTGGCCCGTATCGCGGTCAAGGTGGGGGACGCCCAGACGGCGAGATCGAGGGTGCAGATGCTGCTGAGGATCGTGCCCGACCACGCCTGGGCGTTGCGTACGTTGTCCAAGACGGCCGCACCCGAGGACGAGGATCAGCAAGGCGGCGCGGGGGGCAGTCGGCTTCGTTTCTGGAAGAAGAAGGGCTGATTGCATGACAGATCAGCAACGGTTCGTCCTGGTGGTGGACGAGGACTCGCAGCCAGCGAGGTTCCTCGGCGAACGGCTCGGCAAGGACGAGGTGGACATCCAGTTCATGTCCGACCCGTCCCGGGCCTACGACATGGCCAAGGAGCGCAAGCCGGCCCTGGTGCTGCTCAGCGCCGATCTGCCGGCCGGGCTGGACACCTGCGACCGCTTCAAGAAGCGGCGCAACCTGCACGACGTGCCCGTGGTGGTGATGTCGAACCGCGGCGCGTCCGAGAGGATGATCCGGCACTGGTTCGAGCCGACCCGTGCGGACCGGTACGTGCGCAAGCCCCTGTCCGGCGAGTTCATGGACCGCTTCCTGGGCGTGCTGGAGGCCGGCTGGGGTGACGAGGAGTCCCTCGAGGGCACCGAGCTGGAGCTCACCGACGGTGAGGTCGCGTCCCTGCCGGACGAGGCCATGCAGTCGGTGGAGGCGGACGAGGCGATCCGTCGCGCCGAGGAGGCCGAACGCAAGCTCGTCCAGGCCCAGCGCGAGACGCGCGAGTTCGAACGTATCCGCAGCGAGCGGGACGATCTCCAGCGCCGTCTTCAGGGGCTGGAGGAGGAGATCGAGCCCCTCCGCGGCCTGGACCGGGAGCGGGACGATCTCGAGGCCGCCCTGGCCGGGGTGCGGGCCGAGCTCGAGCCGCTCCAGGGGGTGGCCGAGGAGCTCGGAGAAGCCCAGGGGCGTGCCGACCAGCTCGCGGTGGAGCTGGTCCAGTTCAAGTCGGCCGCGTCGGAGCGCGACGAGGTACAGGAGCGCGCGGACGTGCTGGCGGGGGAGATCGAGGAGCTCCGCAAGGTGGCCTCGGTCAAGGAGGAGCTCGATCAGAAGGTCACCCGCCTCGAGGAGGAGCGCGAGACCCTGCAGGTGGCGGTCGAGGAGCGGGACGAGGCGCGCCGGCAGCTGGACGAGCTCAAGGCCCAGATCGATGTCCTCACCGCTCCGGAGGAGTCCGGCGAGGATCTCAGCCAGCAGGTGGGGGAACTCAGCGAGGAGCTGGAGTCCCTGTCCATGGACGGGGACGAGTCCATCGACGACCAGGTCGGCAGCTTCAAGGTGGAGCTGGCCCGGCTGGAGGGTGTGATCATCGAGCGGGACGCGCTGGGCAAGCGCGTCAAGGAGCTCAACGAGCGGGTGAGCCAGCTGCGCGACGCGGAATCCCGCGCGACCCAGGTCGAGGCCGACCTCCGCGAGGCGCGGGAGCAGGCCGACTCGGGGGCCGCGGAGATCCAACGGCGCGAGGAGGAGATCACCCAGCTGAAGGAGGACGCCGAGGCTCGCGCTTCCGAGGTCGCCAAGGCCGCCGAGGAGCTGACCGGCAAGGACGAGGAGCTGCAGACGAAGACCGCGGACGTCGAGCGCCTGGAGGGCGAGCTGTCCGGCAAGGACGAGGAGCTCGCGTCGCAGACCGGCCGGCTCGAGCAGCTCGAGGCGGACCTGACCGAGCGCGACGGCGCGCTGGAGGCCAGGACCACGGAGGTCCAGCGGCTGGGGGGCGACCTGAGCGCCCGCGCCGCGGAGCTCGAGGCCGCGGCTGCCGCGGCGGAGCAGACGACCGCGCAGCTGGCAGACAGGGAAGCGGAGATCCAGGCGCGTGACGCCGACCTGGAGCAGATCCGCGGCGAGATCGCCGACAAGGACGAGCAGATCCAGGCCCGCACGGCGGACGTGGCCCGGCTCGAAGGGGAGGTCGCAGGCCGCGACGAGCAGCTGGAAGTCCGCGGCGCCGACGTGGAGCGTCTCGAGGGGGAGCTGACCGAGAAGGTAGAGGCTCTGGAGCAGGCCGCCGCGGACATCGCGTCCCGCGACGAGGAGATCCAGGAGCGCACCGAGGAGGCGCAGCGCCTGACCGAGGACCTGACGGGACGCGGCGAGGAGCTCGAGGCCGCGGCCGCCGAGCTGGAGAAGATCGGCGCGGAGGCGGCCGAACAGGCGCAGCAGCTGTCCGAACGCATGGCCGAGGTGGAGCGCCTCGAGGGGATCGTCGCCGACCGCGACGCCGAGCTCGAGGCCCGCAACGGCGACATCGTGCAGCTCAAGACCGCGCTCGAGGATCGCGGCAGGGAGGTCGAGCAGGCCCGGTCCGACGTGGCCGCGGCCGAGGCCGAGGTGGAACGGATCACCGGCGAGATGCTGTCCATCAGCACCGAGCTCGAGGCACGGGTGTCCGACGCCCAGCGGCTCACCGCCGAGATGGCGGCGCGCGGTTCCGAGCTCAACGCCGCCCGCGAGGACCTCGACCGGGTGGGCGGCGAGCTCGAACAGAGCCAGGCTGCCCTGGCGGCGAGCCGGCAGGAACACGAGGCCACCCAGGCGGACGTGGAGCGTCTCAACGGCGAACTCGCCGGGCGCGACGAGGCGCTCGCGGCGCGTGGCGAGGAGCTGGACGCCGTCCGCGGCGAGCTGGCTCAGCGCGACCAGACCATCCAGGAACACTCCGAGAAGGTGGTGCAGCTCGAGACCGGGCTGGCCGAACGCGACGCAGAGGTGGAGTCACGGGTCGCCGAGGTGGAGCGGCTCGGCGAGGAGATCGCCGCGAGGGACATGTACCTCGAGCAGATCTCCGCGCGAGTCGCGGAGCTCCAGGGTGAGGCCGAGGCACAGCTCGTCGAGCTGGAGTCGGCGCGAACCGAGGCGAGACAGGCCCAGGAGAAGGCCACCGCGGCCGGGGTTGCGGCCACCGAGGCCGAGGCACGTTCCGAGTCCGCCGAGACGCTCGCGGAGGCCGCGGAGATCCGCGCCACCGCCGCCGAGGAGGAGAGCTCCCAGCAGCGCGCCGAGCTGGATCGCCTGTCCGGCGAGTTCGTGGAGCGCACCGCCGAGATGGATCGTCTCGCCGCCGAGGTCGCGCAACTCGGGGCAGACAGGGAGGCGGCCGCAGCGGAGCTGCAAGCCGCGAACACCCGCATCGAGGAGACGCAGGCGACGGTCGCCACGGCAGAGGAGAAGGCCTGGGCGGCCGAGGCCAGGGCCCGGAACGCCGAGGGCGAGCTGGGGACCTTGCGGCAGGAGAGCGCCGATTCCGCCGAGCAGCTGGCCCGGCGGGACGAGGCCGTGCAGGCGCTGGACGCGCAGCTGGCCGAGCAGGCCTCGCAACACGCCGAGGCCGTGGGTGCGCTGGAGGCGCAGCTGGCCGAGCAGACCGCTCTCAAGGACGAGGCGGTGGGCGCGCTGGAGGCGCGGCTGGCCGAACAGGCC
>CAZLEO010000116.1:10371-27366 GCA_964558555.1 uncultured Rickettsiales bacterium | reverse complement strand
GTCGCAGAGGTCGGGGGCGTCGAGGTACTTGTCCGCGTTGTCGTCGTCGCAGTCCCCGGCGCAGGTGTCGTGGCCGTCGCCGTCCGCGTCGGCGAGGTTGAGCTCGGCGTCATTGTCGTCGCAGTCCCCATCGCACAGGTCGAAGCCGTCGCCGTCCGCGTCCACGAGGTTCAGCGACGCATCGGTGTCGTCGCAGTCCCCCTCGCAGGTGTCGTGACCGTCGCCGTCCGCGTCGTCGAGGTTCAGCGCCGCGTCGGTGTCGTCGCAGTCCCCGTCGCACGTGGTGTGCGTGTCGCCGTCCGCGTCGTCGAGGTTCAACGACGCGTCGGTGTCGTCGCAGTCCTCGTCCTCGTTCCAGCCGTCGCCGTCCGCGTCCACCGGGCCGGTGGTGTCGTCGTCGTCGCCCGCGGTGGTGTCGTCGTCGTCGCCCGCGGTGATGTCGTCGTCGTCGCCGACGGACGTGTCGTCGTCCCCCTCGTCGGGGCAGCCCAGGAGCAGGGCGCCCAGCAATCCTATGAGGACGACAGCCCAGAAACCGTGTGCGGTGGTGGTCATGGCACTCCTCGATCCCGCCAGCGCGGCAGCTCTGCTGCCGTCGATCCGGGGATGTCCGTCATGGTACCGCGGGGAAGGTCGACGGTCGACGGTTGACGGTCGACGGTTCTGGTCGACGGTTGGTTGGTCTACGGCGTCGAGTACACGCTGTTCTGCACCCAGTAGTAGTAGGGCACCGTGGTCATGTACTCGATGTACAGGGGTAGCGCGGATTGGACGTAGTCCGTCGATGGATCGCTGTCCAGTTCGAGACGGAACTGGAGATAGCGGCCGGCCCACGGGGGCTGCTCGCCCGACCGCTGCCACTGGCGCAGGCAGTCGTTGGTGGGGTATTCGTCCGTGTTCTCCAGATCGAGGACCGACCAATCGCTCAGCGATGCGGCGTCGGTGCCACCGCGCATCTGCAGCTGGATATCGGGGACGACCGCACACACTGCTTTCTGATTGGGAACTGTCTGGTATGCGACGACCATGATGCGCTCGATGCCGTGAAATTCCTCGAGATCGATCGTCGGCGAGGTGAACCAGCCCGGCTCCATGGGAAACTGATCGCGCTGGACATCCCAGTGCCAGATGGCTCCATCACACACGGCATCATCTCCCGGTAGCGTGCGCGTGATGTTGTGGTCTTCCTCGTAGGCGAGTTCATCGGCAGATGGCTCGTACAGGGACCACGGGTCGAAGAAGTACCAAGGGCGAGGGGAGCCGTCCCCACCGTGGGATACGCAGCGGTACGAGATGGCGAGTGGAGTGAGGGCGGTAGCGGAGTCGTCGTCCGAGACCGTGGTGTCGTCATCGGAAACCGTGGTGTCGTCGTCCCCTTCCGTCAGGTCGTCGTCATCACCCGTGTCGTCGTCCAGGGACGGGTTTTCAGGGCAGCCCGTGACTCCGAGCACGAGAAGGCCGAATACGACCAGGGGGAGTATGTCGGTCCGCGTGTTGGTCGGCATAGGTTCGTCACCGCGGGTCAGTCGATCACCGGGACGTCGGTCTGACCGTACTCGTTGTAGCCCCAGCATTGCACGGTATCGTCTGGAGCGACCGCGCAGGTGTGCGCACCACCGCCGGCGACGATGGCTTCAAACGATCCTGCTGGTGCGTCGATGATGCCGAAATCTTCTTCCCCCTCGTCGTATCCCCAACATCGAACACGACCGTCTACCTCTTGACCAGCCGAGTTGGGGAGGCCCTCCCGCTCTATTCCGCAGGTGTGCGAAGCACCCGCAACTACCGCACTGTATGTACCCAGGGGTACATCGCACTCCCCCCATTGGCAAGATCCCCAGCAGGTGATCAGACCATCCTCTCCTAACGCGCACGCATGGTATGCACCACCAGCTACCTGCAAGATTGGACCGTCCATGTCCGGTGGATCATCGGCATATTGGCCCCAGCAGTCCACGCGCCCGGTCTCTGTCAATCCGCAGCCGAACATCACGCCCGCTTCCACGTGTGTGTAGATCGTGTCCAGGGGAGCATCGCAGCTGAGCATGTCGCACCCTCCCCAGCAAGTCGCGTGACCGTCGGTGAGCACGCCACAGTTGTGCCACGAGCCCGCATCCACCTGGGAATACGTGCCCACGGCACTGCCGCCCTGGCCGCGGTCGTTGCGACCCCAGCACTGCACGGTGTGGTCCTCGAGGATGGCGCAGCTGTGCTCTCGGCCGCCGCTCAACTGAAGGGGAAGACCTAGACTCGCTGGAGGGTGCTCCTGGCCGTGACTGTTGCTCCCCCAGCACGTCAGCGTTCCAGACAGGGTGAGGCCGCACGTGTGATTCAGACCGGCGCTGACCAGACTCCAGCGGGTCGCAGCAGCGGGAGACGAGTCGTCGTCTCCAGACGTGTCGTCGTCAGAGGCGGAGTCGTCATCCTCGCCCGTACATCCACCTGTCTCCACAGCGCACAGACCGATCACGAGGCTCAGGGCCCAAAGCCAATTCCCGGCGGCTGGATGCGCCACCTGCACCTCAGTTCCGATCGAAGGACCACAGGCAACCCGACTCCATGAGGTAGCCCGCGGCGAGGTTGTAGTCCTCTGTGTCTCCCGTGACCCAGTATAGCGCCTCGAGCCAGTCCGCCAGGTTCGGGGAGTCGGGATCGTCCTCGTAGAACGGCTCGAAGAAGACCTGGGGCTGGGGCATCGGCCAGTCGCTCCACTGGGACGGGAACGGCTGAATGCGTATCCCCGAGAGGCTGCCCTTCTCGTTGAACGAGCCGTTGAGTTCGTCCCCCGCTTCGGCCACGACCTCCCAGGCATCCACCATCTCGTACAGCTCCAACGTGGTCTGATCGCGAGGTACGCCGATGGGCGCCCCCAGTGGGATGGGATTGTCCACGAACCGCAGTGCGTTTGCCGGATCGTTGAGGGTCTCGGTCGTACCCGCGGCGCCGTCGTCCACGTCGTACAGGTCCCACCACATCTGGCGGACGAGGGCTTCGAGGTGCGTGGCCATCAGACCATCGACGGGCACGCCACCGTCCTCGTGGCCCACGGCGTTGTCACAACCTGCGAGTCCCATCGCGACGGGCCAACGGTCCAGCTTGTAGTAGGAACTCGAGCCACCGTCATCGGAATCTCCGTGGAACGGGTTTTCCGCGTCGGCGTCGAACCAGGTCACGCCGGACCAGAAGTCCGCCCAGCCCTCGCTAGTCGTAGAGGACTGGAACTCCGGACACCAGTCCCTGTGTGCGTCGTCCTGGTTGTCGATGCAGTCGAAACCGGACCACCAGCTCGACGTCCCTTCCTGGCGCGAGGCGTACGTGATGGAAAACCTCTCTCGCTTGTAGGCCATGCCGTGGATGTGGTGTCCGAGTTCGTGGGCCAGGTTGTGGTGAACGTACCCGTTGTCCGTGGAGATGTAGATCAGCGGACCGTCGTTGACCGAGCTGCTGCCCTCGGGGCCGACGCGCCGGTAGCGGCTCGTCTCGTGACCCGAGTTGTCGTAGGCGATCTTGAGCCGGTCCTCGGCGCAGTCGTTGTCGCCCTCTCCGTCGATGGCCGCCGGGAACTGGGTCGTGCAGGCGAAGGCCTGGGTCACGCCCTTGTCGTAGGCCACCTCGAACGACTCCGTGGCAATCAGGAAGAGGTTGGTGCGTGCGTTGACCTGTGTGGTGCTGTTCTCGTCGTAGGGCTCGGTGATGGTGAACCAGGCCGTCCCACTCGCGTCCCCACCGAAGTAGCCTGTGGCCGAGCCTATGCTGGGCATGGTCGGCGTGGCATAGGCGACGTTGTCGATATACGTACTGTCGATCCCGTCGAAGAACGCTCCAGAGATCTCGAAAACCGGTTCTTCGGTCTCGGGGCTGCCTCCTGTCAGCGATGGATGCCCACCTTCAAGATGTGTCGCGATGAACAGGTCGGGGTAGTCGTCGTTGCTCACCTCGGGGAAGTCCTGCTGAACCAGCGGCCAGCTGATCCAGATACGCGCGCAACCGTCCTCGTCCGTGTAGACCGGGCCTGGACCGTCCACGTACCCGTCCGGAATCTGGAGGTAGTAGCTGCCGCCGATGTCCACCTCCTCGTACACGTACACTCGCATTCGTTTCATCGGCTGGGGATCGTGGTAGCACAGGGTGCTGGGAAGTCCGTCGTCGCACCACCCGGACGTCCAAGCCTGGATCATGGGGCGTCGGTCTCCCTGACCTCCAGTACCGTTCGCGTGCCAGGTAGGGAACGCCTGGAAGCAGACCTCCACATCCACGACGCCGTCCCAAGCCGTGGGCTCCTCTGGAACCCACCCCCCCTGGTCCCAGCTGCGCAGCGGCGGCGGTGGCTTGACGGGGACGTCGTCTTCGACGACCGACATCATGAACACGGGCAGCACGTGCTCCCCTTCGTCGAACACCTCGAATGCCTGCATGAGGGCCAGATCCCCACCAGGAGCGCGTTCGAGGAAGTCGCCGTCGTAGTAAAAACCGAAGGCATCCCTGGACTCGAACCGCGTCACCTCGGCCGTGTACCCGAACGGCTGGACTCCTTCGACGACCAGGATCGCGTCGACCACGAAGGGTCCATCCGACGAGAGGTCTGGCACGACATCGAGTCGATAGGTGTTCACCTGGCCGAGCGCCCAGACGTCTTCGAACTGAGCCCAGCTCGGCTCGACTACGAGGTCCGCAAACGTGCCATCTCCACCAACCTGCTGTGCCCCGATCACGTCGAGGTTCTTGCTCACCGTCAACAGCAAGTCACCCTCCACGTCCCTGACCACGTCACGTCCGAGCAGGAGCTTGTTGTCGTGCAGCTCCACGGTCACCTCCAGGACTCCTCCATTGGGAATCACATCCGTGACGAAGACGTTGGCTGCAGCGTCGTAGTTGGGTGAGTCGACCGACAGGTTGAACCCGTCGAGGACAGCATCGCCCGCATGTGCTGACGAGACGACGAAAACCAGGCACGAGATGGCAGTCAAACGAAGAACAGACGTGTGCATGCTCCCCCCCCTTGGAACTTGGTGGTTGTAGAATGGACAACCACCGTACCCCCCCCCTTCGCGGCGGAGTCAAGGGCCTTTTCCAGTCATCTCGTGGAGTTTGGAAACGCGCAGCCGCCACCCCCCAGAAACCGTCGACTTCCGCCCGCCAGGGCGGCCTACCTATCCAGCAGGTCACGCAGCTGGCGCAGCAGCGACGCCGCGGAGAACGGCTTGGGCAGCACGTCGGCCTCGCCGTCGTCCAGGGCGGCGAGTTCGACGTCGAGGGCGTAGCCGGTGACGAAGAGCACGCGGATGTCGGGGCGCAGGGCGCGAGCCTGCAGGGCGAGGTCGGAGCCGTTGATCTCGGGCATCACCACATCGGTGACGAGGGCAGAGATCCGGTCGCCGTGATCCTGCAGATGCTGCAGCGCCTCTGCTCCGTTCGCGGCGCGCACCACCTGGTAGCCCTGGGCCTCGAGCACACCGGCCATGGACTCGCGGACCATGTCGTCGTCGTCGCACAGCAGCACGGTCTCGCTACCCCACGGCAGGGAGGCTTCGGCCACGGTGAAGGAGTCGTCGACCGGCTCGCCCTCCGCGCAGGGCATGTAGATGTCGAAGCGGCTGCCCCGGTCCACCTCGCTGACCACGCCCAGGTGGCCGGCCGACTGGGTGACGAAGCCGTGCACCGAGGCCAGGCCCAGGCCGGTGCCCTGGCCCACCGGCTTGGTGGAGAAGAACGGATCGAAGATGCGCGGCAGCACGTCCTGGGGGATGCCCTCCCCGGTATCCTCCACGGCGATGCGCACGTGGTCCCCTTCGAGGTGGATATCGGGGTGATCGCGGGCCACCTGCTCGGGATCGGCGGGCTCCACCATCACCGTCACCCGGCCTCCCTTGGGCATGGCGTCGCCGGCATTGATCAGCAGGTTGGCCAGCGCCTGCTCCGCCTGGGATCGGTCCGCGAAGATCAGGCCGGCGTCCGGCTCGGCGAGGATCTGCAGCTCCACGTCGTCGCGCAGCAGGCGGCGGAACATGGACTGCAGCCGGGTGACCACCTCGCCCGGGTCCAGGATCTCCGACTCCAGGGTCTGCTTGCGGCCGAAGGCCAGCAGCTGGCGGATCATGCGGTTGGCGCGGTGGGAGCACTCGACGATCTCGAGGATGCAGCGGTCGACGCGCGAGCCCGACTCCGGGTGAAGCACCAGCCGCAGCAGCTCGGCGTTGCCCTCCACCACGGTCAGGGTGTTGTTGAAGTCGTGCGCGATACCGCCGGCGAGGCGCCCCAGGGCCTCGAGCTGCTGGGCGTTGGCCAGGCGACGCTCCAGCTCCCGCTTCTCCGCCTGGACCCGCTCCCGGGACTGGATCTCCTGGCGAAGGGCGCGGTTGTGATCGCGCAGCTGGCGGGCGCGGCTCAGCCCCAGGAATCCGCCGGCGCCGATCAGGGCGCCGGCCAGCAGCAGGGTGAACCACCACGTCTGGTAGAAGTGTGGTGCCAGCTGGTACGCCAGCCGCACGGGCACACTCGACGCCACGTCGTCCTCGTTCACCGCGCGGATCTCGACCACGTGCTCGCCCCGCGGGAGCTGGGCGAGGCGCAACACGCGGGAGCTGCCCACCGACACCCAGCGATCGTCCCGGTCCACCAGCCGGTACTCGAACCGCGTCAGGTCGGGCCTCCGCAGCGACGCGGCGGCGAAATGGGCCTCGAGATTGCCGTACCCCGGCGGCACGCGGGTCATCCGGTCCACCGACAGGGGCGTGCCGTCGATGTGGGCCGACTCCAGCAGGACCACGGGGGCCACCGAGTTCGTCTGGATGCGGTGCGAGTCGAAGCCCACCACGCCGTCGATGGTGGGGAACCACAGGCCGCCGGCCTCGTCCATCCACCCCGCGGGCTGGGAGCCGCCGTTGCCCTCGCCGGTGGGGAATGGGGTGCTGCGCAGCGAGCTGAGGGAGCCCTCGGCGTGGGCCTCGAGGTCGTCGCGACGCACGCGGAAGACGCCCCGGTTGCCGTTCATCCACAGCCACCCCTGGCCGTCGTCGAGGATGCGCGACACCACGTCGTCGAACAGGCCGTCGCGGGTGGTGAACCGGTGGAACTCGCCGTCGCGGAAGCGGGCCAGGCCGCCCCCGTAGGTGCCGATCCACAGGGTGCCGTCGGCGTCGAGCAGGAAGGCGCGCACCACGCCGGGGGGGTGGCCGTCGGCCTCGCCGAAGGAGGTCCAGGAGCCATCCCGCCACCACGAGCTGCCGCTGCGGTGGCCGAACCACACCGTCCCCTCGCCGTCCGAGACGATGGCGTGGACGTGCTCGCCGCCGAGCCCCTGGTCGCGGCCGATGGGTATGGCCTTGCCCTCGCGAATCCGCAGCACGCCACCCCCGGCCGTGCCCGCCCAGACCGTGCCGGGCTCCCCCTCGGCCAGGGCCACGACGCCGTGGGTCGCCTCCCAGCTTCCCGCCTCCACGTAGCCCCCGTCGCTCTCCTGGTGACGGACGATCGTCTGGCCGTTGGCCACCCACAGGGCGCCGTCGGTCGCCCGGAGCAACGCCCGGCAGCATCCGCGAACCGGCAGGCCGGGCGGCGGCTCCTCGAACCACCCGTCCTTCAGGCGCACGAGCCCGTTGCACCCGGCCGCCACCCAGAGGCCCTCGCCGCCGTCCCCCGCCATGACGCCCACCGACGGCGTCGGCAGGCCGCTGCGGGTGCCGAACCGCTGAAAGTCCTGGCGACCGAACCGCCAGAACCCGCGGCCGTCGCTGCCGACCCACAGGTTGCGCTCCCGGTCGCCGAAGGCGCACCGCAGGCTCGAGGGGGCCGGCCACTGCTGGACCGGGGGAGGCGCGGTGGCCCCCGTGAGGGCCTCGCGGACGTCTCGTTCCGGCCCGAGCATGCGGATGACCGTGGTGTCCACGACCCACAGGTCTCCGTCACCGTCGGTCACCACGTCCTTGACGCTGGAGAGCTCGTCGTCCAGTCCCGTGTGGAGCCACAGATCCTCGCCGCTCGCGTACGCCACGAAGCCTGCGCCGCCCACCCAGAGGCCGCCCTGGTCGTCCGGACGCAGCGCGGACACCCCGGTGGGCGCGACCACCGAGGCGACGTGCCGGCCGTCGCTGCCGAACCGGTGCAGGCCGCCCGGACCGCCGACCCACGCGCGCCCCTCGCTGTCCCAGGCCGCGGCCACGCCGGTGGTGGCCTGCTCCATCGCCGGATCGGCCAGCCGGGTCCACCGGCCGTCGGCGAACAGCCACCCACCGCGGTCCGCCGCGGCGATCAGTCCGTGAGAACTCACCGCCAGGTCCCACACCGTGGCGTTGCGCAGGGCGTCGGGCTGCTGGATGTCCTCGAAGTGCCCGCGGACGAGGCGCACGACGCCGCCGTTCTCCAGGCCCACCCACACGCTGCCGTCCTCGTCCGCCTCCACCGCGGTGAAGCGGGGGTTCCAGCCCACGGAGGTGGGGGCCCCGCCCACGGATCGGAACTCCAGGCCGTCGAAGCGCACCAGCCCGCCGAACGTGGCCAACCACAAGAAGCCGTTCTCGTCCTGGGCCACGTCCGTGATGGAGGCCTGGGGCAGGCCGTCGGAGAGGTCCCAGTGCTGGATCAGGTAGCGGCCGGCGACGACCTGCTGGCGCAGGTCCTGGGGGGCGGGTTCGGCGAGGGCCGTCGCTGCCGTCGCCGCGGCGACGACGAGCGCCAGCACCGTCAGGTTCCGTCTCGGGCCGCCGTGGTGCACCGACTCCTCCAATGCCAGGGTACCGGAATCCCGACCCCCACGCTGCACGCACGTGCGCGGGTCCAAAAACCTCCGTTGTATCCACATGCACCGTCTGTCAGGATGAGCGACGAGGGACAGGACGATGCCAAGACGAACGACGGCCTCAGGCAAGAAACGCAAGCCCCCCAAGGGCCAGCAGCGCGCGACGTCGGGTTCCCCGCGCAAGGACGCCCTCGCCGGTGGTCGGAACGAGGACGGCCTGAAGGATCCCCTCGCAGATCCCCTCGAGGCCCTCGACCAGCAGAAGCAGGACAAGACCAAGCGCAAGCCCAAGGGCACGTCCACCCGCCGCGAAGCCGAACACCTCGCCCACGCCATGGAGAACACCGAGGGCAACCAGCTGACGTCGCTGCTGACCCAGAAGGAGGCCTCGGAGTCCCAGCGCCTCGGCGCGTCCGACGGCATCCGCGCCTACGTCCAGCTGCAGCTGGGCATCGACCCCACGGTGAACCAGGGCGTGTACAACGCCGTCGTGCGTATCATCGAGAAGGCCAGCGTGCAGAGCCGCGACCAGGTGGCCCTGTGGGTCAAGCTGTTCCACGGCGCCGAGCTCGGCCAGTTCAAGCTCGAGCGGCTGTCCATGACCAACCAGACTGGCGGAGGAGCCGCCGGGGACTCCGCCGGCGCCGGCCAGATGGAGGTCTTGCGCAACCTGCAGAACCTCGCCGCGGTCTTCCCCAACGCCGCGTCCCAGATCCAGGAACTCTTCCTTCCCGTCTCCGACACGGTCGCCCGCCGCAACGCCGAGCAGTACGTCAACGTGCTACCAGGCGTCAAAGCCATCTTCGCCGCGGCCGGGCAGTCCGCCAACGTGCGCGAGGGCGGCGACAAGCACCCGGTGCGGGTGTGGGAGCGCAAGGCGCGGGCCTAGCTCACTCGTCTCGCCACCGTCTCAACACGCCCGTTTCCACCCCCAGGCTCGCCAGCGCCCGCGCGGCCATCTGCTCGACCATGTCCTCGATGGACTCCAGGCCGGCGTAGAACGCGGGTACCGGGGGCAAGATGGTGGCGCCGGCGTCGGCGGCGTCGAGCATGAGCTTGAGCTGGCCGCGGTGCAGGGGGGTTTCGCGGACCATGAGCACGAGGGGGCGGCGCTCCTTGAGGGTGACGTCGGCGGCGCGCTCGAGGAGGTTGGACGAGCGGCAGCAGGCCGTGGCGGAGAGGGTGCGGATGGAGCACGGCGCCACCAGCATGCCGGCGCAGGGGAAGGTGCCCGACGCGATGGGGGCGGCCATGTCGCCGGGGTCGTGGGCGTGGTCGGCGAGCGCGGCGAGATCGGCGGGGGTCATGCCAGTCTCGAGGCGGGCGACCTTGGCGCCGGACGGGGTGACGACGAGGTGGGTCTCGACGCCGGCGGCGGCCAGCAGCTGCAGCGCGCGCACGCCGATGGCAATGCCGCTGGCGCCGCTGATGCCGACGAGGATGCGGGGGGTCATGGGGTCTCCCAGGTGATCAGGGTGCCCACGTCCTCGCCGTCGAGGGCCTGGGTGAGGCGGCCGGGGATGCGGCCGCTGACGATGCGGGAGACGGGGCCACGGCGGGCCAGGCCGATCAGGGCCGCGACCTTGCCGGCCATGCCGCCGGTGACGTCCACGTTCGAGGAGCCGCCGAGGCGGGCCTGGACGTCCGCATGGTTGTCGCGATCCACGCGGTCGATGCGCGTCGCGTCGGGGTTCGCGGCGGGATCGCCGTCGTAGACGCCGTCCACGTCGGTGACGTGGACCACCCGCGCGAGCCCCAGGCGGCGGGCCACGTAAGGGGCGATCAGGTCGCCGGACAGGATCGAGCAACCCTGGGCCGCGTCCACGGCGGGCACGCCGTACATCAGGGGGATCAACCCCTGGGCGAGCATCAGATCCACCGCCTGCAGGTCCATCTTGTACAGCGAGCCGGCCTCCATCACCGCCGAGGACGAGGCCTGCACCGGCATCACCGGCAGCCCGGCCTCCAGCAGGAGGTAGGCGAGGTGGCTGTTCAGCTCCAGCTGCAGCCGCTGGGTCTCGCCCATGGCCAGCAGGCTGGCCTCGTCCGTGAGGCCCCGGTGAATGCCGGTGCGCTGGACGATGCGGTGACCGTAGGAGCCGGCCCCGTGGATCAGCACCTTGGGTCGTTCGCGCGCCGCGAGGATCTCGTCGGCGAGGCGCCGCACGAGGTCGACGTCCACGCGCAGATCGTCGCTGGCCTTGTCCGTCACCAGGGAGCCGCCGAGCTTGACCACTGCGTCAGTCACGACGCACCTCCGATCCTTCGATGACGAGTCGGTCGCCGTCCGAGAGGATGTCCAGATCCACCTGATCGACGCAGGGGATCTCCGAGATGATGGCGCCCACGGCCACGGTGGTGTCGCAGGTGCCCATGACCAGGGCGGCCGGGCCCACGCCGGCGCGCACCATGCGCAACAGGGCGAACGAACCCACGGTGGAGCCGGTGCCGGTGGGGAAGACGAGCACGCGGCCGGTCACGCACCGGCCCTCCAGGGGGTGGCCGCGCTCGGAGACCACGCCCCGATCCAGGTCGAAGCCGCCGAAGAAGGACAGGGGCGAGGGCGACACGAGGGCGCGGCCCTCGGCCCGTCCGGCGTGGATCACGCGGCCGCTGAGCGTGGTCACGACCACCTCCCCGTCACCGCCGCCTCCACGCAACGGGCCACCGAGCCCACGTGCATCCGAAGCTTGTTGTGGCCGCGGCCGTAGTAGCAGCCCTTGACGCTGTCCGTGGCCACGGTCGCGCCCTCGCGGTCCAGGGGGGCCACGGCGAAGCAGGTGTCGCAGACCACCCGCACACCCGCGTCGCGCAGCCGGTCGGCCAGGCCCAGGTGGGCCGCGGCGTCGGCCGTGGGGCGGGCGGTACAGATCCAGGTCTCCACGGTGGCGCGCCGGTCGCCGAAGTGGTCGGCCAGGTCGGCGAGTTCTTGCAGCGAGGCGTGGGGGCAGCCCAGGCACACCAGGTCCACCGCGTCGGCGCCGTCGTCGATCTCGGCGAGGGTGTCCAGTAGCTCGGCGCGGGTCACCGCGAGGGTCTGATCCCCCGGGGGTGGCGCGGCCGGGGCCGGGCCCTGGCCGTCCACGTAGAACAGCGGGCTGCCGCCGTGGGTCACGACGGCCGCGCAGAAGCTCTTGATCTCGGCCTGCGTGGGCTGCTGGGGCAGGTCCAGCAAGGGAACGTCGCCACCGACGCGGCGGCCGATCACGTGGCCCAGGGCGCCCCACTCGGCCGAGGACTCCAGCCGGTCGCCCACGCGCACGGTCAGCTTCGGCAAGCGCTCGGCGTCCAGGTGCAGGCCGTAGCGAGGCGTGCGGCCGGCCAGGGCGGCGGCCAGGGCGGAGGGGCCGCCCTCGCGGTTGGTGCGCGCGCCGATCACGGAGTTGGCGTAGGCCACGGCGCTGGACTCGGCCCAGGCCACGTGTTCACCGGGAGCCGGCGTGTTGCCCACGAGGTACGGGGTGCAGGTGCAGGTGGTGGCGATCCCCATGGCCTCGTAGGCGCCCACCACCCGCAGCTGATTGGCGGCGAAGTCGGGGTCGATGCCCTGGTCCTGCCATTCGATCAGGTCCATGCCGGCGGGGTTGAGGGTGGTCGTGGAGCGCACGCGGCCGTCGCGACCCATCTCCTCGAGCCACTCCAGGCCCGCCTCGCCGAGGTTGTGGAACGACACGCCCGACACCTGCACGGACCGCACGTCCACCAGGTCCTCGGCGCCGTAGATCTCGCCCAGGGCCACGAGGATCTCCATGGCCTTGCGCGCGGCGCGGCCGGCCCGGCCGTCGAGCAAGGCGCGGTCGGTGTCGGAGAGGTGCACGGTCTACTCGTCGTGCCCGGCGCGGAGGAACCCGGCGCGGTCGGCGCCGGCGGGGATGGTGGCGTCGATGATCCACTTGGCCGTGGTGCTGTCGTCGGGGTCGCGGGACGGGTCCAGGGAGGAGCCGCGGCACCCGGGCAGGATGATCACGTCGCGGTCCGCCTGCACGCGGGTGGCGATGGCCCACTCCACCTGCTCGGCGTCGTGCACGTCCACGTCGTGATCCACCACCACGACGCGCTTGCACGAGGGGTGGGCGCCCAGGGCGGCCATGGCCGCGTTGCGCGCCTGGCCCGGCAGGGGGTCGCGTAGCGCCACGGTGGCGTGGAGCCAGTGGCAGCCGCCGTCGCTCAGCGCGAGGCGCTCGAAGCACGGCACGGCGTTGGCCACGGCGCGGACCATGCGCGGCTCCTGGGGCATGCCCATGAGCAGCTGGTGCTCGCGGCCGCCGGGCACGATGGTGTGGTAGAGGAAGCCCGGCCGACGGTAGATGCGGTCCACGCGCAGCACGCGCTGGCGGCGCACGCCGTCGAGGGTGCCGGTGAGGTCCACGAACGGTCCCTCCTCGGCGAGCTCGTCGGTGATCACACCCCGCAGGACCAGCTCGGCGTCCGCCGGCACGTCCAGGCCGTCCAGGTCCACCACCTCGAGGCCACCCGGCACCAGGGCCGAGGCCAGCTCCAGCTCGTTCATGCCGGGGCCGCCCGAGCACGACGCGGCCAGGCTCACCGCCGGGTGTACGCCCACCACGACCGCGACCTCGGCCGTGCCGCCCCCCTCCTCGAGGATCATGCGCAGGTGGCGCGGCACGATGCGCACGGAGAAGCGGTCCCCGCCCAGGTACATCATCCGGTGGAACGACAGGTTCATCCCGTGGCGCTGCGACCGCGCCGCGACGATGGTGGACGAGGTGTAGGGGTGGGTGGAGCCGGGCAGGAAGGTCAGCAGCGGCACCACCGATCCCACGTCGGTGGTGAGCTCCAGGCCCTGCTCGAAGGGCGCGTCCGTCACCCGCTTCAGGGGCGCCGGGTCGTCCATGGCGCGGGCCAGGGTCATCACCACGTCGTCGGGATCGACGCCCAGGGATGCACCCAGCAGCTCGCGGCTGGACACCACGCCGCCTACCACCGGGGCGTCGTAGCCACGCACGTCGTCCAGGACCACGATCCGGCCCTCGTGGCGGGCCAGCGCGGCCCCGGCGTCGCCCACCGGATCCAGCTCGTCGGCGACCCGGATCACGCGGCCGGCCCGCTCCTGCTGCTCGATGAAGGTGCGTAGATCAGTCATCGACGGGCACGTTACCCCGTGGTCGTGCCCCTGCCAAGGCGGGTTTCTGTTACCCTCGCCGGCCTCATATGGAGTGACCATGATCTCCCGCCTCACTCTCCTCCTGATGACCCTGGGACTCCTCGCCGCCTGCTCGGGCGCCGAGTACAACGATGACGACGACGACAGCGGGGCCGCCGCGGACGACGACGACGCCACCGCGGACGACGACGACGACGCCACGGTCGGCGACGACGACGACGACACCTCGGTCGGCGACGACGACGACACGACCCCGCCGGACTGGGCCGCCACGGAGTACATGTACGCCCAGACGTCCACCGATCTGTACTCGGTGGACAAGGACTCGCCGTACACCGTCACGCACGTCGGCACCTTCGACCAGGACAACATCACCGACCTGGCCGTGGACATCGACGGCCACATGTACGCCGTGACGTTCGACGAGGTGTTCGAGGTGGACCCCCACTCGGGCGGGCTGACGTCCGTGGCCTACCTCGAGGGTGCGTCGTTCTTCGCCCTGACCGCCCTGTCCGACGGCACGATGCTCGCGGGCAGCGACGACGCCATCTACGAGGTGGACGTGCTCAGCGGCGCCATCACGTACTACGACTCCCTGGGCGACTGGGAGTTCGCCGGCGACATGGTGGGCCTGCCCGACGGCCTGCTGTACTGCCTGTGCTGGCCCACGGACCACTGGGCCGACAGCACCTCGCTGGTGGTGTACGACCCGGCCACGGGGATCACCACGGAGATCGGCGAGACGAACCACGGGTCCATGTTCGGCGTCGGGCTGGCCGACTGGGTGATGTTCGGGTTCAACCGGGACGGGGAGATCCTGGACATCGACCGCAAGACGGGCGCGGCCACCGTGATCGCCGAGCCCGGGCACGACTTCTGGGGAGCGGCGACCAACCCGCTGCGCTGGGACTGAGGGGACGACCATGGCTGCACAGCTCGACGGGGAACACCTGCGCCTGATCGCCGAGGAGATCCGCTGCAAGCCGACCCAGGTGAGCGCGGCGGTGGACCTGCTGGCGGACGGCTCGACCGTGGCGTTCGTGGCGCGGTATCGCAAGGAGGCCACCGGCGGGCTGGACGACGACCAGCTGGAGGTGCTGGCCAAGCGGCGGGCGTACTTCCTCGACCTGATCGACCGGCGGGGCGCCATCCTCAAGGCCATCGACGAGCAGGGCAAGCTCACCGACAAGCTGTCTGCGGCGCTTCACCGGGCCAGGACCAAGCAGGATCTCGAGGACCTGTACCTGCCGTACAAGCGCAAGCGCCGGACCAAGGCCCAGACGGCGCGGGAGCGGGGGCTGGAGCCCCTGGCCGCGGTGCTGTTGCAACAGCGCCGGGCACGCGGGGTGAGCGCCCACGACGCCGCGCGGCCTTACGTGAAGCCCGACGCCGACGTGCCCGACGCGGACGCGGCGCTGGAGGGGGCCCGTCACATCATCGCCGAGCGTATCGCCGAGCACTCCCTCAACCGCGCGTCCCTGCGCGAGGAGTTGCGGCGCCGCGGCGTGGTGCGCGTGCGGGTGATCAAGAGCAAGGCCGGGGACGAGCAGAGCCAGACCTACCGCGACTACTTCGAGCACGACGAGCCCGCGCGCAAGGTGGCCTCACACCGGCTGCTGGCGATCCAGCGAGGTGAGCGCGAGAAGGTGCTGCGGGTCAACGTGGTGGTGGATGACGACCGGCAGATCGGCTCGCTGGTGCGGCGTATCGGCGCAGACCCGCACACGCCGTGCGGCGAGCAGGTGGCCGAGGCCGTGCGGGACGGATACCGCCGCCTCATGCGGCCGTCGCTGACCAACGAGGTGCGCGCGGACATGCTCCAGCGCGCCGAGGCCGAGGCCATCGCCGTGTTCCGGGCGAACCTGGGCGCCCTGCTGTTGCAGTCTCCCCTGGGACAGCTGCCGGTGATGGGGCTCGATCCCGGCTACCGCACGGGGTGCAAGCTCGCGGTGGTGGATCCCACGGGCAAGGTGGTGGACACGACGGTGATCTACCCCGTGCCGCCCCGGGAGAACGTGGCGGCGTCGGCGAAGAAGGTCACCGCGCTGATCCGCCGCCACGGGGTCAAGGCCGTGGCCGTGGGCAACGGCACGGCCAGTCGCGAGACCGAGCAGTTCGCCTCCAAGGCGGTGCGGGACGCCGGCCTGTCCGGGGTGATCGTGGCGATCGTGCCGGAGACCGGGGCCTCGGTGTACTCCGCGTCGGCGGTGGCTCGCGAGGAGCTCCCCGACATGGACGTGTCCCTGCGCGGCGCCGTGTCCATCGCGCGGCGGCTGCAGGACCCCCTCGCCGAGCTGGTCAAGATCGACCCGAAGTCCCTCGGCGTGGGCCAGTACCAGCACGACGTCAACGCCGCGGCCCTGGACGAAGAGCTGGATCTGACCGTGGAGGCGGCGGTGAACAAGGTGGGCGTGGAGCTCAACTCCGCGTCGGCCGCCCTGTTGACGCGGGTGTCCGGGCTCAGCGCCCGGCTGGCGCGCAACATCGTCGATCACCGCGACGCCACGGCGCCCTACGCCACGCGCCGGCAGGTGTTGAAGGTCAAGGGGGTCGGCGCCCGCACCTTCGAGCAGGCCGCGGGGTTCCTGCGTATCCGCGACGGCCGTCACCCCCTCGACGCCACGGCGGTGCACCCCGAGCGCTACGCGCTCGTCGAGGCCATGGCCGGACAGCTCGGCGTCCGGCTGGACCAGCTGGTGGGCGACCCGCAGCTGGTGGGCCGCCTGGACTTCTCACGCTTCCTCGACGAGGCCGGCGGCGTCGGCCGCTACACCCTCGACGACATCCGCGAGGAGCTGCTGCGCCCCGGCCGCGATCCCCGCCCCGAGTTCGAGGCCCCCACCTGGCGCGAGGACGTCACGAGCGTCGACGACCTCACCGAGGGCATGGTGCTGGAGGGTCGCGTGTCCAACGTCGCCAACTTCGGCGCCTTCGTGGACATCGGCGTCAAGCGCGACGGCATGGTGCACGTGTCGCAGCTCACGCGAAAGTGGGTGGACGACCCGCGGCAGGTGGTCCAGGTGGGCCAGGTGGTCAAGGTCCAGGTCCTCGAGGTCGACCACAAGCGGGGCCGGATCTCCCTGTCGATGAAGGCCCTGGAGCAGTAGACTCGCGGCCATGAGGGGCCACGAACTCG
>CAZLEO010000116.1:0-10271 GCA_964558555.1 uncultured Rickettsiales bacterium | reverse complement strand
CACTCGCCCATCCCGCCGTACACCGCCGACACCCTGCGCGCCGCGTCGACCGCCGGCCGCCCGGACGTGTTCATGAAGGTGGGCGACTCGCACACGACCACGTACGGCGCCATGACCTGCTTCGCCGACGGCGGCGCCGACCTGGGCGCCCACGGCGACCTCGACGCCACCTTGCAGTACTTCCTCGCCGGCGACGCCGCGGGCTCCACGCCCTTCGACCGCGAGAGCCTCGCCGCCGAGGGGGGCCGCACCGCCAGCTGGTGCATCTCCGGCTCTCCGTCGCCGCTGGACCAGGAGATCGCCGCCATCGACCCGGCCTTCGCGCTGATCCAGTTCGGCACGAACGACATGGGCATGGGCTACACCTACGAGAGCGCCATGTACACGTACTACGAGGACATGTCCGCCCTGATCGACCAGTGCCTCGACGCCGGCATCGTGCCCGCCCTCATGGCCATCCCCCACCGCGGCGACGCCACCGTCGCCAGCTGGTGGGCGCCCACCTACAACGAGGTCATCCGCGGCCTCGCCCAGGCCCGCCAGATCCCCTACATCGACCTCTACCTCGCCCTCGAGGATGTCCCCGACCAGGGTCTCTCCGGCGACGGCGTCCACATGAGCACCAGCGGGGACGGCTGCGATCTGGCCGACGACGACCTGCAAGACGGCAACAACGTGCGCAACCTGCTCTTCTTGCAGACGCTGGATCGCCTGCGCGCCGTGGTGATCGATGGCGAGCCCTCCCTCGAGCCGGCCGACGCCCTGCTCGCCGGCGACGGTTCACCCGCTGCCCCCTTCGAGATCCCAGCCATCCCCTTCACCCACCACGCCGACACCGCCGCCTCCCCCCACGCCAGCCTCGACACCTACACCGGCTGCGCCAGCGACTCCGACGAGTCGGGCCCGGAGTACCTCTACCGGCTCGAGATCACCGAAACGACCCGCCTACGCGCCATCGTCCTCGACCTCGAGGGCATCGACATCGACATCCACCTCCTCGACGACACCGCCAGCGAGGACGGCTGCATCCTCCGCGACCACCACCTCGTCCAGGCCACCCTCGAGCCCGGGACCTACCACCTCGCGCTGGACAGCTGGGTGGACGAGGGCGGCGACGTGCTGGATGGCGAGTACACGCTGGTGGTGACGATGTGTCATGCGGATGATCCGGAGTGTGATTGAAGATCGGCCTCTACCGGCGACACCCAATATCCTGAATTGGGGGCGCGAGATGAACACGATCCGAATGTTGTGGAAGGCGCTGCTGGTTGCGGCTCTCCTGGCGACGGCCTGTTCGGAAGAAGAGGGCGGCCCGCCGTTGGGCGACGACGACACGGTCGGCGACGACGATGTGGCGGACGACGATGACACATCGGACGACGACGACACGGCCGGGGACGACTGCGTCGATGTCTGGGTGAGCTGGCTGCAGGAGGTCGATGCCTCGACCGAGATCGCCGTCGACTGGACCGCGCTGACCGTGGATGCCTACGGCGCTCCGTTCGATCCACTGACCGACGTGACCGAGGTGCAGTACGCGTTCCTCCGGCTCACGGCCGAGGAGGCGCAGCAGGCCATCTGCGACGCCTCGCTGGTCCAGTCGGACCTGGCTGCTCACTACATCGAGGGTTGCATCGACTACTGGCTGGACGGGATCTACCTCATCGACACGTCGCAGTACGCCGACCACACTCTGAGCGTTTCACTGCACACCGACGGAGCGTTCAGGTCCATCGCCATCGCCGACATCGTGGCGGGCTCTGCAAACGACGTGCTTGTCTTCGAAGACGGCGGCGCAGTCGCGCCCTAGCCACCGGACCTCTATGCAGATCTGGATGAGGTTGTTGGTCGAATGAGTCGGCCGTGGACATGATCTCTCTGTTTCTTTTTTTTGATCATCGTCGAGGGTGTGGAGTGTGTGGAGAACCCCGAAGGGGTTATCCAACGAGCTGTGGGCAGACCGAGGGGCGGTCCATGGCTCGGGCACTATCCATACCCTTCCCCCCTCCGGGCCAATATGCGGGCCAGATGCCTCTCATCTCGGGAGATAGTTGGCAGACAGGCGGCGCGGTCGCGCCGTAACGAGGCGAAAGCTAGAAGGGAATCCCCATCAACAACGCAAAGGCACCCGCACCCGCCGCGGCGGAGGCCGGGACGAGGAGGTTGTCGTCGATGCGGTAGGCGAGGAGTTCGGCGAGGGCGGCGGGGATGACGGCGGCGCCGGCGATGCCGAGCATGAGGGGCCAGCCGAGGTCGCCGTGGAAGATGGCGAGGACGGCGAGGGCGGAGGCGAAGCCGACGAGGATGAAGGCGGAGGTGCCCTCGACGGAGCGTCCGTGGATGAGCTTGGTGCGGCCGAAGCGGCGGCCGATGAGGCCGGCGGCGGGGTCGGCGAGGCCGAGGATGACCAGGGCGACGGCGGAGATCATGTGGGAGCGGGTCAGGGACAGCACGAGCAGCGCGGAGGAGAACCAGGTGGCGGAGTTGATGCGGCGGCGCTCGTAGGGATGGCCCATCTTGCCGAAGACCCACCAGGTGGCGCGGTCCACGGCGGGGCTGATGCGCTTGCCGGTCTCCATGGACCAGGCGGCCGCGGCGACCAGGAAGGCGATGGCCATCATCAGGTTGGGCGTCAGCACCAGCTCGACGAGCACCAGCGACAGCAGCGCCGACAGGGCGTGGAACACGTTGCGGGCGTAGTTGGTGGGCCGCAGCGAGGGCACGTGGATGCGCGCCTTGCGCAGGCCGTCGGCGAGGTTCTCGTACGCGGGCTGCATGCGCGTGCGGAAGTCCATCCACTCCTTGCGCACGTCCGGGATGGACATCCCGTCGGCCGGGGCGTACTCGGCGATCTGGGCGGAGATGGTGTCGAAGCAGGTCTGCAGGGTCTGGAGGGATTCGTCGGTGAGGGCGTCCTTGCGCTCGTCGAACTGGACCTTGAGGTCCTCGATCTCGTTCTGGATGACGTCGAGGCGCTGCTGAGCCACATTCATGGCCTCGTCGCGCAGGCGGGCGGGATCGAGATCCTTGAGCAACCGGTGCAGATCCAGGGCGACGTCGCGGCTGTCGAGAGCAAGGGCGTGGGCCATTCGAGCGCCTCCGAGTGCGCCTCCCGCTGAATCGCCGTCGCGGGAAGTCCGCGGATTGTATGGACCATGATCGGGGTCCAACGCAAGTCCGTTCTGGGCGAGGCGTGGGCTACACTACCGGGTGTTTTTCATGCAAGTACGACTGCAAGCGCTGTTTCTTCCGCTGCTGGTGATGCTGCTGGGGCCGGCCTGCGGGTCGGGCGAGGGGGATGACGACGACGTGACCCCGGCGGACGACGACGACGCCACCGGGGCGGACGACGACGACTCGGGCACGGCTGCAGACGACGACGACTCGGCAGCTGCAGACGACGACGACTCCGCCGCGGCGGACGACGACGACGCGGACCCGTTCCCCACCTTTGCCCTGGGCGTGGAGTACACCGAGCTCGGCCTGGCCGAGGAGTACGCCGACGCGGGCGCCGGGTGGGCCAAGACCCGCCTCGAGGTGTTCGCGTGGGGCGAGGTGGAGCCCGATCCCCCGGTGGCGGGCGTCCCCACCTACGACTGGTCCTGCACCGACGCGCTGATCGCCGAGTACCAGGCCGCGGGGCTGCACGTGCAGTCCTACCTCACCCCGCGCAGCGAGTGGGGCAGCGTGGGCGCGGGCCCGCTGCTGGACACGGACATCATGCCGGCCGCGGTGTTCATGGACGACTACCGCGCGTGGGTGTACGCCCTGATCGAGCGCTACGACGGCGACGGTGTCGACGACATGCCCGGCCTCGTCGCGCCGGTACGCTACTGGGTGGTGGGCGGCGAGTGGTCCGGCTTCTGGCCCAGCGACGACCACGACGACTACATCACCCTGGCCGAGGCGACCGCCGAGGAGGCGCGCGCCGCCTACCCCGAGGTCCGCCTCGGTACCATCCCCTTGCTGATGTGGGAGGTCTTCGAGGGCAACGAGCCCACCGACGAGGAGATCGAGGCCCGGCTGGCCGGTGAGCCGCTGATGCACAACTCCTTCGAGGGCATCCAGGCCATCCTCGACCGCCCCGACCTGTTCGACTACGTGTGCGTGCACAGCCTGGGCGACTACACGGAGGTCGGGCCGACCCTCTCGTGGCTCCGCGGTCAGATGAGCGACCGGGGCTACTCCCGCCCGATCTGGTTCGACGACGCCTTCCCCCTGGGGGGCCTGGCCAACGCCTGGGGGTTCCCACCCCACTACCCGGTCACCGCACAGCAGCAGGGGGCGATCTGGGCGCTGCTCGAGGACATCGCCCTGCTCGAGGAACCCGCCCACTCCGAGGCCGTCGCCTGGCTGAGGGCCCTGGCCGCCGCCGGGACCGTCAAGAAGGTCGTCACCGCGTTCGGCGAGGGAGCGGTCGGCATCCAGATCGGCAACACCGAGGACTGGATGCACGACGACAACCCGGCCCTGCGCCACTCGACCACCGGCTTCATCGGTGCGGCCGCGGCCTACGGCATGATCGACGTGACCCACGACGGGGGCTACCAGGTGTGCGACGTGCGCTCGCCGGGCCCGCCTCGCCCGGCCTACCGCAACCTCGAGCTACTCACCGCCAAGCTCGGCGACGGCGTCTTCGACTACACCTCGACCATCGGGGGCACCGAGGGCGTCCGCGGCTATCGCTTCCAGGAGTCCGGCTCCTACCTGTGGGTGCTGTGGAATGAGGATGGGGTGCTCCGGCTGCCCGGGGAGACCGAGGAGCCCGTCGAGTACGTGCTGTTGAAGCAGTGCACGCCCGCGACGCTCATCGTCACCCACGCGGTGACCGACGTGAGCGCCCCGGAGCCGGTGGTCGAGGAGGTCGAGCTGACCCAGGACTGCATGGCTAGCGTGGAGGTGACGTCCGTGCCGATCTTCGTCGAGCTGTTCCCCTGACGATCCAGGTCAGGGCGAGGAGCAGCGCGGCGATCCCTCCCCCCAGGCCGCCCCCTCGGGTCGAGCACTCGCAGCCCCGCACGCGATGCGGTGCCGGGACCGGCGGGTGCGCGGTGACGCTGCTGTCGTCGTCGTCCCCGATCGTGTCGTCGTCGTCCCCGGACGCGCACTCGTCGTCCGCAGCGTCCACGTCCCCGTCGCAGTCGTTGTCGATGCCGTCGTCGCACACCTCGGTCGCGCCGATGTTCACGTCGGGGTCGGTCTCGTCGCAGTCGCCGCCGCCGATGGACTCGTGGCCGTGGCCGTCGCCGTCCGTGTCCATCTCGCGGTAGCCCTCCTTGAACCAGAAGTCCCGGTGCTGGGACTCCTCGCCGCCCACGAGCATGTGCCCCTCGTCGAAGTCGGCGTCCAGGGAGATCTCGATGTACACGAGGGTGTCCGTGACCAGCACGAGCTCGATCACGTGGATCTCGCCGGGTTCGACGATCACCACGGCCGGGAAGTCGAACTCCAGCTCGTGCGCGACCCCGTCCCCGGGCGGGACCGTCTGGGGGTCCGACGAGCCCACGACCTCCCCGTCCATGTCGCCGAGGCGGATGTTGACGTAGATGTTGGCGCTCTCGGTCTCGCTGCCGCCCTGGAACCGCAGGTCCACCGCGTCCAGGCCGTGGAATTCGGGGGTGAACTCCTGGCCCAGCGACTCCGGCTCGGTCGCGTCGAGGGCGAACGCCGACACCAGGTTCTCCTGGTCCACCACCGCCACCTCGGCGGCCGCGGGGCCGGCGAACAGGCCCAGCAACGCCAGGGCGGCCGGCGCGATCCAGCTGCGGGTGAGGGCGGCGGACACCTAGTTCACCCCCTCGTCGGGCAGGCTCTCGAACTTCTTCTTGAGACGGATGTGCGCACGCACGCCCGCGATGACGGCGAACCCGCGATGGGTGGTGCGGAACTTCACCTCCTCGAAGGCGGTGACGAACTCCAGCTGGAGCCGCAGGTAGGGCCCCAGCAACATGCCCGGCTGGTACGGCGTGAAGCTCGCGTGGGGCGACCGCGCCCGCCGCAACGATCCCGCGAGCCACAGCTCCAGCGGCACCGAGAGCTCCGTCCCCTCCTCGCCCGGGCCCAGCATGAAGCCGGTGCGGAAGCCCAGGTGTACCCGCGCCGCCCGGCTGACACCCTCGGCGTTCTCGGCACCCCACGGTGTCCCGCGCCCCGTCAACACCAGCGGCGCCGGATCCGGGGCAGCGCGCAGGCCCACCATGAAGCCCGCCTGCCCGCGGAACGCCCACCGGCGCATCCGATCGTCCTCCCCGTACCACAGCGGCGAGGTACCGCCGGGGGTCACGTCCAGCTGGACGTGAGGGCCCAGCGCCAGGGCGAAGCGGTGGTCGTCCACCAGCCACCAGGTGGACAGCACGCCCAGGTCGATGCTCAGGCCCTCGCCGTACGAGGTCGTCGGCATACACGGGGCGCCCGGATGCCCCATCTCGTCGGGCGTCCCGCAGAGGTTGCGCGAGTACCAGATCGGGTTGAAGCCCAGGGCGAAGTGCAGGTTCCACTCGTGGGTGCGGTTGCGCCGCCAGCGCGGCGTCAGCGATCCGGCCCCCACCGACTCGGTGGGGCGGTATGCCGGCGTGATCAGGGCGAACAGCGGCTCCTCGCCGCCGCGGACGAAGTGCCCCCAGGACGCGGTGCGCAGCTGCTTGCCCTCGCGCTTGGTGCGCTTGTGGATCAGCGCCTGGTGGTGGGCGTAGGGGGTCCGCGGCCACCGATCCCGCAGGGGCTGGATCTGCCGCATCGGCACCGAGTCGAACACGACCAGCACCGTCGGCGACTCCTCGGCCAGGGCCAGGAGGGGCTCGCGCACCACGTCGCGCACGTACTGCGTGGTCTCGGTGACCACCTCCTCGCCCACCGCCGCGTCGCCGGCGATCAACGCGTCCAGCGCCGTACCCTTGAGCTCCAGCTGCGTGGCGAGTCCGTCCGGTCCGGTCGCGGCGTTGTCGGCCGCCGCCTCGGCCCCCTCGACCGCGTCGGCGCCCTGGCCGATACCCGACACCGCCCCATCGACGAGCTCGTCCTCGCTCATCGCGGCCACGTCCGGCGCCTGGATCTTCCACTTGGGGCCGCGCACCGGGATCGCCGGGCGGAAGTCGCCGTCGAGCAGTCCGGCGCGGACCACGGTCGCCACGAGGTCGGGCGGGGCAAGCACCGTGTCGTCGCACACCGCACCCGTGCGCACCAGCGGCCGGACGCGGTCGTCGTCCTCACCCACCGGCTCGGCGGTCCAGAACAGGTGCCAGCCGCTCCACAGCTCCCAGCGCGCGCGGTACAGGGCGTAGTCCCCGGGCAACCCCACCAGGCGCTCCACCTGCGGCGCGGTGACCCACGGCCCGTCCACCATCAGGAAGGGCAGCTGGTCGCGGGCCTCCCACAGCAGCGTCTCGGGATCGGTGGGGGCCGCAGCGCCGCGGAACAGCAGGTCCAGCGTCACCGCGCCGAACACCTCCTCGGACAGCGCGTCGGCGCCGTCGAGGGTCGTGCAGATGGAGGTGGGGTCCACCGCGCCCAGGCCCTGGCTGAAGTGGTGGGTGAGGTAGCCGTGCTTGGCCAGCACCGCCTCCCAGCGCTTGGACGTGGCCTCGGCCAGCGCCTGGGGTGCGGCGCGCGCGTCGTCGCGGGTGTCGAAGGTGGACGACACCTCGAGGTTGACGTGGTCCAGCAGCAGCCGCGTCTCCATCTCGTCCTGCTCGGCCTCGTCGAGCTCGCCCACGAGCATGCGCAGCAGCGCCCGCCGGGTGTGGTCGGCCACCACGTCCAGGGCGATCCCAGGTCGCACGTTGGCCACGACCCAGGCCTGGATCGACGCGTCGTCGAGATCTTGCAGCAGCGTCGGGTCGGTGCGCAGCAGATCCTCGAGCTCCGTGGCGAGGGAGCGGTTGAGGGTCGAGAAGAAGCGATCCCCGGGCACGGCGCGCGCGGTCAGCTCGCGCACGTACTCGACCACGAGCTCCGGCGGCAGCTCGTAGTAGTTGATCTCCAGGGTGTGGTCGAGTCGGTACGCGCCCGCGTGCAGCCGCTTCTCCACCTCCTCGGCGGAATCGGTCTCCCCCAGGGCCGCGGCCACCAGGTCGCCGGCGCGCCCCGTGCGTTGCTCCAGGGAGCCCGGCGGGGACTGCATGGCCGTCAGGGCCGTCAGCACCCGCATGTGGTTGGTGGTGTAGTCCTCCAGCCCGTACTGGGCGAGCTGGGTGCCGAGCAGCCTGGAGAAGTTGTAGAATTCCTGGCCCGCCACCGCGCGGATGCCCCGGTAGCCGCGGATCTCGAAGCCACGGAACGGATCGACCTCGAACCCGCCGAAGTGAGACAGGGGCACCAGGTCCCAGTTCCCGCTCTCCATGGCCGTGGAGAACGGATACATCTGCTCGAAGAACGGCCCGGATCGCTCGGGGTCGCCGTTCATCAGGTCGTAGTCGTGGCGGCGGCCGGAGAAGCCCAGCCGCAGGGCGAACCGCCCGGACAGCAGCACCACGGCGGGCCGCGCCTTCTGCCCCTCGGGCGTCGTGTAGCGCACCTGGCGGAAGAACCCGGCGCCCCGGTCTCCGCCGTTGGCGATCCAGTGGTCGCGGGTCAGCCACACCTCGGGGCCGGGCAGGCTGTAGATCCGCCCCCGCTCCCGGGTGCTCGCCTCCCACAGCAGCGACGAGGGGGGCAGCTGGGTCGCGCCGTGCGCGATCAGCGTCGGCGTCAGCACGTCCCCGGTGCGGGACCAGCGGTAGGCCAGGTCCTCCCAGAGCTGGGCGTACAGCACGCCGTAGGTGCGCCACTGGGCCAGCTGGGTGGAGGACGCATCGCGGGAGGTGAATGCGGACACGGGGCTGGCGAAGTCCACGAGCTCCACGCAGTCGCCCGCGGCCGCCAGCACGGGATCGCAGTCGCCACCGCGATCCACGAACCCCACCACGCGCACCGACGTGGACGTCGGGCGCTGCGGCTCCTCCTCCACCTCGTCCACGGCAGCGGCCAGCCCCGGCGCGACCGCCAGAAGCGCAAGACCCAGCCACGTGACGAAGCCCCTCATGGTCCGGAAATCTAACAGAACGGGCGCGGGAATCGAACCGACCCCCGCGGAACGCACGCTACAATGCTCCGCCACAGGAGCCCCGATGACCTCGACCGCCCAGCGCCGGCTCGCCCAGGTGTTCAGCCGCGTGACCATGCTCGGCCCTCCCATGAGCGAGCGGCTCACGGCGCTGGTGGACCACCTCTTCGACGCGGACGAGGCCGAGATCGCCGCGGCGCTACCCCTGTACCGCACCCAACCCATCGAGGAGATCGCCCAGCGCGCCGGACGCGACGTGGACGACATCCGCCCCATGCTCCAGGGTATGGCCGACCGCGCCGTGATCTTCGAGAGCCGCAAGGGGTACTCGCTGCTGCCGCTGGTGCCCGGCATGTTCGAGTTCCTGCTCATGCGCGGCGACGTGGAGGAGTGGTACCGCCGCTACGCGCGCATGTTCCTCGATCTCTTCGCCACGGGCTACGTGGCCGACTACACCGGCACGCAGATCCCCGCCGTCCGGCCCATTCCCGTGGGCAAGGCCTTCCGCAAGCGCACCAACGTGGTGGACGACGACGTCATGGAGGCCATGCTCGAGGCCCACGAGCACTTCGGCGTGCTCAACGCCTGCATGTGCCGCCACGCCAACGCCCTGGCCGGCAAGCCGTGCAAGACGGCCTCCCCCGACGACGGCTGCCTCACGTTCGGCTCCTTCGGCCGCAAGTCCATCGAGGAGGGGCGCGGCCGCGACGTCTCCCGCGACGAGATGCGCGCCATCATCGAGGATCGGCGCGCCCGCAAGCTCGTGCTGCTCACCGCAAACGTCAGCCCGGCGAGCTCCAACGCCATCTGCACCTGTTGCGAGTGCTGTTGCCACCTGCTCGAGACCGTCAACGACCACGGCGCCCGCGGCTGGGTCGCGCCGCCGCGCTTCCTCGTCGAGGTGGACGAGGACCGCTGCGATCACTGCGGCCTGTGCAAGCCCGCCTGCTCCACCCGCGCCCACACCGTCCGCAAGAAGGTCCACACCTACCACCGCCACAACTGCATCGGCTGCGGCAACTGCGTGGACGTCTGCCCCCCCGAGGCCATCTCGCTGGAGCCCAACCCGGGCTACCACCAGGCCCCGCCGGACTTCGACAAGCTGATCAAGAAGCTGCTGCCCCCCATCGCCTGGGCCATGCTCCGCGCCAAGGTGGCGCGGATGCGCGGCAAGGGAAAAGGGGACGTTCGCAACTAAGCAACTTTTTCGCCGGCTCGGCCGGCGAAAAAG
>CAZLEO010000115.1:0-27438 GCA_964558555.1 uncultured Rickettsiales bacterium | reverse complement strand
CCGCCATGGGCACCCTGTTCGCCGCCTCGTCCAACGCCTTCGAGCCCGCCGCGGGTATCGAGGGTGAGTACGTGACGGTGCCGATCTGGGTGTTTGGCTACAGCGCCTAGTCCTCATCTCCACTCGGTTTGAAGGAACCGATCCGCCAGCGACACCCACCTGGTCAGAAACGTCCAGGTGGGTGTCGCATGCGTTCTGTCCTGTCGGTCGCCGTTGCAGCTGTCCTCCTCTCGGCGCCGGGTTGCGGCCAGGCTCCCGATCAGGAACCCCAGGACCCCGTAGATGACGACTTCCCGCCTTGGTTCGAGGTCTCTCCCGATCCCTTCGTTCCCTTTGACGCCGGCCGCTTGACGATCGAGCCGCCGTCCGTGGAGATCGGCGCCGGCGGGGAAGGGGAGCTGATCACCATCGCGGTGACGAACACAGGCGGCCGGGAGCTGCAGGTGGATCATGTGGCGCTGGAGGCGTCGTCCGACGAGCTGATCCTGGCTGACGCCGGGGATCTCCCCGCCCTGTTGCATCCCGGCGACGAGCTGCTGATCTGGCTTGCGTACTACCCGGTGGATTCGATCACCGACGAAGGGGAGCTGTCGGTGCACACCGACGATCCCGACGAGCCGGTGACCGTGGTCGGCGTCGTCGGCACGCCCGACCTGGTGGAGGTGGTCGAGTCCGGCGCCTGGATCGATCCGCGGCAGGTCGACATCCTCTGGGCCATCGACTTCGGATCGTTCATGCAGGAACCCTGCGATCGCCTCGCCACGGCCGTGGTGCCCTTCATGGAGGACTTGCAGGCGGCGGACGTGGACTTCCAGATGGCCGTGATGAGCGTGTATCACCCGGATCTCATGGGGGAGCCGCCCTACGTCACGGCGGACGACCCGGACGCGGCGCTGACGGTCGCCGACATCATCGACAACACCCCCCATGACGGCGGCACCGAGCAGGGCCTCGCCAACGCGCTCACGGCCCTGCTACCCCCGGCCACCGATCCCGGCGGTGCCCACGAGGGATTCCTGCGACCCCGCGCGCGGCTCCAGCTGAACTACTACGTCAACGAAGACGACCAGTCGACCCACGCGGTGGAGCAGTACGTGGAGGAGCTCGCCGCCGTCGTGGGCGACATCGACGATCTGATGATCAACTGCGTCGGCATACCCCCAGACGACCGCCACTGCCAGGCCGCCACCCAGACCGGGGGGCGGGTCGCGCACATCGGCACCGCGGATCTCGACACGGAGATCGCGGGTTACGCCGCGCGGATCGAGGACGCGACGGGCACGGTCCCGCTGGAGGCGGTCCCGCTGGAGGAGACCCTCGAGGTGGAGGTCGACGGTGAGCCGGCCCTCGATGGGTGGTCCTACGACAGCGAGGACAACGAGATCGTGTTCGACGAGGCGGTGTGGCCCGAGGTGGGTGCCCCGATCTCCGTCGTCTTCCAGATCCTCGCCTGAATCCTCGATTCAGATCCGGATTGCCACCTTGCCCGCCGGGCGATCCTCGATCTGGAAGCGCATGGCCTCGGCCGTATCGGCCAGGTCGAAGGTGCGGTCGATGGACGGGGTGAGCTGCCCCGCCTCGATCATCTCGGTGAGGACGAGCAGATCCGGCCGGTTGGGCGTGCCGGTGAACGTTCCGACGCGTGGCGTGACGAACGGTGCGAACACGTGCACGGCCATCAGGGGAAGCAGTGGGCCGAGGACGAAGCCCCCTTCGGGGGCGCCCACGGAGACGTAGATCCCGTCGGGCTCGAGGAGCCTGGCGTTGGCGCGCAGCGAGTGGTTCCCCACCACGTCGAACATCACGTCGAAGGTGCGGCCGCAGGCGAGGTAGTCCTCGGTCTCGTAGGGGATCACCGTGTCCGCGCCCAGGGAGAGGACGAGGTCGCGGTTGCGCTCGCTGCACACGGCGGTGATCTCCCCGGCCCCCAACGCCCTGGCGATCTGCACGGCGAACGTGCCGACAGCGCCGGTGGAGCCGTTGATCAGGACCCTCGTGCCGGCCTGGACGTGTCCCTGGTCACGCAGGCCTTGCAGCGCCGTGAAGGCGGACGCAGCCACGGCGCCCGCCTGCTCGCGGGTGAGGTTCGACGGCTTCGGCGCGACCAGATTGGCGGGGACGCAGGCGTACTCGGCCCAGGTCTGGCCGAGGTCCACCTGGCCGTAGACCGCGTCGCCTGGGTTCACGTTCGTCACGGCGGAGCCCACCTCGACGACCTCCCCGGAGAAGTCCATGCCCAGGCCCGGTTGTCTCGGCCCGAAGAGGCCGAGCATCGCCCGCATGGGCAAGGGACTGCCCTGCATGACGTACCGGTCTCCGCGGTTGATCGACGATCCGCGAACACGGATCAGGACCTCGTCGTCGTGTGGGTTGGGGCGGTCGGTGTCGACCAGCTGGAGCACGTCGGCGCTGCCGTAGGACTCGCGAATGATGGCCTTCATGGGGATCTCCTGCATCTCTTCTAGTGGGTAGCGGCTGCGCTGTCACCTCAGGCGGCGTGGAGGTCCTCGTCCTGCGCAGCCACGTCGGAGTCGGTGGCGGCGGCGACCAGGGCATCGAGGATCCTCGCGCAACCGCCGGCGCTGGCGTGACGCGCGTGGTCGGCGACGTCCTCGAAGCGGCGGCCGACGATCTCCTCGCACTCGAACTCGTGGCCGGACGCCTCGCCGAACGCCTCGATGACGCGGCCGATGGTCGTGTCGCCGGCGGTCAGCCCGGTCTTCTCCTCGGGGCGGTTCAGGGCCGTGAGCCACACCGCCGCACCGAGGGCGCCACAGGCCCCGCCGCGCAGGCCGATGCCGCCGGCGAGCCCGGCGGCCATGACCTGGTGCTGCTCGGACGCGCCCAGGCGGCGGGCCACCGTTGCCGCGCAGCTGGCGCAGGGCGACGTGACCTCGGGCGGCTCCTCGGCCAGGGTCTCGTCGATGGCCTCCTTGGCGATGGGCGCGAAGCGCATGGCGAGGCGGCCGCAGCTGATCGGGCCCGCCTTGATCATGTACTTCAGCACGTTGGACAGCTGCTGCATGCTCTGCCCGGTCATCTCCGTGATCTCGAGGCAGTTGATGTCTCCGGACGTCTCCTCGAAGACACTGACGATTCGCTGGGAGGCGCGCACGGCGGCAGCCTCGGCCTTTGGCCCGGCGCCGTGGACCCGGTACGCCTGGGCGCCGGCGGCCAGGGAGGCACCCCAGAGCTGCCCGCACTGGTAGCCGTGCTGGACGATGCCGCCGCCCAGGGGATTGGAAGCCGTCTCCTCGTCCGGCATCGGGGTGCCGTACGCTCGGTCGAGGACCGTCAGCAGCGTGGCCGAGCAGGCGCCCACCGTGGCGAAGGTCACTGCGGTGCGCAGCGGCGTGATGTCCTTGGGGTCGGTAGTCTCGATGGCGGCTTCGTGGGTCATCTTCGCTCTCCCTGTTCGGCGTCGGCCGGGGTTCGTCGGGTTGTTGCCCCGTTCCAGTGCAGAGCCCGTGCCAACGGTCGCAAGAAAATGAAAAAATGAGTGATATGAGTGGGTTACGCTTCTTGTGGGTAGTTCGTGAGGACAGGGCGGCGGCCCGTCCGCGGTATGCCGTTCTGGCACGACTTCCACACCGTTCGAGGGACGCACGCGGGTTTCCGGCGATCGTGCCAAAATGGTATAGGTCGTTCTGGTGCTCTCCCACGGACGGAAGGAATCCATGAAGACATCGATCCTGGTGGTCGACGACGAGACGGTCTTCCTCGACAGCGTCCGGATGATGCTGCGCATGGAGGGCTACGACGACGTCACCCTCGTCTCGGACCCCACCGAGGTCCAGGGGCTGCTCGCGAACCACACCTTCGACGTGGCCTTCCTCGACATCACCATGCCGGGCATGGACGGCCTCGAGGTGCTGGGGGTGATCAAGGAACACGCGCCCGCGACCGAGTGTGTGATGGTCACGGCCAACGAGAGCATCCCCCTGGTGATCCGGGCGGTCCGCAGCGGGGCGTACGACTACCTGGTCAAGCCCATCACCCCCGAGCAGATGATCCACGCACTGGACCGGGCGCTGGAGCACCGGCGGCTGATCCAGTCGCTGTTGCTGCGCTCGTCCCGGGCCGTGTGCCGGGCGCTGGACCATCCGGAGGCCTTCGCCGACATCGTCACGGGCAACCGGCGCATGCTGAGCCTGCTCCACGAGGCGGAGCTCCACGCGGCGTCCGAGATCCCGATCCTGGTCACCGGCGAGACCGGCGTGGGCAAGGAGCTGCTCGCCCGCTCGATCCACCGCGCCAGCCGCCGCGCCGACGGCCCCTTCGTCCCGGTGAACATGCTGGCGCTGTCGCCCACGCTGTTCGAGTCGGAGTTCTTCGGACACGTCAAGGGTGCGTTCACGGGCGCGGACCGGTCGCGCAAGGGGTATCTGGCGGAGGCCGAGGGCGGGACCCTGTTCCTCGACGAGATCGGCGACCTGTCCATGGAGATCCAGGGCAAGCTGCTGCGTATCCTCCAGGAGGGGGAGTACTCGGCCGTCGGGGACACGCGCGCCATCCGCTCGGACGTGCGCATCGTCGCGGCCACCAACCAGGACCTGCACGAGCGCGTCCGGTGCAACGAGTTCCGCAAGGACCTGTTCTACCGGCTGCAGTTCGCCCACCTCGAGATCCCACCGCTGCGCGATCGTCTCGACGACCTGGCGGTCCTGGCCGAGCGCTTCGTCCCGGAGGCAACGGGCGGCGCATCGGCCGTCTCGGAGGACGGCTGGGACGCCCTGAGGGCCCACGGCTGGCCCGGCAACGTGCGGGAACTCAAGGGGGCGCTGGAGGCCGCGACCAACCTGGCCGGCGGTGGTGCCATCGAGCCCTCGCATCTCAAGCTACCAGCGCCGCGCAGGGGCGCAGCGACCGCGTGCGAGGCCGCCACCGTCGGCGAGCTCGAGCCCCTCAAAGACGTGGAACGACGACACATCCTGGCCGTCTACGAGGCCACGGGGCGCAACAAGACCCAGGCAGCGAGGGTGCTGGAGATTGGCCTGCAGACCATGCACCGCAAGCTCAAGGCCTACGGCGTGAAGTGACGCTGTCCGGGAGGACGCCATGGACGACGCAGACAAGACCCGCGCGCAGCTCGTCGAGGAGCTGAAGCGGCTGCGGGCGCGAAACGCCGAGCTCGAGGACAGTGAGCGCAAGTTCCGCGCCCTGGCCGAGTCGAGCAACACGCAGATCAGCGTCATGCGCGACAACCGCTACCGCTACGCCAACCAGGCCTTCCTCGACTACTACGGGATCGATCTCGAGGACCTGGAGGTGACCACGGTCGACGACCTGACCCTGGGGATGTTCTCCCCCGAGGAGATCCAGCGTGTCATGCCGCTGGTGGCCGAGGCCGAGACGCGGGGTGAGACCCACTTCCGCGTCGAGATGCAGGACGTGGAGGGCCGCTGGTTCCTCACCCACGCCACCCAGACCGAGCTCGAGGGCGAGGAAGCCTACATCGCCATGTCCTTCGATATCACCGAGCACCGGCGCGCGGTGGAGGCCCTGGAGGAGAGCGAGACCAAGTTCCGCAGCCTCGCGGAGATGACCACGGCCCACATCAGCATCATCCAGGACGACCGCTACGTGTACGCCAACCAGGCGTTCCTGGACTACTACTACCTCGATCCCGAGATCCTGCCCAAGCTCACCCCCGAGGAGCTGATGATGGGCGCGATGGGGCCGGAGGCGGTGAAGGCCGGCGAGGCAGCCTGGCGCGCTGCGGTCGAGGAGAGCAAGTCGCGCTTCCACTTCGACTACCTGGACGCAGAGGGGCACTGGTTCCAGACGAACGTCACGATGATGGAGCTGCACGGCAAGGAGTCGGTGCTGGTCACCAACATCGACATCACCGAGACCAAGCGCGCCCAGAACGAGATGTATCGCGCCGACAAGATGGCCGCCCTGGGCCAGGTCATCGCCGGCGTGGCCCACGAGATCAACAACCCCAACAACTTCATCTACTTCAACCTGCCGATCCTGCGCCGGTACATCGAGGCGCTGGCGCCGCTGATCGAGGACCGCCTCGCCGACGAGCCCGGCCTGAAGATCATGAGGATGGCCCCCGACGCCTTCCTCGAGGACATCTTCAAGTTGCTCGAGAACATGGAGCACGGCTCGTCGCGCATCACCTCCATCGTCGCCGACCTCAAGCACTACGTGCGCAGCGACGACGACCAGGACCGCAAGGCCCAGCAGGTGGGGCGGACGGTCGAGCGCGTGATGACCCTGGTGGGCAAGCAGGTGCGCAAGACGGTCAAGTACCTCGACGTGCGGGTCGCCGACGATCTGCCCGACGTCGAGATGAACGCCGGCAAGATCGAGCAGGTGCTGATCAACCTGCTGATCAACGCCGGCCAGGCCGCGGACAAGGACGACTCCCGGGTGTCCCTCACCGCGCGCCTCGCCGCTCAGACCGACGGCTGGATCGAGCTGCTCGTGGAGGACAACGGCGCCGGCATCCCGGCGGACCGCCTCGACAAGATCTTCGAGCCCTTCTACACATCCAAGGGACGAGACCAGGGCACGGGCCTGGGCCTGTCCATCTCGCAGCGTATCGTCGAGGAGCACGGCGGGACGCTGGCCGTGGAGAGCACGCCGGGCGAGGGGACCTGCTTCACCGTCCGGCTGCCGGCGGTGACCGGTTCCTGATCCAGCGCCGTATCACGACGGCACGAACGTACCATTCTGGTATACCGCGGCGACCGACAGGTCCGGCGCTCGCGCGACCTACCCTCGACTTCAAGTAGCTGAAATCAATAGGGTTTCGTTCGGTGTCACGGTACCTGGCATCGGTCTTGCGATGGAGTTCCCTCGTGAACAGACCGATCGCAGGGAGAGAGGCCGGCCATGACGCGACATCCCCCAGCCCGCGTCCTCGTGGTGGACCCGGACCCACACCAGCTCGACACGATCTGTCGCGGTCTGGCGCTGTACGGCCACCGCTGTGCCGGCGTCGCGACGGCGCGCGAGGCGTTCGCCGTGCTGGACCCGGAGCGAGCCGGCGCATTCTCGCTTGTCCTGACCGATCTGAGCCAGGGTGGAGGTGCAGGCCTCGAGTTCACGGAGCGGATCCGGCGGGAGCACCCGACCCTCCCGGTGATCGCTCTGGTCGGACTGGCCTCCACCTCCGACCTCATGGCGAGCCCCTCCAGGGGTATCGTGCCGCTGCGCAAGCCGTTCGATCCCGGCGAGCTCGCCGAGGCGGTCCAGCGTGCCCTCGTCGCCCTGAGTTGATATCGTCTCGCCATGATCGAACCCGGAGTCCTCGACTGGCTTCTCCACGGTGATCCCGCCATCCGCTGGCGGGTCCATCGCCATCTCCTCGATTCCGGGACGGAAATGACCGCGGCCGAGCGCCAGGGGATGGTTGAGCGAGGGTGGGCCCGACAGCTGCTCGATCGGCAAGGTCCCGACGGACGCTGGAGCGCCGATCTCGGGCCGCGAAGTGCGCGTGGCCTGTACATGCCCAAGTGGATATCGACGCACTACACGTTGCTCTTGCTCGCCAGGCTGGGGCTGCCCTCGGACCCTCCAGCGGCGGCGCGAGGGTGCCAGGCCTTGCTGGACCGCGCCGGCTGGTCGGACGACGGCGGCATCCGTCTGTGGGCGCGGGAGGTCACCGATGTGTGCGTCTGCGCCATGGTCCTGTCCACGCTCCAGGCATTCGAACAGGCCCCCGACGTGCAGCAGCGCCTCCGCGCGTACCTCCTCGACGTCCAGCTCGCCGACGGCGGGTGGAACTGCATCCGCACGAGTGACCACGGCTCGTTCCACACGACGTTGTCCACCCTCGAGGCGTTCGCCGCCGGTCCGCGAGACCCGGCCGTCGACGCCGCCGCCGCCCGCGGCCGCGAGTTCTTCCTGCACCACCACCTGTACTGCTCCCACCGCACCGGCGAGGTCGCTCGCCCGGCGTTCCGCAAGCTCCCGATCCCCCACTCGTGGCACTTCGACGCCCTGCGCGGCCTGGATCACTTTGCCCACGTGGGCGCTCCCCGCGACGATCGCCTCGCCGAGGCCGTCGCCCATCTGCGCGGCCGCCAGCGTCCGGACGGCCGCTGGACGGTCAACGCCCGCGCCTCCGGGCAGGTCCACTTCGAGGTCGAGCGGGCCGGAAAACCCAGTCGCTGGGTGACGGTCCACGCGCTGAAGATCCTGCGGTGGTGGGGTGACGCAGGGGCCGGGACCTGACGAGTTTCCTTGGTCGCGTCAGGACAGCGCTGATAGGCTGCGGTTTGTAGGGGTACTGGACATCACCGGCAGTGGACAGCCCGGCCGTGGGCCCGGGTGGGGAGGAGAGTTTCATGGGTCGGATCATCTCGTGGTTCGCCACGGTCTTCCTGGTCGTCTCGAGTGTCACATTCGTGGGTTGCGGGAGCCCGGAAGAGGCCGCGCCGAACAACAGCGCTCCCTGGGCCGACGCTGGCGAGAGCCTGAGCACGTCGGTGGGTCTGACGACCGTCCTGGACGGAACCCTCAGCTACGACCCGGATGACGATCCGCTCGTGTTCCACTGGAGCTTCGAGTCGGTGCCCGGCGGCAGCGTGCTCACCGCCGATGCGATCGCGCCCAACGACGTCGTCAACGCAGCACAGCCTTCGTTCGAACCGGACGTGCAGGGGTTGTATGTACTGCGCCTGCGGGTGAGCGACGGCGAGCTGGACTCGCGCAGCGACTTCGTCCACGTGATGGCGGACATCGAGGGCAGCCTCCCCATCGCAGACGCGGGCGCCGACCTGGCGGTCACCGAAGGTGACACGGTCGCCCTGGACGGTTCGGAGAGCTCGGACCCGCTCGGACACGCCCTCACGTATCGGTGGACGCTCGTGGACGTGCCGGCGACCAGCTCGCTGGATTCGGCGGACATCGCGGCCGCCGACCAGGTGACCGCGAGCTTCGTACCCGACGTGCCCGGGGTGTTCCTGGTGGGACTCCAGGTGAACAACGGCGTCACCGACAGCGTCCCGGACTTCGCGTCCGTGGAGGTCGCCTCGACCAACACCTGCCCGGTGGCCGACGCGGAGAGCACCACACCGCCGAACAGCTGCAGCGACATCGGCATCTCTGCCGCGGGTTCGTACGACGTGGACGGCGACGAGCTGACGTACAGCTGGCGGCACCTGCTACCCGCACAGGGCAGCGACCTCGCCGAGGACGACTTCGAGGATCCAGCCGCCGAGGGCACGGTGTTCTTCGCCGACCAGCCCGGCCTGTACACCGTGCAGGTCTCGGTCAACGACGGCGAGTGCGAGAGCACGCCTTTCCAGTTCGACATCGACGTGGCCGTGCGGCCGACCAACGGCGCCCCCATCCCTGTTGCCGATGACAGCGGCTGGTACAGCGGCTACGCGCCCTGCACCTACAGCGGCGGCCACTGGTGGTGCGAGGACTGCGACGCCATCGAGGTCACCATCGACGGCTCGGCCAGCACCGATCCGGACGGCGATCCCCTCCACTTCTACTGGGAGAACCTCTACGACCCCGACCGGGCCGGCTGGGAGGACTACCGCCGCGCCGAGATCGACGATCCCACTGCCGAGATCGTCACCGTCCGGCTGGAGGACGCCTCAGCGGTCTACGGCGATCCGACCCCTAGCCAGTACGAGTTCATGCTCACGGTGACGGACTGCATGGGCGAGGCCGTCGCCCTGAGCGCCAGCGTGGGGATCGTGTACAGCTGCACCGGGATCTGATCCCTTCACGCCTTAACGTCGTTTCGCCTCCGGGGTCTATCTCACCTCTCGCGCGGCGCACGCGCGTGGAGGGAGGTCCGATGGGACGCTTGCAGGTCGTGGTCGGGATCACGATGGGGGTGTTGTGGGGGTGCGAGTCGGAGATCACGCCAACGGAGCTGTCCACCGTCGAGCTCACGGACGATCACAACTACAGCTACGTGCCCTCCGTCGACATCGAGGCGTACGAGGTGAGTGAGCTGAGCGACGTGGTGATCGACTGGAGCGGGTTGACGACCGACATGTACGGGCAGCCCCTGGATCCCGCCGGGGATATCGACATGATCAGTCTGATGGTCTTCACGTACCTGGATCACGACGAGGTGGAGGCGTCGATGTTCGACGGTTCGCTGACGCAGGCAGAGATGGGGCTGTATCTCTTCGCCGAGACCGGGGGGGAGACCTCGTGGACGCTGGGCGGGCTGACCCTGTTCGGCACGGACGTGGATGTGGAGACGTACTTCGAGGCGGACTACGGTGAGTCCTGGCTGATCTCCCTGTCCACCGGGACCATGGTCGGCGCCGGCACGCGCACGACGGCGTTCCTGGATCCCGTGGCGGACGCGACGACCAGCGAGGCCCATCTCCACGACGGCAGCACCGTGCTCGAGGTGGATGCGGACCTGGGAGCTGCTCAGACGGTGTACATCCCGCCGCACACCCCGTTCCATGTGGACTGGTCGGGCGTGACCACGAACGGACGGGGGGACGACATCGGCAACGTGCTCGAGGTCCTGATCCTCGGGTTCGGTTCGACGGGGGCCGCGGAGCTTCAGGAGCGCGTCCCGGAGCTGGCTGCTCTCGCGGACTGGAGCTGGCGGACGACCGTGCCGCCGGGGACCACTGCGCTGGACCTGGCGGAGTGCGTGGACGGGGACGGCGATGGCTACGCGGGCGTCGCGCCCGTCGGAACGTGGCTGATCGTCTTGCAGACCAGGGAAGGACACGACCCGACGCCGGCGTTCGTCGCGGAGATGGTGGCCGGATCTCTGCTCTAGTGGCTCAGTCGCCCTCGGCAGCCCCGGACTCCCCCTGTCGCAGGATCTCCAGCAGCCTCTCCTCCTCGTCCGCCTCCAGCGACTCCGCGTGGAACAGCAACGTCCTGTCCCTGGCCAGCAGGAAGTACTGCGGCACGCCCACGGTCTGCGTCTCCTTGCCCGTCTGCCAGGAGATGAAGCCGACGGTGAAGGGGGGGCGCTCGGCGCCCTCGAAGTAGACGTCGAGGAGGTCGCGGTTGTCCATGCACAGCGCGACGATCTCCAGCGGGAGGTCGTCGTGGTCGTCGATGATCGTCTGCATGCGAGCCCACGACTCGCTGCAGGGCGTTCAGCCAGGGTTCCACAGCTGGAGCAGGATCAGGCCGCGGTGATCGGAGAGGCGGTGCTCGCGCTTCGCGATGGAGTACTCGAGGTCGGGGAAGACCTGGCCGAGGAGGGGGTGGTGCTCGCCGGATGGCATCCGCGGCTGGCGTTTCTTCGGGGCCTTGCGGTTCTCCTCGCCCAGGGCGGTGACGCGGTCGGCGAGGAACCCCTCGAGGCCGGCGTGGTGCCAGTACGGGCGGGTGGCGTAGCCGGTGACGAGATCCTCGGGGAGGCCGTCGTGGTCGTGGTAGTCGGGGGTCCTCTCCTGGCGCAGGGCGGCGGCGCGCAGGCGGTGCTCGAAGGCGATGGCGGGGCGGTCGAGCGCGTCGTAGTGATCGGCGAGGTGCTCGTGGTCCTCGGGGCGGTCGGCGAGGGCGCAGGCTTGCAGGAGGGTCGACAGGGCCTCGTCGTCGCGGTCGAGGTCGCGAAGCAGGTGGTGGCGGGTGTGGAGTGCGTAGGCGATGCGTCGGCCCTTGTGGTCGGTCCAGCCGCCGAGGCCCGCAACGGCCATGTCTCCGTCGTGGTCGAAGTCCTGGATGTGGAGCCGGTCGAGGAGGGCGTCCGTGTGTTCGAGGGCCAGCTCGAGGTCGCGGTCCGTGTTCGCGGCGCTGTTGGCGAAGGCCAGGACGATGTGGGCCTCCTCAGCGCCAGCGTCCATGGCCGCGCGGTATGCGTCGTGGGCTTCGTCGTCGCGGTCGAGGCGGCCCAGATGGAAACCTCGGGTCGACTCGAATCTGGCACGGAGGGGCCCGCGTGGCGGAATCTCGTCCTCGATGGCGTCGAGATCCTCGAGTCCGACGTCGGGGTTGAAGCGCTGATGGCTGCCGCTGATGACCATCTCGGCGGGGCTGGGATCCCACGGATGGTAGGACGGCTCGAGCTCCTTCAACCGTTGCTCGAATTCCTGTTGCGCGGCGCCGTCGTTGAGCATGTAGAACACGAAGCTGTACGACATCAACCGGGCGGGATCGTTCCCCTCGAGCGCTGCGCGTGCTTCGCGCTTGGCGAACGCGCGCAGCTTGCGAGCGTGTGGACCGGCGGGCGGATCCGGCCAGAGGATGTAGCAGAGATCCTCCATGGCCGACGGCTGTTCGAGGACGACGGCGCGTGCCTCGTCGGCGAGATCCCGGCCCAGGGGCTCCAGAACCAGGCGCATCAGCGAAGCGCGTCGGTGCAATCGCGGGCGATTGGTCTGCGCTGCCGCGTCCATCATCGCGCGGATGCGCGCGTCGCGTGCCTCGGGATCCTCGTCCTGCTCGTCGTAGTAGCTCCGCATCTCCAGCGCGTGGTATCGGGCTTCCGGATCCTCGGGGATCGGATCGAGCAGCGTCTGGATCTGCTCGTCTGCGTCGTCGATATGGTGGCTGAGCAACCGGATCAGGCGCGCGAGCGCAATCCGCGCAATCTCGCTGTCCGGCTCGGCTTGCACCCAGCTGCGGTACTGGGCCAGCAGGTGGTACCGGTCCCCCATGGTCCACCAGCAGAACTGGTACAGGCGATGGGCTTCCAGGTGGGTCGGGTCTTCCGACAGCGCGCTCGCCGCGGCCGCCGCAGCATCGGTCTTGCGTCCGACGGAGAGCAGGTACCAGCCCCGCTCCAGCGGGTCGCTGGCGTCCTCGCCAGATGCGTACGAGGGCGCGAGGACGAGGAGAGACAGCAGGACGACGATCCTCAGGCTCATGGCCGCCGATTGTAGCAGGGGGGCGCCCCCTCCGATTCAGTTCGGTGGGTCGGGGGCCTCGCCGTCTTCGCCGCAGTAGATCTCCACCCGATTGCGACCGCCGGTCTTGGCCTTGTACAGCGCGCGGTCGGCGAGCTCGAGCAGGGGGTTGCCGTGCATCCCCTCGTCGTCGTCGGCGCTGAGGTCCACGGTGCTGCGGCTGCCGCTGGCGTCCGGATCGAGGATGGCGCCGCCGATGCTCACGGTGATGCGGATCGCGCCGCCCCGGATCGGCAGGGCGAAGTACTCCACGGCGAGCCGGATGCGCTCGGCAACGGTCCACAGGCCGTCCTCGGTGGCGCCGCGGAGCAGGACGCAGAACTCCTCGCCGCCGTACCGATAGACGGAGTCCTCGTCGCGCACCGAATCCATGAGGATGCGGGCCACCTCGGCGAGCACGCGGTCGCCGCAGGGGTGGCCGTACGTGTCGTTGATCACCTTGAAGTGATCCAGATCGGCCATGAGCAGCCCGATGGGCATGCCGTGGCGAGACGAGAAGCTCATCTCTTCGTGCAGGCGCCGTCGCATGAAACGCCGGTTGCCAGCGCGGGTCAGCGCGTCGGTGTACATCTCGTCTTGCAGGTTGCGCACGGAGCGCGCGCTGGTCTCGTCCAGCAAGGTGGCCTGCAGGACGGTGAAGTCGCCGATCTGGATGCGACAGATGTCCGGCAGGCGGAGCGGGGCGAACACGGGGTGGCCCTCGAGCATCGTGCCGTTGACGCTGCACAGGTCCTCGATGTACGCGCCGTCGGGCCCGAAGGTGATGCGAGCGTGCATCCTGGACACGGCCGGATCGGACAGCCGCACCTCGGCCTTGGCGCTGCGACCGATGGTCCCTCCGCTCGCGTCGATGTAGAACACGCGCTGTGCGCTGTCACCCGACAGCACGGTCAGGGACACCCCGACCAGATCACCGGCGGGCTGGAACCCGCGGATACGCCCCTGTAGATCAGCGGTGGTCTCCTCTCGCTCGACATCGAGCTCGGTTCCTGTCGTCCAGCTCAGTCGCCCCGTCATGGATTCCACCCCCGGGCGGACCGGCCCGCAGCCTGCTGCCGATCCATTTCGATACAGTGATCCGGTACAGGCTGGACCACGCCGTTCCAGGATGACTCGGTCGTTGCGCCGATCCCCGCCGATCCGACGCCTCTCGTCCATCTGGGGGATCGAACCTGCAAGAGAGAGACCAGATCTCGCCCGGCGCCCAGGTGGCGACGTGGAACCCCTTCCCCTAACCTGGGTGTGCACGTGGAGAACGACGCTCGAATGACGAGGTCCTGGCCCGAACAGCTGCGCGCCCTGGCGGCGTCCGGCCGGTCCCCCGAGGGACTCGGTCGGGCGTACGAGCGGTGGTTGCAGGGGACCCCCTCGGAGGCGCGGGGGGGCGCTCGCAAGCTCGACGGGGTCTACTACACACCCGCGGCGATCGTCGAACACCTGGTGGACGTGGCCCTGCGGCCGCCGTGGGCGCGCCGGATCCCTGCGCAAACCGCGGAGATCCGCGTCGTGGATCCGGCGTGCGGCGCCGGCACGGTCCTCATCGGAGCGCTGCGGGCTCTCCTGCGATGGTACGAGCAGCGAGACGGCGGGCCGCTGTCGCCCGCGCGCCGGGCCCGCGTGGCGCGAGACCACCTGTTCGGCGTCGATGTGGATCCGCACGCCGTCCAGACCGCGCGCACGGCGCTGGCCCTGTGCGTCGGCGAGGCGGATCCGGACCAGTTCGCCGCGAACGTCCGCTGCGGCGATGCCCTGAACGACGAGGCGTTCGACTGGCGCGCCGAGTTCGCGGCGGTGTTCGCGCGCTCCAATCCGGGATTCGACGTCGTCCTGGGCAACCCGCCCTACGTGGACGCCGAGTGGATGACGGCCCACCGGCCCCGGCTGCGCGAGTTCTGTGCAGGGCGATACGAGACGGCGAGGGGCAACTGGGACCTGTACTGCGTGTTCGTCGAGCGCGCCGTGGAGCTGCTGCGTGACGGCGGGCTGCACGCGTTCGTGGTCCCCAACAAGATCGGCTCGGCGCCCTATGCGACCGCGGTGCGACGGCTGATGGTGGCGCGCAACACGCTGTTGGGCATCCGCGACTACTCCGAGGTGGCCCCGTTCGGGGCGGCGGTCTACCCGCTGGTGTATTGCCTGAGGCGGTCCGATCCGTCGGACGGATCCCGGGAGGTGTCGTACGAACGGATGCGTGGGCCCGAGGACCAACCGACGGTGGCCGGATCGCAGATCCTCGCGTACCACCGCCACTTCCCCGAGGACGGCTCTCCCTGGTCCATCTTCGGCGATCCCGGCGACGGATCGTCGCTGCTACAGCCGCTGTCCTCCCTGCCCAGGCTCGAGGAGGTCGCCGAGGTGTGGGGCGCCGCGACGGTGTCGGAGGCCTACGACCTGGCCGCGGTCCTCGTCTCGAAGCCGACCCCGGAACGCGGCGACCTGCGGGTCGTCAACAGCGGCACCATCGATCCCTTCTGTACGCTGTGGGCGCAACGGCCGATGCGCTACCTCAAGCGCAGCGTGCCCTGTCCCGTCGTCGAGGCGCAGGACCTCCATCGCCTGCCCCCGCGCCGTCTCGCCCAGGCGCGGTCACCCAAGGTCGTCGTGGCCGGGATGACCCGCGCGCTGGAGTGCGTCCACGACGAGGAGGGGGCGCTGCTGGCCGCCAAGTCCACCAGTGTCGTCGTCTCGCGAGGAGACCTGAGCGTCGCGTACCTCGCGGCGCTGCTCAACAGCCGGCTGATGACCCGGGTGTTCCGCGCGATGTTCGGCGGGCTGGCCATGGATGGGGGATACCTGCGCGTGGGGCCGCCCCAGCTGCGCCAGCTGCCGGTGGTCGTGCCCCGAACGCGGCGACAGCAGGAGCTGGCGACCGAGCTCGTCGAGCACGTCGGCACAGTCGTCGAGGGTCGGGGAGATGTCGCGAGAATCGATGAGATCGTCGAGGCGTTGTACGGTCAGTCCGCCAGATCCACACCGATTCCGTAGTACCGTACCTCCACGGTGTCCGGCGGATACGGCGTGCAGTCGCCCACCAGCCGCACCGCGCGGCGGTTGATGCTGTAGGTCCATCCGCCCTCGGCGCCAGGCAGCCCGGTACACGATCCTGCGACGTTGAGATTCGGTACGGGCACGCCGTTGAGGTCCACCTCGAGGGTGGAGATGTCGGGGAAGGACGTCAGCGCGAGCCACTCCGCGGACGGGTGGCGCAAGAGCAGGTCCGACATGGCCGTGGCGAAGTTGTTGCCGCCGCACTCCCCGGTGTCCTCCCTCGGCACCTGGACCGGCGAGAACAGGCCGTCGGTCTCCTCCACGGACCAGAAGTGGAAGTCCAGGGCGCACACCACGTTCTCCTGCGGGTTGCACACGTAGGCGTCCTCTTCGGGGGCGTCGGGTCCCTGGCCCGGGCCGATGACGGAGATGTGGAGCTCCGGCACGACCATCCGCAGGAGCCGCAGCATCTCCACGTGCTTGCAGCGGCAGTCTTCGGAAGGGGGATAGGCGTCGCAGGTCTCGCTGTCGCCGAGGGCCTCGACGGTGAACGTCTCGTCCCCCTCGTCGGTCACGGCCACCACGTGCAGGGCGTTGCCGCGCAGCAGGCCGTCGTTGGCGTCGTGCAGCGGCGTCTTGACCACGGTCGGGCCCAGCTGGAGCTCGGCGTTGGCGGGCAGGCAGTGGCACGGCTCGTACAGGGGGTGAGCGGTGTTCCAGCTGTCGCCGCTACAGCCGCTGGGGAAGTCCTCCTTGAGGTCGTCCACGCCCGCGACGAAGTCCGACACGGCGGGCAGGTCGCTGGCCTCGCACAGGGCCATGAGGGTGACCTGCAGCAGCCGCTCCTTCTGGGCGCCGTCGAGGCCCACGTCGGCGATCTCGCGGAACAGCTCGCGGTCGTCGGCGTCGGCGGGATCGAGCAGCACCGGCGCGGGCCCGATGCGGCGGACCATCCCCGTGGTGCCGAAGCCGTCGTCGCATCCCAGCGAGCTGTCGTCCTCGGTGCAGGGCCAGGCCTGGGTGGTGGTCAGCGCCATCTGGGTGGTCGAGCCGTCGGGCAGGCCGTTGCCGAACGCCTCGAAGTTGAGCAGCAGCTGCGCCTGGGCGTCGTCCATGGACGCCGAGTTGTCGATGACCCACAGCATGTCCACATCCCCCGGCCCGACCACCTCGTAGGTGTCGGTATACAGACCGGGATCCGAACAGCCGGCGGTCCACAGGACGAGGACGGCACAGACAGGGGTGACGAGATTCGCGTACGCGCGCATGGGTTCCCTCCCTCCTACATAGTATATGGTGTTCCGAGCGGTTCGATCCTTCAAAGGAGTTTCACGATCCCATGACCGTGTTGCCTCTCGAGCAGCTCGCCGCGCATCCCAGCGGCGCCGTGGGGGCCAAGGCAGTCAACCTCGCGCGCATGAGGGCCATGGGCCTGCCGGTGCCGCCGGGGTTCGCCGTGGCAGGCGACGCGTACGTCGCCCACCTCCAGGGCTGCGAGGGGGAGATTCGCGCCGCCGTGGAGGCGGGTACGGACGAATCGAGTGACGCGCTGGCCGCCCTGAGAGCGGCCGTCGAGGACGCCGATCTCGAGAGTTCGTTGCGACAACAGCTACAGGCCGCGTGGGCCGAGCTGGAGCAGCGCGCCGGGGGTCCGCTCGCGGTCGCGGTCCGCTCGTCGGGTACGGCCGAGGATCTGCCCGGCCACTCCTTTGCCGGCCAGCACGACACGTTCCTCGAGGTGGAGGGGTTGCCGGCCTGCGAGGCCGCGCTGCGGCGCTGCTGGGCGTCCCTGTGGACCGAGCGGGCGTTCCAGTATCGCGAGCGCAACGGCATCGACCACCGCGCCGTGCAGATGGCGGTGGTGGTCCAGCAGATGGTCCCGGCCGAGGTGTCGGGGGTGCTGTTCACGGTGGATCCCGTCACCGGAGATCGGGAACGCCTGCTGATCGAGGCCTGTGCCGGCCTGGGCGAGGACCTCGTCTCCGGCCGCGTGACGCCCGAACGGGTGACGTTCGATCGCAGCGAGCTGGCCGTCGCCGACCGCGATCTGGCGCCGGACCACCCCGACCGCGTGCTCCTGGGCGAGTGGGAGATCGGCCGCCTGGCGCGCCTGGCGCTGCAGGTGGAGGAGGCGTTCGACGGGCCCCAGGACGTGGAATTCTCGGTGGTGGGCCACGACGTGTATCTGCTCCAGGCGCGGCCGATCACGACCCTGTCGGACACCGAGGAGAGCGACGAGGACCACGTCGTGTGGAGCAACGTCAACTCCGGCGAGGTCCTGCCCGACGTGGTCACGCCCCTGTCGTGGTCCATCCTCGAGCCGGTCATCGGCGTGCTCATCGGCAGCTTCTTCGAGAGCCTGGGGATGGACCTGCAGGGGCACACGTTCTTCGGCCGGATCGGAGGCCGGGTCTACGCCAACCTCAACACGGTGGTGGCCGCCATCCGCCGCGTGCCGGGCATGCGCAACCGCGGGCTCACCGAGGTGTTCGGCGGCCAGCACGACGACGCGCTGGGCGCGCTCGAGTTCGCCCCGGACGACCTGCCCGATCTGGGGTTCAGCACCCTGCGGCTCGCCCGCAAGATGCCCGCGCTGCTGTGGCGCATGCTGACCCTGTCCGGCGAGAAGGCGGACGGGGCTCTCCAGCGCGTTCGCGGGCGGGCCATGGCCCTGCTCGAGGCCGATCTCGCGGATCTCGACGATCGCCAGCTCGTCGAACGCGCGCAGGCCACCGTGGACGCGCTGCTGACCGACTCCGAGACGTTCGAGCTCACCGGCGCGGCGCAGCTGTACGAGCAGGCGCTGTACGACAACTGCGCGAGGTGGTTCGGCGACGACGGCAACATCCTCGCCAGCCGGATGATGGCCGGCCTGGGCAACAACGACAACGCCAACGCCGGGCTCGCGCTGTGGGCCCTGGCGGCGCGGATACGCGAGTCCGCGGCCCTCGCCGACGGCCTGGCGGGCGCCGGCGACTTCGGCTCGCTGAAGGCCGCCTACGAGGCCTCGGACGACGGGAGGCGGTTCCTCGACGCGTGGCGCGCCTTCATGGCCGGGCACGGCCACCACGCCCGCGGTGAGCTGGAGCTGTTCAACGCCCGCTGGTCGGAACAGCCCGACGAGATCCTCGCCCAGGTCCGGTCCTACGTCGACGCCGGGGCGGCACACGACTTCCAGGCCCAGTTCGACGCGCTCGGCCGCGACCGCGAGGCCGCCGAGGCCGAGGCGCTGGACCGGCTCCGCAATCCCTTCAAACGCTGGATGCTGGCCTTCTTGCTCCGCAAGGCCCGCCAGGTCGGGCCCATGCGCGAGACGCTCAAGAGCCACATGGTGCGCACCCTCGCCGGCGTGCGGCGGGTCGTGCTGGAGCTCGGCCGCAGGCTCTCCGGGCGCAAGGACCTGTACGAGCCCGACGACGTGTTCTTCGTCGCCCTGGGTGAGCTCCCGCGGTTGATCGAAGAGCCGGAGGTCTTCAGACCCCTCATCGACGAGCGGCGGCTGGAGTACATCGGCTGGCTCGACGTCCACCCGCCTGCCGTCGTCGAGGGACGATTCGACCCCGACGAGCACCACACGACCCCTGCCGCGGAAGGGACGACCGCGCTCACCGGCCTGGCCGTCAGCCCGGGCGTGGTCACCGGGCGCGCGCGCGTCCTCCTGCGCGCCGGCACCGACCAGCTCGAACCCGGCGAGATCCTCGTCGCCCCCTTCACCGATCCCGGCTGGACCCCCTACTTCATCAACGCCGCGGCCATCGTCATGGACCTCGGCGGCCTGCTCAGCCACGGCAGCATCGTCGCGCGGGAGTTCGGCATCCCCGCGGTGGTCAACGTGGGCCCTGCGACCGAGGTCATCGAGACCGGGCAGATGTTGCGGGTGGATGGAGGGAAGGGGAGGGTGGAGATCCTGGGGGACTGACTCAGAGCAGCTCCTGAGGGATCTCGTACACGGCGCCGATGACCGAACCCGGGATGGGCGTGGGCGGCGAGTTGTCGAATCCGACCAGGTCCCCAGGGATGGGCTTGGGGGGGGAATCGACGATACCGTTGATGATGGGCCCGGGGCCGGGATCCCACCCCGAGACGAGGTCATTGACGGAGATCGAGGGGACCGGGTCCGGCACGGGATCGACGATGGCGATGATCGGGCCGGCGTCGGGGTCGAGCGCGCCGCAGAGGATGGCGGGTACGGGTTTGGGGGGTGTGTCGATGACGGCCTCGGCGAGGTAGCCTGCCGCCCAGTCCCAATCGTCGCCCTCGAGCTCCTCGAACCCCTCGTAGCCCGCCAGGTACGGCGCGTCCTCACCCCACACGTGGAACACGAACGTGCGGCCGTCGGCCTCGAAGAGGTACAGATCGTCGCCGTCGGCCACCGGGCTGGTCGCCATGCCGTGATCGACGTGGTCGGCCAGCGGTCCGTTCCCGCCCAGGGCGTGGGCGTCGGCCGCGCCAAAGGCCAGGGCGCCGGCGGCGATGAGGGTCGTGGCGAGGGTCTTGGCGGTGTTCCGGGTGTCCATGCTGTCCTCCTGCGTATCGTGTTGTCTGGAGGTATCGCAAGGGCCGTGCCAGATCGCTCGATCGGGTCGCGTCGCTCGATCTCCACGTGTGCGCGTCCCACGCGAGCGCGCAGGGGTTGTGGGCTCTACAACCCTAGTTGTCGGAAGGACGGGGAGCGGGATCCCGGCGCACGACGAGCCACGCGAGCCAGCCCAGGTACAGCAGCACCAGGGCGTTGAGCACGGTGTACAGGACCTCGTGGCCGGTCTCCTCGCCCCGGGGTAGGCCGCGGCCTTGTGTCCACACGGTCGGGAGGACCGGATCGGGCGACTCCATGGCGCCGGTGGCCACGGCCAGGGTGTTGACCTTGTCCCGGGCCAGGGGATGGGCCGTGGACGGCAGGGTGGACGCGGGACCGCCGGCCGCTCCGAGCGGACCGGACGCCGCGGCCGGCCCGGCGAGCAGGACCTGTGCCGAGAGCGTCTCCACGGGTGAGGCCTGGTGGGGGTAGGTGCCGGCGGGGATACGAGCGGGGCGGAGATAGGGCAGCAAGGTGGCGCGCTCGCTCTTCACCCACTCGTCGAGGGGGCGGAGCTCGAGGGCGCCGCTTGCCATGGCCTGCACCAGGTCGTCGTCGCCCGGTGGCAGCAGCAGCAGCGCGGCGTCGAGGTCGTCGCCCTGGACCATGCCCAGCAGCCGGTCGATGCGGTCGTACGCGGCGGCCGTGCGGTTCTCGGCGAACAGCACCAGCTCACCGACCCGCGCTCCGCCGCTGTTGGCGGGCTGCAATCCGATCCGACCGTCGAAGAAGCCCTCGTCTCCTGTTCGCCGCACCAGGTGCAGCATCCGGTTGCCGACCACGGCGGCCGCAGCGACCCGCTCCTCGCGCCGCAGGGAGCCGTCCATCTCGAAGAACCGCTCAGCACCCAGCAATCCGAGCCGACAGCGCCCCGACACCACGCTCTGGATCGGGTCCTCGTCCTCGTCCAGCGTCACCGTGCGGTCCGGGAACGCCTCGCGCACCGCACTCAGCGTGCGCGTGACGTAGGGAGCCACGTCGTCGGCGGTGTGGTGGGCCACGCACATGGAAGGCTTGCCGATGCCGCCGCTGCTGGGGGTGGCCAGCAGCCCCTCGTCTCGCAGGAACCGATCGGCCACCGCCGCGGGGGCCTGCCCCTCGACCTGCACCGCGTAGTTCATCGACCGCATCGCGTCCTCGCCGATCCGCCCGCCGAGCTGGCGCAGCTGCGCGTCCAGGTCGGGCAGGGCGCCCAGCGACTCGGTGCGCGCCAGGTATGCGGCCTCGTACGGTGGGAAGAACGCCAGCCGGTCCTCGAGCACGGTCAGGCGGGGATCGGACATCACGCCGTCGGTGGCGTAGGTCACCGCCACGTCCACCTTGCCCTCCATCAGCGCGTACACGCGTTCGACGGAGTCGTCCACCACGAGGGGGTCCTGGGCGAGCCCGAGGCCGTGCCTGCGCAGGGCGGCGGGCAACCCGTCGGCGGGCCGACGCAGGAACTCCGCCGGGCACGCGATCCGGATGCCGTCGTCGAGCACCTGCAGGTCCTCGATGCTGACGATCCCCTCGGTCATGGCGACGTCGTTGCGCACGACCAGGCGGTAGCTGTTGTCGAACCCCAGGGGCGCCAGCCACGTCAGGCCGCTGCCCTCGTACATGTCGTTGAGCTGGTCCACCTCCACGCGCTGGTCGGCCGAACGCCCGCCGCGGAACACCAGCCCGGTGCCCGTGTACTCGACCATCACGTCGAGGTCGCCCCGGTACAGGGCGTCGTGACAGGTGTACGTATCGCCGCAGAGCACGACGTCGGGCACGTCGAGCCCGGCGTCGCGCAGCAAGCTGGCGGTCATCTCGGCCAGCAGCAGCTGCTCGACGAAGTCCTTGGCCCCCACCCGGGTGGTGACGGACCTCTCGGCACACCCGGGCAGGGTCACGCCCGAGACCAGCAGCGTCAGCCCCACAGCAGCGGCCTTGGCGGCGTCCTTGCGGCGGCTCTTGCGCCGCGGGCGCCGGGGCACGTCCGGGTCCTTGCGCAGCATCTTCACCAGGGCCGCGGTCTGGAGCAGCAGGATGAAGGTGAACGGGACCGCGCCGCCCACGACCACGGCCTTGAGGGCGTCGATGTTGTCGGTGAACAGCAGCGCCGCGCCCAGGCCCCCGAGGATGACGCCCCAGGTGATCTTGCGCCTCACCGGCGGGTTCTGGGTGCCCTTGCTGGTCAGCATGCCCAGCACGAAGGTCGCGCTGTCGGCGCTGGTGACCAGGAAGATGAAGATGAGCACCAGCGCGGTGACGCCGAGCACGGCCGAGATGGGCTGCAGGCCGAACAGGGCGAACAGGGCGACGGTCACGTCCTCGTTGACCAGATCGGCGATCCCGCCCACGCCGTGCATGTCCTCGTGGATGGCGATGCCGCCGAAGACCGAGAACCACAGGATGGAGAACAGGGTCGGCGCGAAGAGCACGCCCAGGACGAACTCACGCAGGGTCCGGCCCCGGCTGATGCGGGCGACGAAGACCCCCACGAAGGGGGCCCAGGCGATCCACCAGATGAAGTACGTCAGGGTCCAGGCCTGGGTCCACTGGTCCAGGTCGCGGTAGGGAAACAGCCGCATGGTGAGGCTCGCCAGGGACGACGTGTAGTCCCCCACGGCGGTGACGAAGGCGCCGAGCAGCGAGGCGGTCGGGCCGGCCACGAGCATGAATAGCAGCAGGCAGATGGCGATGACGATGTTGATGTTGCTCAGCCACTTGATGCCCTTGTCCAGGCCCGTGGACGCCGACGCCAGGTACGCCAGGACGAGGACCACCATCAGGCCGCCCGCCAGCAACTTCGAATCGGCGGGGAGCCCGAAGGTGACGTTCAACCCCGCCTGGATCTGCATGATGCCCATGCCCAGCGATCCGGCCACACCGGCGGTCACGGCGATGACGCCGATGAAGTCCGCCAGCCCCGCCACCGGTCCCACCCAGCGGTCCTTGAACGCGATCCTCAGCGGAGCGCCGGGCAGGTAGGGCGCGCCCAGGCGAAACCCGAAGTATCCCAGGACGATGGCGCCCACCGCGTACACGGCCCACGCGTGCAGACCCCAGTGGAAGCTCGTCAGCACGATCGCCTTGCGCGCCGCGTCAGGGGTGCTCCCCTCGCCCACGGGCGGCGACGCATAGTGCATCACCGGCTCGGCCACCCCCCAGAACAGCAGCCCCACCCCCATGCCCGCCGCGAACAGCATCGCCATCCACGACAGGGTCGAGAACTCGGGTTCGTCGTCGGGTTTGCCCAGCTTGACCCGTCCGTAGCGCCCCACCGCCAGCCAGATGCAAAACAGCAAGAAGAAGGTCACCACGGCCATGAAGAACCAGCCCAGGGCTCCGAAGACCGTGTCGGCGAACATGGCGCCGTACCGGCCCAGGTCGTCGGGGAAGAGCAGGCCGTACGCGGCGATGACGCCGGTCAGCGCGATGGAGAGGACGTACAGGGGGTGGCGGCTGGCCAGGCTCGCTATGCGTAGTAGGGGGTTCACGCGGTGTGCCTATCAGACCGCCCGGGAGGGATCAACCGACGAGGGCGTTGGCTACGGGCGCGCGCACGTGATACTCAGGCACGACCGTTCCGGGTCACCCCGGAGCGTGAGCTGGAGGGACCATGCGCCACATCACCGGCATGATCGTGATCCTGCTGACGTCCTCGTTGACCGCCTGTGGCGGCAAGCAGGGACCTTCCGGGCCCGGGACGGCCCTGGGCGAGGCGGGCGACGAGGACGCCCTGAGGGAAGCCCTGACCGACGCGGAGACGGCCGCGACGGGCATGGCCGTCGTGCGGCACGTGCTGTACGGCGAGGACGCGCCGGACACGGCGGCGCTGGCGGCGCTGCCCGGTCGGAGGGCGTTCGTGTGCGCGTACCAGGAGAAGCCGCGGATGATCTGCGACACCGGGATCGGGGACGACCTGGCCGGGTCCCTCGAGGCGGCGGCGGCGGCGCTCAAGGACGAGGCGGGCAGGCGCATCGATCCTGCCGACAAGGCGTCGATCCGGCTCAAGTTCGAGGTCGTGCGGCGATCCAAAGCCAAGAAGTTCGACGGAGACGAGGACAAGCCCAAGGCGCGGCGCGTGGGCACGTACGGCTACTTCGTCACCGGCGCGGACGGCGAGGTGTCGTGGCTGCTACCCAGCGAGCTTCTGGAGCGGGGCATCTACGCGTCCAAGGACAAGTGCTTCAAGCGCAAGGAGGTGGCCAAGCAGCTGCGCAAGCGCAACGGCTCGGTGGGGGACCTGGACGAGGGATTCGCGTACGAGGAGTTCAAGACGCTGTCCTGGGTGGAGAAGGACGAGCCCGGCGCTGAGGTGCCCGGCGTGTTCCGGCTGTACCGGCTGCACCCGCGCGAGTTCGCCGACGCCACCCCCGAGGTGCTGCTGCAGCGGATGGTCTGGGCCAACGACTACCTCATCTCGTCCATCGAGGGATCGGGCAAGATCCGCTACAACTTCAAGGTCGTGCAGGACCGCGACAGCAGCTCGTACAACCTGCTGCGCCACGGCGGCACCACGTACTCCATCCTGCAGGTGTACGACCGCACGCGGTTCGAGCCATACCTGGCGGCGTCCGAAAAGGCCATGGCCTACCTGTTCGGCCACTGCGACAGCGACCGGCGTACCGGACACTGGTTCCCCGAGGATCACGAGAGCTTCGGCGAGTCGCTGTTCATCGTCAGCCCGCGCACGGCCGGGGCCCCCGAGGGGCTGATCAAGCTCGGCGGCGCCGGCCTGGCCCTGGTGATGATCAACCAGTACGCGGAGGCCACGGGGGACACCGAGACGTACCGCGAGCAGGCCCTGGGCTTCGCGCGGTTCATCGTGGCGTCCCAGAAGGAAGACGGAGAGTTCATCTACTTCCCTTCGCGGCATCCGGGCGGCCCGGTGACCAGCACCGACGACTCGCCGTACTACCCCGGGGAGGCGCTGCTGGGGCTGATCCGGCTGTACTCGTGGGACCGCAACGAGCTGTGGCTGGAGAGCGCCGTGCGCGGCGCCGACTGGCTCATCGACGTGCGCGACCACGGCAAGGACGAGACCAAGCTGGCCAACGACCACTGGCTGATGCTCGCGCTGAGCTACCTGTACCTGTACACCGAGGACCCGCGGTACCTGGAGCACTCCCTCAACCTGTGCCGTGCCGTGGAGTATCAGTACCTCAAGAATGAGAAGTACTGGAAGGACTACCCGGACTTCCGCGGCGGCTACTACAACCCGCCACGATCCACCCCGGCGGCCACCCGTGGCGAGGGGCTCGGCGCGGTGCTCGAGACGTGCGAGCTCGCCGGCCAGGACTGCGCCTGGATCGAGCAGCTGCTGATCGAGACCGCGCGCCACGAGATGCTCAGCCAGTACGACCCGGACATGTGCTTCTGGATGACCGACCGCCCCAAGGCCTTTGGCGGCTGGAACGGCGGCCTGCTCGACATGGACGTGCGCAACGACTTCGTCCAGCACAACATGAGCTCGCTGCTGGGGCTCGAGCGGCACCTGCTGCGCAAAGAGGGCAAGGTGGTCCCGGGCGGGCCCGGCTGGATGGAGAAGCGGCTGGAGGGCGCCGACTTCCCGGGCATCCCGGCCGACCAGCTGGCCGTGCTGCGCGAGGCCAGCCTGCGCTACCGCGGTGAGACCCGCTGGGAAGAGACGGAAGAGAAAGCTCCCGCCGCCGTAGATTGAGCATTCGCTCGCTCGGAGGGGAGCCGCCATGCACTGGGAAGTCTTCGTCGTCGTCGCCTCGAGCCTGTTCATCTCCCTCGTCGGCCTGCCCATGGCCCTGGACAAGATCCCGCCCAACGCGCTGTACGGCTTCCGCACGCCGCGTACCCTCGCGGATCCCGACGTCTGGTACGAGGCCAACCGCGAGTCCGGCAAGGCCCTGACCCTGGCCGGCCTCGTCGGCGCCGTCGGGGCCGTGCTGTGCGGCTGGCTGGTGGACAACGGCAACCACGCCATGTTCGCGTCCATGGGCGCCTTCATCGTGCCCCTGTTCGTGGCCGTCGCGTACAGCTTCTACAAGGCCAGCGCGTTCGCCGCCGAGAAGGACCATCCGGGCAAGAGCGCGCGGTTGCTCGAGGACGGTGAGGACGGCGAGGAGCCGCAGGGAACGGCGCTGCGTCCCGGCGAGACGCGCTCGGCCAGGCGCCCGAAGCAGGGCCAGGGCTGATCAGAGCCCGGCGACGGACACACCCACGGCCCCCACCGTGGGCAAGCGCGTCACGGCGTGCTCGCCGAACCCGGCGTCGGTCCCCCAGTAGATCATCGAATCCACGGCCCGGGTGACGTCGTCGCAGTGGTTGCCGAACACCAGATCCAGGCGCCCGTCGCCGTCCAGATCCGCGGCGCGGACACCCCGGGCCGACAGGGTCGGTAGCTCGGTCCTCACCTCGGGGTCGAATCCCTGCGCCGAGCCCCAGTAGACGGTCGAGTCCACCTCGTGGGTGGCGTCGTCGTGGTGATTGGCGAACACCACGTCGAGGAAGCCGTCGCCGTCGAGGTCGGCCACGGCGTTGCCGATGGCGCCGTGGGTGGGCAGGGCCGTGACCGTCTCCGGATCGAATCCGTCCGCACCGCCCCAGTAGACGACCGAGTCGATGTTGTAGGTCTCGCCGTCGCGGTTGTTGGAGAACACCAGGTCGAGGTGCCCGTCCGCGTCCAGATCGGCCGCGGACACGCCGATGGCCATGGAGGTGGGCAGGTCGCTTCGGCGCACAGGGTCGAACCCGTCCGGGCCGCCCCAGTAGACGAACGAGTCGACGTTCGGCGTGAAGTCGTCGTGGTGGCTGGCGAACACGACGTCCAGGTAACCGTCGTCGTCCAGGTCGGCCACGGCGTTGCCCGCCGCGCCGCTGGTGGGCAGCTCGTCGCGGCGCTCGGCGGAGAACCCGTCGGCAGAGCCCCAGTACACGTACGAGTCCAGCAAGTGCGTGGCCCCGTCGAACCCGTTGGACACCACCACGTCGGGCCACCCGTCGTCGTCCAGGTCGGCGACGCTGATCCCCTTGGCGCCGATGGTCTCCAGCGCCGAACGATCCTCCCACTCGAACCGGTTCCATGGACTCCCGCGTGATCACAGGAGAAACTCTTCG
>CAZLEO010000114.1:0-27569 GCA_964558555.1 uncultured Rickettsiales bacterium | reverse complement strand
GCCGGGGAATGCGTTCCCATCCGCCCGCGGCCCGGCTGGAGCGTGGGAACGAGGATTCAGGGGAGGGCCGCTGGAGCGGCCGGGGAATGCGTTCCCATCCGCCCGCGGCCCGGCTGGAGCGTGGGAACGAGGAAGGAGGGCTACTCGATCACCATCTTGTCGGTGCCGGCGCGGCCGAAGGTCTCGGGGTGGTACATCTCCTCGGCTCTCGTGGGCGGCACGACGAAGTTGCCCGGTGTGGTGGCGCGGGCGACGTAGGTGTAGGTGTGGATGCCGTCCCAGAGCAGGGAGGTGAAGGCTTCCACGCGCTCGTCGCGCATGTTCTCGTGCTCGTACCAGGTGCGCCACCACCACCAGTAGCGGCTCGACGACAGCTCGGCCTCGGAGGTGTCCGGGGGCAGGGTGCCGGAGACGGCGAGCTCGGGGTTGATGGGCTCGAGGCCGGCGGGGAGGGGGTCGACCAGGGCGACGTGGTAGCGGCGCATGGGGGCGACCATGGTGAGGTTGACGCGGACGCGGGCGCCGGCGCGCACGTGCCAGGTGCCGTCCTCGGCCTGGCGGACGTCCTCGGGGTCGTCCACGGCCTCGTAGGTGCGCTCGACGGCGAAGCCGTAGTCGGCGGGCTCGAGGTCGAGGTCGGTGGGGGCGTAGCGCATGCCGATGCGGTAGTACAGGCGGCCGTCGTCGCCGTCCTTGGCCAGGGTGAGGGGCTGATCGCCGTCCACCTCGGTGAGGTAGGCCATGGGGATGTCGATGTGGGCGCGCTCGGTGGTGCGGCCCTTGAAGGTGTGGTCGCCGGCGTAGCCGTCGCCGAGCCAGACGCGGGCGACGAAGTCGGGGGTCTCGGACTCGAAGACGTTGAAGTAGCGGTCCATGGCGAGCAGGACGAAGGCGTTCTCCTGGGTGTTGGACCAGCGGCCACGCTTGCGGTGGTCGAGCAGCCCGCGGACCAGCTTGGGGATGAGGTCCGAGTCGGGGGTCACGGAGATCAGGGACTCGAGGATGATGCCGTCGGCGCGGCGGTCCGAGTGCAGCAGCACGTGGGCGCCGTCGGAGTAGCCGGTGACGAAGTGCGCGCCGGCCGCGGTCTCGGCGATGTTGTTGTTGAGGTGGTGGAGGATCTTGTCGGCCTCCGACGTGGCTCCGCCGGCGTGCAGGACGGGCAGGATCCAGCCCTGGGCCTCCAGCGGCAGCTTGTCGGTGCCGGCCTCCTTGAGCAGGCGCCTGGCCTCCTTGGTGTCCACGTCGTCCATACGCATGCGCACGTTCAGCGCGTAGGCGCGCAGGGTCCACTTGGACTCCTGGGAGTACCAGTGGGGGATGTGGGACTCGATGCGGCGCAGGTACTTCAGCGACCGCGCCCACATGTCGGAGTCCACCTCGTAGCCCTTCTCGTGGGCGCGGGCCATGGCGTGGGCCACGTGGATGCCGAGGTAGGGCCAGGATTCGTCGCCCTTGCGCCAGAAGGCGAAGCCGCCGTCGTGGTTCTGACGGACGGCGAGGCGGGCGAGGTCGGCGTCGACCGAGGCTTCCAGGACCTCGGGGGCGGGCAGGCCTTCGGCCTCGAACGCGGACAGCACGTCGCGCAACGCCGCGATGGCGATGATGCGCGAGGCGATCTGCTCGTTGCACTCGAAGGGGTAGCTCGTCAGGTACAGCACCGCGTCGGTGAGGGCCTGCAGCTGGGTGGACGACGTGGTGATCTCCAGGCCGCCGAACTGCGGCCAGACGTCGCCCGGCGCGCGCACGGGCTGGACCATGGCGCCGGTGTCGAGCTCGCCGTAGGTGGCGAAGGCCTCGGCGGTCGCCGGGGTCCACACGGGCAGGTCGAAGTTCGCGGCGTCGGCAACGGAGCCGGACGCGGCCACGGCCTGGAAGCGCGCGGTGCCGGCCATCTGGGCCGCGGCGGGGAAGCGGACCTCCACGCGGTTGGCTGCCGGGACGGTGACCTTGCGGCCGGCCACCGAGGGTTCGGTGGACTCGGCTGCAGCGCGCCGGTTCTGGAGCTGCGACGACACGGCCACGTTGGTGGCGCGCACGGCGAGTTCGACGTCCATGGGCTCGTCGGTCTGGTTCTGCAGGACGACCGACAGCTCGAAGGTGTCGCCGAAGTTGAGGAAGCGCGGGGGTGACGGGCGGACCATCAGCGGCAGCCGCGCGGTGACGTTGGACTCGCCGGTGCCGAACTGCTGACCGCCGGCCACGGCCACGACCATGACCCGGTAGCGGGTCAGGGAGTCGGGCAGGGACAGCGGCACCTCGGCCTTGCCCTTGTTGTCGGTGGTCACCTCGGGCGCGAACAGGGCCAGGGCGCGGAAGTCGGTGCGCATGGCGATGGCGGGCTCGGCCGACTCGCCGCGGCCGCCCTTCTTCTTGGGAGACGCCTTGTTCTCGGAGAGGGCCACGCCGGCGTCGTCGTCGAACTCCATGTCCATGGCCTCGCCCGGCGGGGCCGGCGGGGGCATGGCGCCGCCGCTGCGGCTGCGCGAGGAGGTCACGGGCATGGCCGACTGGGCGACCATCATGCCGTCGCCGCCCACGGGCATGTTGGCCGCGGCCATGGACGCCAGGGCCATGGGATCGGCCAGCACCACCTGGTGGCGCTGGTGGTAGTCGCTCACACCCGCGCCGCGGGTCGCGTAGAACACGGCCAGGGGGTCGGGCAGCTGGTAGCCGGTCAGGGCGAGCACGGACTCGTCGGCCACGACCACGGCCACCTCGGCGCCGGACACGGGCTTGCCGTCGTGATCGAGGACGGTCAGGTCGATGATGGTGTCGCCGCCGGGCTCGAGCGCGGCCTCGCGGGGCACGGCCTGCACGTCCAGGGTGCGCCTCAGCGGCGGCACCTTGAAGGTCAGCGTGCCGGTGGCAAAGGCCACGCGGCGCGGCAGGTCGTCGCGCACCTCGCCGGAGTCGTCGGCCCTCGCCGCTGATCCCACCAGGTCCACCTGTACGGTGACGTCGGGGATGTGTTCGTCGAGGATCGGCACCTCCAGGGCCAGGGTGGCCTCCTCGAGGCGGAAGCTCTGGGTGCTCACCAGGCCGGATCGCCGCACGGTGAGCAGGCCCTCGGCCGGGAAGAAGGGCGCCTGGATGAGGAACTTCGCCGTCTCACCGGGCTGGTACTCCTGCTTCTCGGGGATCAGCGTGATCTCTTCTTGCTCGACGCTGCGGGCGGGCGGGCGCTCGCCGCCGGACTTCCACACGCGGATGTCGGTGCGGTTCTCGCGGCCCTGCTCGTCGGTGACGGTGGCGCGGATGCGGTAGCTGCCACCCATGTCGGGCTCGAAGATGCACTCCTGGGCGTCGGTGGACGAGGTGACCTTGCACTCCTCGGGGTCCACCTCGATCTCCTGGTAGCTGCCGTTGCGCCACTCCCAGGTGATGCGGGACAGCCGCAGGTCCACGGCCACGCCGGACACGGGGTTGCCGTCCAGGTCCACGACCAGGGACGCGACCTCGATGGGGTCGTCCTTGTCCACGTAGCCGCGCTCGGTGCGCATGCCGACGTAGATGTCGGCGGGGTGGACCATGACCGACGACGAGGCGGTCCAGGCCTGGCGGTTGACGTCGGTGACGGTGGCCTCGGCGCGCACGTTCATCGGGCGCGGGGGGTTCATGGACTCGAAGTGGATGCCCAGGTGGTGCTGACCGAGCGCGTCGGTCTTGCCCTCGAGGTACTCCCACGTGTCGTTGCCGCCGTGGCCGCCCCGGCCGTACCACCACCAGGGGCTCCAGGCCCCGAACTGATAGTCGTTGCAGTTGGGCGGCGCGTAGTGGGTGGGGCTGGCGTGGACCTGCCACTGCACCGGGGCGTTGGGCAGACCGCCGCCGGCGTAGTACGCGGCGTTGACGCTGATCACGGCCTCGTGGCCCAGCACGAAGGGGCCGGGCTCGGCCGTGGCGCCGACCTCGAACTCGGGCCGGCGGAACTCCTGGATCTGGATCGGGTGGTTGTGGCTGGTGCTGGTCACCGCGGAGGCGCCCTTGGCCTCGAGATACAGCCACGCGGTGCCCAGGTTGACGTCCTCGGGCAGGTCCAGGGCCACGTCGAAGCCGCCGAGGCCCGACACCTTCACGTCGCCGTTGGCCAGGTCGTTGCCGCGCGGGCCGCGCAGCATCCACTCGATGGAGGTGGGCTGGGTCTCCAGCCCCTGGATGTCGCCGCCGCGGCCGGGCTCCCAGCGCCGCAGCCAGCCCTTGAGCCGCACCTCCTCGCCGGGCTTGTACAGGCCCCGGTCGTCGAAGGTGTACCAGCGCATGGAGTCGGTGTACTCGAGCTTGCGCCAGCCCGCGTGGTCGTTCCACCAGCTGGTGGACTGGGGCAGCATGGCCAGGTCGTCGCCCACGGTGGCGACCAGGACCTGCGGACCGGTCGGGTCGGTCTTCAGCGCCAGGCGCGCCAGGCCGTGGCCGTCGGACGTGCCGGTCGGATCGTCATCGGGCAGGACCTGCAGCTTCGCACCCTCGACGGCCGCGCCGTCGGCGAGCTGGGTCACCCACGCCACGAGCTCCTCGCTGTCGGCGAAGGCGGTCAAACCGATCTTGGTGACCTGCACCCACGCCAGGATCTCCTGGCGGCGCCAGCGCTCGCGGGGCTGCTTGTTCGGCTCGATCCACAGCAGGAACTGGCCGGCGCCATCCTGCAGGTAGGGGCCGAGATCGACGGCGGTCTCGTTGAGGGTGTCGTCGGGACCCTCGACCTTGATCTTGGTGTCGAGCACCTCGGTGCCGGGCATGGAGCCGGGGGTGTCCGTGTCGTAGTTGTACGTGCGGCGCCACTGGCACCACGCGTTCCACGACGACGGGTCCACGCGGTGCACGCGCACCTTGATCTTGTCGTGGTTGGTGGAGAACACCGGGAAGGTCGCCGGGCCGGTGGGGTCGAGGGTGACCATGTCCTGGCCGGGGCCGAACAGGGTCTTCTCGGCCGGGCCCACGGCGAACTTCAGCTGCTGGTCCTTGCCCAGGGTCTGGCCGAAGGTGTCCTTCAGCGCCGACGGCAGCGTCACGGTGTAGGTGGTGCGGCCGGTCTTGACGCCGGTCAGGGTCAGCGACGCGCCCGACTGCTGGATCAGCAAGCCGGGTACGGCAGGCTCGACGCGCACGGTGGACGGATCGAACGCCGCGTCGTCCAGCGGGTTGTTGAACTCGATGTACCACGGCGCCGTGGGCGGGCAGTCGTCGTACCACGAGCAGTGGTGTTCGGTGACCTTGAGCGGGTCGTAGGTCTGGAAGGTCTGGTACTGGTCCGACCCGGTGATGCCCGGGCCCTCGGCCGACGGCGCGCCGCGCTTGACCGTGACGGTGCAGCTGGCCGATTTGGGCAGCAGGGCCGTGGCCTTGAGCGCGATCCAGCGGCCGTCCTCGGCGCGCTCGACCAGGGCGGCCACGGTCGGATCGGCGGCGATCTCCTCTTCTGTGGCCATCCGCAGGCCGATCTTGCCGCCGCGGTTGGTGCTCAGCTCCAGGTGGGGCAGCAGCTCGGCGGTGTCGATGCGCTGGTCGAAGCCCAGGAACATCACCGGCTCGAGGCCGTACGGGCCGCCGTAGGGGTGGTAGCTCTGCAGGACCGGCGGCGGGGTGGTGAAGGTGAACGAGGTGGCCTCGCCCAGCTTGTCGCCGTTGGCCGAGGCCGTGCCCGCGGGCACCTCGACGGTGTACTCGGTGGCCATGGGGAAGCGGCCGTCCGGGGCGAACATCAGCGTGCGGGTGCCCAGCCAGCGCCAGTCCCCGTCGGGCTCGGGCGACAGGGTCACCGGCACGGTCTGGGAGGCCTCGGTCTGGGACGTGACCGCGATCATGGGCTTGTCGAACGTCACGCTCAGGTGCGGGGCCATGGGCACCTCGCCCTCGGGGGCGTAGCGCAGCACGGCCAGCACGCCGGGCTCGCCTGCGTCCACGGCAGGGGGGCCCTCGGGCGGGGGGAACGGGATGTCGATGGTCTCGCCCGTCAGCGGCGGCGGCTGGGATCCCGCCCGCATGGCGAACGCCTGGCGGTCACCCGCCTCCATCTCCAGATCGGGCACCCGCTCGAGGAGCTTCTTGGCTCTCGCCGCAGTCAGCTCCTCACCGCTGGCCACGGCCAGCGCCGGCGTCTCCGCGGACGGCGGCCCGACCTCGCGCAGCTGCATCCGTAGCCCGGACACCTCCTCGTCGACCACGAAGCTCACGGCGCGCTCCGCCGCGGTGGGCTCCACCGGCATGTTCGTGACCTCCCCGTTCTTCTTGCAGCTGCCCACGAAGGTGAGCAAGGCGACTATCAAGACGATCCTGCGCATGGTCTGTACCCCGTGCATGTCGTTGCGCCGGGCAGGCACACCTCACCCAGCACTTCGATGTCGACACGTCTGAACTCGATTGGTTCCGAGGATTCTGCCACGGGTGGACACAGAAGGCAGGGGAGATCGACCCTGGCATCCTGTCTAGGGACCGGGGGAGTAGCACCCCTCGCTGCTGATGGAGACGAACGCGGGGCCAGGGCCGCCCTGCGCGACGTACCCCCAGCACCGCACGTCCCCGTCCACCGTCACGCCGCAGGTGAACCCGCCGCCGGCGCTGATCTGGCGGAAGCGTGCCCCCGCCGGAGGCCGGCACGGCGACTCGCACACGTAATTCGCCGTGTGCGGGAGCATCATCCCGCAGCTCCCCCAGCACACCGGCGTGCCGTCGTCGCGCAGGCCGCAGGCGAAGTCGTCGCCGGCAGTGACGCTGGACAGCTGCTCGGCGGGGGCCTTCCGCTCGCGGGAGGCGCTGATCAGCCCCCAGCACTCCACGGTGTCGTCGTCGCGCACCGCGCAGCTGAACCGGCTCCCCACCAGGACGCGGGTGAACTCCCCCTGCGGCGCGTCGCACTGGCCGGCGTCGTCGGCGCCCCAGCAGACCACCTCCCCGGCGTCGGTCAGACCGCAGGCGTGGCGACTGCCCACGTCGACGGATCGGTAGACTCCGGCCGGTGGTTCGGGCCTCTTCGCGCTATTGGACCGGCACACCAGCTCGCCGCCGTCGTACACGTAACATTCGCCGAACAGGCCGGAGGACACCGCGAGGAACGGTCCCGGCACCACCCGCACCCCCGGGGTGAATCCATCCCAGGCGACGAACGTGCCGTCGGGGCGAATGCCCGACCGGCCCTCGAACACGCCCTCTCCAGAACCGTGGCTCCAGGAGACAGGTGTCGCGAGCGGCTCGTAGCAGTTGCCCCAGCAGGTCAACGAGCCGGCCTCGGTCCACCCGCACGTCCCGCTCCTCCCGGCGACCACCTCGGTGAACCGGCCGGCGGGGGGCGTGGACCAGCCGTGGACGTCGGAGCACGAATGCTGGGGACCGCCGCCGACCACCCCCTCGGCGGGAGGATGGTCCGTCAGCCACAGGCTCCCCTCGACGGCCCGCTCCTCGTCGGAGAACGTCGCCGTACAGACGTAAGGCACCTCCATGGACCCCGCCGAGACGGACCAGCGGCAGAACAGCTCGAACGGCTCGCCACCCATCGGGGTGGACCAGTAGGCGTCGAAGCACCGATCGATCCCGGGAGGAGGCTCCTCACCGTCGGCACCGCTCACGATCGGCTCGGTGAAGACCGCCGACCCGGGCCGCTTCCGCCGGGCGGGTCTCCCGGCCTCGAGGATGGACCACGACTGCTCGACGGTTCCGCTCCACCCCGGAACGCCACCGAGGGCATCGCAGTACCGCGGGGATCCCCGCCGGTGCATCTCCTGCACGTGAGCGAGGGCGGCGGTCTTCCAGCGCTCCCTGGAGAGGCCGACGGATTCGGGATCGCCCCGACTGACCTGGCCCAGGCGGTCGTCCCCCCAGCACCGGACCTCGCCCTCGGCGGTGAGACCGCAGCTGTGGCGCGCGCCGCAGCTGACCTGGGCGAACGGCATCTCGAGCGGCGACGACTGGCCCCAGGAGTCCTCTCCCCAGCACACGGTGATCCCGTCGTCGCGGACGGCGCACGCATGGTCGATCCCCGAAGCCAGGGCCGTGAACCGGCCTCGCGGGGAAGGCGTGCGGGCGTGCCAGCCACCGCCGTGGCAGGCGATCCCCCCGTCGGCTTCACGTATCCCGCACAGGTGATGCTCCCCCACTGCGATCGCGGTGTACGGTCCCTGCGGGGCGATGAACCGATCCCGCTGCCGAGGCATCGCGCGACAGCGGACTCGCCCGTCCACGCCCAGCGCGCAGGCCCACGCCTCCCCCACGACCACCTTCGCCGAGCCGGTGAGCTCGAAGGGTTCGGACCGGCCCCGGAAGGAGACGATCCGTTCGCCGTCGAGGTCCGTCGCGACGAACCCGCCAGGGCCCATCGCGATGGCGGCGAACTCCCCTCCGGGGAGATCGCGTGGAAGCGCCCGTCGATCGCCCCAGCACTCGACCTCTCCCCCCTGCCGCAGGGCGCAGGTCGCGTGGTTGCCCGCCACGACCTGCTGGAAGGGACCCTCCGGCGGCGACGACTCGCCATCCAGATCCCGCCCCCAACACTCGATCTCGCCGTCGGTCCGCAGGGCGCAGGTGTGCGCAGCGCCCGCGCTGACCTGCACGTAGGTTTCGGCCCGGCAGTTCGTGGTCAGGGCCACGACGGACGTCGTCGCGAAGAGGAACAGTAGACGCGGCATGGGCTCCCCCGGCTCGCCACGGAGGTTATCACCCGAAAAGAACGGACCGGGACGGGAAGTGACTCAGTCGGCGGACGCGGTGAGCGAATCCAGCGCCGTCGTGTAGCCGAACGCAGCGCCGATATCGAGCTGGTAGACGCGCAGGGGCTCGCCGTCGATGTCCACCTCCTCGATGCGGCCGGCGGTGGACCACGTGGTGATGGTCGTGTAGTCGTCGGTGCGCGTGACGTCGCCCATGGCGTAGCAGTAGATGGGTGGGTCGGAGACGTACTCCCAGGCGGGGATGGCGTGGCCGTTCTCGTCGTTGAGGGCGTACTCGACGACGCGGGACTGCTCGGCGCCGTTCTCGCCGTTGTCGAAGTACACGATGGCGTCGTCCAGCACGTGGAACTGGTGCTGGTGCGTCGTCATGGCGTCCTCGACGTTGGGCAACGCGAAGTCGCTGTACTCGCCGCCGTAGCGTACCAGGACCTCACCGGAGTCGCGGTCCACCTCGAACACGGTGTGCAGGTTGCGCGAGCCCACCTGGTACACGCCTCGCTCGACGTCGTAGTCCAGGGCGTTGCCGTGGGTGGAGCGACCCTCGAGCTCGAGCAGGCCGTCGGTGTCCATCTCGGGCTCGTCCCACATGGACCAGACCACCGCGGTGCTGTCGTCGGGGCGGATCTCGAGGACCTCGTCACCCACCACCTGCACGTCGCCCACGGAGCGGGTGTCTCGCCGCAGCACCGCCAGGGTGCCGTCGGCCAGCTCGGCGAAGTCGTGGTGGATGTCCTCGAGCAGGATGGTCTCGGTGTCCGCGCCGTCCAGGCTCACGCGCACGAGCTTGCGGGACAGGCCGACCTCTTTCTCCATCTCGTAGGGGAAGCTGGACAGGAACAGGATCGACTCGCCGTCGTGGGCCATGCGGGCGCGCGTGATGGGCGGGTCGTCCTCGGACCCGGCGAGCCACCACACGAAGTCGCCGTCGGAGTCGATGATCACCACGGCCGACGGCACCGAGACCAGCGACGTCAACAAGAAGCGATCGCCCAGCTCCTCCTCGGCGCCCGCCTCCTTCTCCAGGCCGGGCACCCACGGGGGGACCGCGCCGGTGGTGACATACGTCACCAGGCTGCGCTTCTGGCCGTCGGACGTGCTGGCCACACCCTGCAGCCAGTATTCGGTGGAGGGCTTGAGGCCGAGGATCACCGACTCGAACCGTCCGCTGCCGTCCTCGGACCCGGGCGCCGATCCCTCGGCGGTCTCGCCGCGGCCGTACTCGACCCACGCGTCCTCGTAGTCCGCCTCGGGCAGGGGCCAGGTGGCCGTGACCACGGTGGGGATGTCCTCGCTGATCACCGCGTAGAGCTCGCCCGCCTCCTCGGTCTGCACCGATCCGGCGCAGGCGCCGATCAGGGCGACGAGGGACAGGCCGACCAGGGTCGGCACGAACGATCCGTTGCGAGGCATGGGCTTCAAAGTAACACCCCCACGCGCGAAGCCCAAGACTCCCGGACACAACGCCGAAGACCTTGCCGGGTCTTTGCATCCGCGCCGCGGTAGAATCAGCGCCACAGGAGGGGACCGATGTCGATCCGCAGGACGATCCTGTTGACGCTGATCGCAGCCTCGTTGAGTGCCGCGGGTTGCAGCGATCGCGGGGCCATCTTCGACTACGACAACGACGGCTACCCCGACGACGTGGACTGCGACCCCACGGACCCGGAGATCCACCCAGGCGCCGAGGAGGTCTGCGACGGCGAGGACAACGACTGCGACGGCGAGATCGACGACGTGGATGCCGAGAACCTGCCCTCCTGGTACCCGGACCGGGACGGCGACGGGTTCGGGGTCGACGACGACGCGGTGATCCAGTGCGAGCAGCCCGACGGGCACGTGGCCCAGGGCGGGGACTGCGACGACACCGAGTCCACGACCCACCCCGGCGCCGAGGAGCTGTGCGACGGCGTCGACAACGACTGCGACGAGATCGTGCCCGACGACGAGCAGGACGGCGACGGGGACGGCATCTGGCCCTGCGAGGGGGACTGCGCCGACGACGCGGCCGGCATCTACCCCGGCGCCACGGAGGTCTGCAACAACCTCGACGACGACTGCGACGGCGAGGTGCCCAGGGACGAGATCGACGGGGACTTCGACGGCTTTCGCCCCTGCGAGGGGGACTGCAACGACGAGGACGCGACGGTGTATCCGGGCGCGGAGGAGATCCCCGGCGACGGCACGGATCAGGACTGCGACGGCAGCGCCGGTGTGGACGCCGACGGCGACGGGTACTACGACGAGCAAGGCGGCGGGGACGACTGCGACGACGGCGACGCCACGATCCACCCGGGCGCCGAAGAGGTCTGCGACGGGCAGGACAACGACTGCGATCCAGCGACCGACGAGGGCCTCGACGCGGATCTGGACGGTTTCACGATCTGCGACGGCGACTGCGACGACACCGAGGCCGCGATCTACCCGGACGCGGTCGAGCTCTGCGACGGCTGGGACAACGACTGCGACGGCGCGGCGGACGAGGACTGTGTGACCTGCACCTCCCTGGTTCCCACGGACCACACCCTCATCCAGGACGCCATCTCGGCCGCCGCCGTGGGCGACTCGATCTGTGTGCTGCCCGGCACCTACCTCGAGACCCTGGACTTCCAGGGCAAGGACATCCACGTGCAAGGCGTGGACGGGCCCGAGGTGACCACGGTGCACGCGATGGGGGGCGGCTCGGTGGTCTCGTTCGTGACCGGCGAGTCCCACGACGCCGTGCTGGAGGGGTTCACGCTCACCGGCGGATTCAACACGTACGGCGGCGGCGTCTTCGTCAACTTCGCGTCACCCACGCTGATCGACCTGCACGTCACCGGCAACGACGTCAGCGTGTCCGGCGGTGGGATCTACGTCAGCGGCGGCGACCCCACCCTGGCGGACCTGCTCATCCAGGGGAACATGGCGGCGACGGATGGCGGCGGCATCGACCTGTTCGTGGCCGACGTGGTCCTGGACAACGTCGCGATCGTGAGCAACGAGGCCGAATACGGCGGCGGAATCCACATGCACGGATCGTCACCCTCCCTGTCCCACGTGTGGATCGCGGACAACGTCGCCGCGGACAGCGGCGGAGGGATGGACGTGGTCGCCTCGTCGCCGACGCTGGAGGACTTCGCCATCACCGGCAACGAGGCGATGGTGGGGATCGGCGGAGCATTCCAGAGCAGCACCAGCGATCCCGTTCTGAATCAGGGTGTCGTCGTCGGGAACGCGGCCGTCAGTGTGGGAGGGATCGCCTTCAACGACGGCTACACCCTGTCGTTGACCCACGTCATCCTGGCGTACAATCAGGGGACCATCGACGGCGGCGGGCTGTGGGGGCTCTACGCCGACACCACGCTCGACCACTGCAACTTCTACGGCAACCTCCCTGAAAACTTCTCGTGGTTCCAGGGGGATCCCATCGGTGTCAACGGCAACATCTCCCAGCCACCGCTGTTCCTGGACGTCATGCCCATCGACAGCTGGGACTGGGACCTTCACCTGGAGCCCGCGTCGCCCTGTGTCGATGCCGGCAAGACCGCCATCCTCGATCCCGACGGTGGCTTCTCGGACATGGGCATGTACGGCGGCCCCGCCTCCGGAGTGTGGGACCTCGACGGCGACGGCGCGCCGAGCTGGTGGCAGCCGGGCCCCTACGACTTCATCCACTACCCCGGCGATGGGTGGGATTGCGACGACCACGACCCGCTGCTGGGGCCGGGGAACGGATGCTGATCCGCCGGTTCCGGCGCGGCCATCAGGTGCAGTAGGCCTCCCAGCAATCCGGCTCGCACCCTCCGCTGCCGTCCTCCATGGCGAAGTCGTCGCAGTCGCCGGTGATACACGCGTGGGTACAGATCAGGTAGTCGGCCTCGTCGGCGCAGCCGCTGAGCCACAGCTCGGCGCACTGCTGCTCGTCGGTCCAGCCCCAGTCGTTGGCGAAGCAGTCGAACACGGTCGAGCAGATCTCCTCGACCGTGGTGGGGTCGCCGGACAGATCGTCGTCGTCCCCGACCGCGTCGTCGTCGTCGGTCTCGTCGTCGTCATCGGCCGCGTCGTCGTCGTCTGCCGCGGAGGAGTCGTCGTCGTCCCCGGTGTCGGCGGGGCACCCGAAGACCAGCAGGCCGGCGGTGAGGAGAGACAGCAGGAACAGCAGTGACGGGGTTCTCATCGCGGTTTTCCTTTTTGTTCGGGAGTTCGAGAGGGCAGCGTATCACGAACTTCGGAGGGGCTGGATCTGACCTCGACCAGCCATCTGTGCAGTTGTTCGAAGAACGGATCGCGGGTGCCGCGCTCGCGCCAGGGGTAGTGCCCGCACCGCGCGAACTCGACGTACTCCAGCTGGGGCAGTACGGGCAGGAGGCTGTCGCGGATCAGCGGGCCGGGGTGGGGATCGTGGTCGCCGTGCAGCATCAGCACGGGCCCGTCGAAGGCGGCGAAGGCGGCCGGGTAGAGGCCGTCGGCCTGGCAGCGGATCATGTCCTCCCAGGTCTCGGTGTGGCCGCGGTCGTCGCACGGCAGGGGCTCGTCGGCGTCGGACGGCAGGTGATCCACGGCGTACACGGGCTCGATCAGGCGGCCCACGGCGGCCAGGCGCTCGTCCGGATCGGCGATCTCCTCGTACACGGCCTCGAGCTCGCCGCGCAGCGCGTCGTCGATGCGCTCGTCGAGGATGGCGTTCATGCGGCCGCGGGCGCGCAGGTCGAAGGTGCCGCAGCCGATCAGGGCGACGCGGGAGGTGCGATCGGGGTGGGTGGCGGCAAAGGCGAGGGCGAGCATGGCGCCCCAGGACGAGCCGACGAGGGCAGGGGACGCGCCGTCGCCCAGGCCGCGGATCACGCCGAGGAGGTCCTCCACGTGGCGCGCCACGGTGAGGGGACGGTCGTCGGCGCGGCGCTGCAGGGGTTCGAGCACGTCGAGGTCGTCGCCGAGGCCGCGGGCCAGCCCGGCGGCCGAGCCGGGCGCGCCGGGGCCGCCGTGGAGCACCACGACGGTGGGGCCGTCGCCCGGGTAGCGGCGAACGCGCAGATCGGTCACGGCGCGGGGATCGGGCGGCCGATGGGCAGCACGCCGATGGGCAGGGCGTCGGTGCCGACGAACTCCTGCACGTGGCCGTCGTCGAACCCGCCGATGATCACGCTGCCCAGGTCCAGCGCGTGGGCCTCCAGGGACAGGTGCTCGAGCACGGCCCCGCCCTCGACCACCACGTAGCGCTCGGACCGCTCCGGGCCGTACTTCTCCTCCACGCGCCACACCACGCCGATGACGATGACGTTCAGCGCGGCGCGGCCCACCGACGCCTGGTTGTTGCACGCGGCCTGCAGCATCACCGACGTGGGCAGGCTCTTGATCAGCCCGAGGCGGTGCTCCCCGGCGCGGTAGTGATACAGCCCCGGGGCCAGGCCCTCGACGCGGTCGGCCATGACGTACAGCTCGATGGGGAACTTGGCGCCGGCCGAGGGCACGGTCCGCCACCCCTTGTCGTTGGTCACCCCCTGGGCGGCCCAGAGCAGCTGGGACAGCTCCTGCAGCGTGACCGACTCCTCGGTGAAGTGCCGCACCGAGCGCCGCGACGCCATCACGTCGCGCATGGCGTCGCCGCCCGATGTCTCGGGATCGGGCAGGTTCACGAGCTTGCCCTCGTCGGGCAGGGACGTCCCCCACGCGCCCGCCCGGGTCGCCGGCGCGCACGCCAGGACCGCCAGGACGCCCATCACCGCGGTTGCACGACCGATCATCGCGTCACCTCCGTCTTGCCGTTGTCGGCACGAGCATATAGTACGAACCCCACCATCCGGGAGCATCCACATGGCCAGGCTGACGCTGCATTCGTGGAACGTCAACGGCATCCGTGCCGCGATCAAGAAGGGGTTCGGCGACTACGTCGCCGCGGCCGCGCCGGACATCCTGTGCATCCAGGAGAGCCGCGCGTTGCCCGAGCAGGTGAAGATCGACCTCCCCGGGTACTCCGCTCACTGGCACCCCGCCGAGAAGAAGGGCTACTCGGGCACGATGATCTTCAGCCAGATCGACCCCGTCGCGGTCCACCGCGGCCTCGGCGACGTGCGCGACGATCCCGAGGGGCGCGTGGTGGCCGCCGAGTACGACGACCTGTTCGTGGTCAGCGTCTACACCCCCAACGCCAAGCGCGATCTGTCGCGGCTGGGATACCGCCAGCAGTGGGACCGCGACTTCCTCGCGTACATGCAGCAACTGCGCGACCGCAAGCCCGTGATCTTCTGCGGCGACCTCAACGTCGCGCACACCGAGATCGACCTGACGAATCCCAAGCGCAACCAGCGCACCCACGGCTTCACCATCGAGGAGCGTGACGGCTTCCAACGCTTCGTCGACGCCGGCTACGTGGACACCTTCCGCGAGTTCGTCACCGAGGGCGGCCACTACTCGTGGTGGGCCAACTGGGGCAACGCCCGGGCCCGCAACGTGGGGTGGCGCCTCGACTACGTGATGCTCAGCGAGGAGTTGCGACCGCGCCTGAAGTCCGCGGCCATCCACGCGGACATCCTGGGTTCGGATCACTGTCCGGTGGGGATCGAGCTGGGGTGAGTCAGTCGGTTTCGGCGGCCGTCTGGAGGTACTTGAGGTAGCGCTTGAGGCTGCCCTGGGTGAGGTCCTCTTCCAGCCACGTGGGGATACGACGGCCCGTGTTGAGGTTGGACACGTACACGATCATCACGTGATCGGCGTCCGAGCCCGGGTGGAACGCGTAGTACCCCTGGGTCCACTCGATGCCGTTGTCATAGCTGTCGTCGATCTCGAACACCAGCAGGCCCAGCTGCTCGTACAGGTCGCGGCCCACCGTCCACTCGATCTCCGTCGGCCCCACCTTCATCTGGTACGTCACGGTCATCTGCCGGTGGTCCGCCGACAGCCGCTCGTCCTTGTGGACCGTACAGTTCCTCATCGCCTTGGACGCGTTCTCGCTGTGGTACTCCGACGCGAGGATCTCGAAGATCTCCTGCTGCGGCGCCTCGATCTCCACCACTCCCGTGGCCGTGGCCACGTCGGGCCGGTCCGGGTCCTTGGTGGCCCACACCACCACCTCGCCGGCCGTGATCTTGGCCAGGGCCGACTCGCTCAGGGCGGGCATGGAGGGTTTGGTCACCTGGGCGGCGGCCGGCAGGGTCGCGGTCATGACCAGCAGGAGCAGTGTCGAGGCGGTCTTCATGGTCGTGTCGTTCCTCGGGGCCATTGCGTGGAGTGGGGCACGGTATCACAGGGCAGGGACGTTGCACTGCCCCGAAAGATTCTCTCCCCAGCAGAACAGCCGCCCGGCCGCGGTCCAGCCCACGGCCTGCTCGTGGCCCGCGCCCAGGCCGACGAAGGTCTCCAGCGGCGGGCTGCAGACCCCGGCGTCGCAGTGGCCCGAGCACGACGTCTCGCCCTGGATGTCGATGGCGCAGGCGAAGTCCGCCCCCGCCGTGACGAGGGTGTACGTGAGGTCCGGGAGCTGGATGTTGCCGTACATCACGTCGCCCCAGCACGTGGCGTCGCCCGAGTTGGTGACGCCGCAGCTGAGGTAGCCGTTGGCGGACATGGCCTGGTAGTCCCCGGCCACCACGCCGAGCTGGCCGTGGCTGCCGCTGCCCCAGCACAGCAGGCGCTGGTCCGGTGTCAGACCGCAGGTGTGGTAGTAGCCGGTCTCGACGCGGTCGAACGTCTCCCCCTCCGGCGGCACGGTCTTGCCGTGGGTCGGGTTGCCCCAGCAGGTGGGGGTGCCGTCGGCGGCCAGGGCGCAGGTGTGGGTGTACCCCGCGGCCACCTCGACGAACGGCCCGATCTGCCCCTCGCACTGACCGTCGTTGCACTGCCCCCAGCACTCCACGGACCCGTCGTCGCGCACGCCGCAGTTGTAGTACTTGCCGCAGCTGAGGTGGATCCAGTCGTCGCCGGTGGGGGACTCCGACTGCCCCTGGAGGTTGTTGCCCCAGCACAGCAGCTCGCCGTTGCAGGTGATCGCGCACACGTGCTCGCGGCCCGTGTCGGCCATGAGGAAGCCCGCCTCGTCGAGGGTGCCGTCGCAGTCGTTGTCCACCCCGTCGCACAGATCGAAGGCCCCCGGGCCGGTCACCGAGTCCGCGTCGTCGCAGTCGCCGTCACATTCGGTGAACGTGTCGCCGTCGTTGTCCACCTCGTTGTCGTCGAGCACGCCGTCGCAGTCGTTGTCCAGCACGCCGTCGCACAGCGGCTCGGCGCCGGGGTGGACGGTGGCGAGGTTGTCGTTGCAGTCCTCGGGAGGTGAGTACCCGTCGCCGTCCACGTCCAGGGGCGGGGCCGAGTCGTCATCGTCGCCGACGGGCGTCGAGTCGTCGTCGCCCGCCGTGGTGTCGTCGTCGGCCACGACGTCGTCGTCGCTCGAGTCGTCGTCCGACGTGCCGCACCCCGAAACCACGAGCACCGCGAGCAGGACGCTCACCAGAAGCGTGCGATTCAAGGGACTCCTCCTGCCGCCCTCACAGGGGAGGGACGCTGCACTGCCCGTACGTGTTGTCGCCCCAGCACACGAGCTGACCGGCCGTGGTCCAGCCGATGGCCTGGTCGTGCCCACAGCCGAGGCCCTCGAACTCGACCCCCGGCGGCGAACAGATGCCGGCGTCGCAGTGGCCGTTGCACACGGTCCGGCCGTCGTTCTTGATGGCGCACACGAAGTCCACGCCCGCGTTGACCTGCGTGTACACGTCGATGGGCAGGTTCTCGCCGCCGTACATGACGTAGCCCCAACAGTGCGCCATGCCGTCGGTGGTGATGCCGCAGCTGTGGTAGCCGTTGGCCGACACGGCGAGGTAGTCGCCCGGCGGGACCTGGAGCTGGCTGTAGGAGTTGTCGCCCCAGCACAACATGCGCTGGTCCGGGGTCAGGCCACAGGTGTGGTCGTAGCCGATCTCGATCTGGACGAAGGTCTCGCCGGCAGGGGGATTGGTCTTGCCGTCGCTGGGATCACCCCAGCAGGTGGGGGTTCCGGCCGCGTCCAGGGCGCAGTTGTGCTTCCACCCCGACGACACGTCGGCGAACGTGCCCGCGGGCGCGCCGAGCTGCCCGTAGCTGTTGTCCCCCCAGCACAGCAGGGTCCCGTCGTCCACGAGGCCGCAGTTGTGGTACTTGCCGCAGCTCAGGTCGCCGAACACGTCGTTGACCTGGGACACGGCCTGGCCTGACGTGTTCATCCCCCAGCACAGGATCAGCCCCTCACAGGTCAGCCCGCAGGTGTGGTTGCGGCCGGAGTCGCCCATGGCGTAGCCACCCTCGTCCACGAGCCCGTCGCAGTCGTTGTCCAGGCCGTCGTCGCACGCGTCGAAGGCCTCCGGCCCGGTGGTCGCATCGAGGTCGTCGCAGTCGCCCTGGCACTCGTCGTAGCCGTCCCCGTCGTTGTCCACCTCGTTGTTGTCGAGGACCCCGTCGCAGTCGTTGTCCAGCGTGCCGTCGCACAGATGCTCGGCCCCGGGGTAGACCGCGGCGTTGTAGTCGTTGCAGTCCTCCGGAGGGGAGAACCCGTCGCCGTCGTCGTCCACGGCTGCAGCCGAGTCGTCGTCCCCGCCGCCGGAGTCGTCGTCCCCGGCGGTGGTGTCGTCGTCGTCCGAGGTGGCGTCGTCGTCCGCGGCGGTGGCGTCGTCGTCGCTCACGTCGTCTTTCGAGCAGCCAGCCAGGAGAGCCCAGGCGATGAGCAACATGAGGCGAGGCGAGGCGGCCATGATTCGTCCCCCGGATACCCCGAGGATACCAGCTCGCGCGCGATCCCGGACATCAACCTCCGCTCGCCGACCATCCCATCATGATCAGCCACACGTAGAACGCGGTCTTGGGGATGCGCACGAGGGAGGCCAGGGCGACCTTCCACAGCTTGACGCGCATCATGCCGGCGGACCACGTGGACAGGGCGAAGGGGATCGGCAGCAGGGCGCACACGGCGACGCCGTAGGCGCCGTAGCGGATCATGAAGCGCTCGAAGCCGGGGTAGCGGCGGCGGATCCAGCCGCCGATGGCGGTGGCGTCGCCCAGCGTCCGGCCGCAGGTGTAGCCGACGAAGCCGGCGCAGACCGAGGCGGCGGAGATGACGGCGAAGACGGTGTTGGCGGGGCGGCCGGCGCCGATGGCGAGGATGACCAGGGGTTCGTTGGTCATGGGCAGGGGCGAGGCGTCGGTGATGATGACGCCGCCGGCGAGGCCCCAGTAGCCCAGGCGGTCGAGGGCGGCCTTGCCGCCGACCTCGATGGGCTCGCGCAGCACGACGCCGCACAGGTAGGACACGCCCAGCAGGACGAGGAGACCGAACAGCGCCTTGCCCACGAGGCGGGCGTCGACCTTGTACGGCCCGGACTCGGGCATCAGAAGGAATGCCCCACGGTGGCGTAGAGGCGGAAGGGCCAGTGGACGCGGTCGCCGTCGATGCCGTGGACGAACTCCGGGCCGGTGCCGGCGTCCACGCGCACGACGCTGATCTCGTTGAACACGGCGCGAATGCCGCCACCAAAGCCCGGGAGCAGCACGGGCAGGTCGAAGGGCTCGCCCGGGGTGTCGGCGCGGGCGGCGTCGGCCCACACCGCGGGGATGACGCGGGCGTGGAAGCGGGGCCAGAGGTTCACGCCGGGGGGCCGGAACCGCAGCTCCACGTGGGTCAGCAGGTTGTGGGTGCCGCGGATACGGCCGCGGTCGTGGCCGCGCAGGCCGGTGATGCCGGTGAGGACGCGGGGCTGGGCTTCGAAGCCGGCGAGCACGCCGAGCTCGTAGAACGGCACCTCGCCGAAGGCGGCCTGGGCGATGATCTCGCCGCCGAGGACCACCTCGCCGTTGGGGGACCCCAGGTAACCGCGCACGTCGACCGCGAGGCGGGCGAAGGCGCCGAAGCCGTCGATCTGGCCGATGTTGCCCTGGGCCACGCCGGTGATCAGGCCGCCGTGGGTGGGGTCGAGGCGGGCGTCGCGGGTGTCGATCTGGCCGCCGATCTCCACGGTGACGTAGACGCTGCCGTCCGCGCCGACCATGTGCGCGCCGTCGGCGATCTGCTGGGCGAGCAGCGTGTTCTCCAGCACCCGCACGGCGTTGCCCTGGGCGCCGATGCCGGTGAGCACGCGCAGCGGGCCGCCCTCGTCGCGGAACATGCGGGCGTACATGCGGACCTGGTACAGGGAGAAGCGGTGCCACGGGTCGCGCACGGCGGCCTCGGCGGCGCGGGTCTCGTCGCGGTAGGTGGTGGTGCCGGTGCCGAACCACCAGTCCGAGTGGAAGCCGTTCGAGGACAGCACGAACCGCCCCTCGGTGCGGCCGTCCGGGGACGGGAACCACGACATGCCCGTGTACAGCTCCCAGCCGGTGGGGCGCGGCTTCAGCCACAGCCGCGCGACCATGTCCAGGTTCCACACGTAGATGCGACCGTCGTCAGGATCGCCGATGTGCCGGCTGCGGCGGATGGAGCCGAACCCGCCGGCGCCGAAGCCGTCGTCGGGGTTGTAGGCGGTGGAGGGCAGCAGCACCAGACGGATCTTGCGGGGCGGCTGGATGGACGGATCGTCCACGACGATGGAGTCCGGCTCGACGGGCGGCTCGTCCGGGGGCGCGTCCTCGGCCCGGGCGACGGTCGCGAAGACCACCGCGAGGAACCACACGATCGCGATTGGGGCGGGCCGGACCACCGGACTCCTTCCGTGCAGCGCCGGAGACCGCGGACGTCGATGGGGTCCGGCGCGGGGCAGAACCTACTTGATTCCGCGCTTGCATGCGCGACTTTTCACAAACGTGCGCGAGCTGGGCCCGCCGGGCGATATGATGCGAACCTGCGCTGGAAGAACCGAGGAGGAGATGTGCCCCGATTGACGAACTACTTCGCCCTCATGGGCCTGGCGACGCTGCTGCTGGTGACATCCTGCGGCGTCGGCCCGCAGGGTCTGCGCCTGGCCGACGCGGGCGACGGCCCCGTGGTGGTGGTGGACTGGGACGCCGAGCCCCTGCCCGAGCTGCCCTTCCCCAACGACCTGGCCGCGCGGCCCGATCCCGACTCACCCACCGGGCTGCGCCTGAACTTCTCCCTGGACGCGCCGACGCTGATGGAGCGGGAGACGCGCGCCAAGGTCAACCGGCTCACCGGGTTCGGCATCTACGCGCCGATCACGGTGCGGTTCTCCGAGCCGCTCGACCTCGACAACATCGCCGAGCGCCACGCCAACGACCTGGACCCGTCCGACGACGCGGTGTTCGTCATCGACGTCACACCCACGTCGCCGACGTTTCGCCAGCTCGTGGAGATGGACGTGGGCCACGGGCGGTTCCCCGCGGATGTGGTGCAGCCCGACCGTTACTTCCCCAACGACGCGCGCGACGAGTCGCCGTCGGCCCTGTTCGAGACCTACGACGAGGATCTCGACGGCGACGGCGAGCTGGACTGGGGCGAGGACACGGACAACGACGGCGTGCTCGACAAGCCCAACGTGTACCCCATCGGCGGCGACCCCCGCGACGACCTGCTGAGCTGGTACGAGCGCGAGACCGACACGCTGATCCTGCGGCCGGTGGTGCCCATGCGCGAGGAGACCACCTACGCGGTGGTGCTGACGTCCCGGCTCGTGGGCGAGGACGGCAACCGCGTGGTCTCGCCGTGGACCTGGGTCAACCACACGCGCCAGACCGACGCCCTGTGGCCCATCCAGGACGCGCTGCCCGAGCGCGGCCTGAGCCTGGACGACGTGGACTTCGCCTGGGTCTTCACCACCGGCCGCGTCACCGGCGACCTGGTGGACATGCGCCGGGGGCTGTACGGCGAGGGGCCGTTCGAGTTCCTGGAGGCCGAGTACCCCCCCGGCGTGAACTCGGCCCAGCCCATGCACGAGATCGACGACATCGACAACGTGTACGCCCTGCCGGTGGAGGAGATCGTCGAGATCCTCACCCTGGCCGGGCTGCTGCCCGAGGCCTCCGAGGAGGTCATCGGCCCCGGCCTGGCGCTGACGTCGCACCTGGTCGGCGGCACCTTCACCACCACCAACCTGCTGGTGGACAAGGACGACGACGGCCGCGACACGGCCGACGAGTGGTGGGAGCTCGACGCGACCACCGGGGAGATGACCCACGAGCCGCTGGAGGTGACCTTCACCTGCGGCGTGCCCCTGGCCGACGAGAGCTTCCCCCAGCCGTTCCCGGTGGTGTTCTACGGCCACGGCTACGGATCGTCGCGCCTGGAGTTCCTGATGATGACCTGGGCCGCGGCCCGGGTGGGCATCGCCACGTGCGGCATGGACTACCCGGCCCACGGCATCGATCTGGGCGGCTCGGAGATCGAAGAATACGGCGAACTCCTCGAGATGACCGGCTTGATGCCGTTCATCGAGCACCTCGCCGACAACCGCGCCCGCGACCTGGACAACGACGGGCGGGTGGACTCCGGCGGCGACCAGTGGACGTCGGACTCGTTCCACACCCGCGACCAGGTGCGCCAGGCCGCGGTGGATCACATGCAGTTCGTGCGCGCCCTGCGCGAGTGCGGCAACGGCACCATGGGCGCGGACGTGGACGGCGACGGCGAGGACGAGGTGTCCTGCGACTGGGACGGCAACGGCGTGCCCGACATCGGCGGTCCCGGCGCGGAGTTCTACCTCGCCGGCGGTTCGCTGGGCGGCATCATCACCGCGGTCACGGCGCCGGTGGAGCCCCACTTCACCGCGTCCATCCCCATCGTCGCGGGCGGTGGGCTGATGGACATCGGTACCCGGTCCAACCTCGGCGGCGCGGTCGAGGCGGTGATGGGCCGGCTGACGTCGCCGTACATCCTGGGCTTCCCCGGCAAGGACGGCACGCTGCAGGTGGCCCAGTACATCAACACCGGGTTCACGGACATGGCGTCCGTACCCATCGCCACCCTCGACGCCATCCCCGGCGAGGGGCGAGTCCTGGTGGAGAACCTCACCAACGGCGAGGTGCGCGAGGGGTGGATCCCCGCGGACGGCGCCTTCCGCGTCTCGTTCCCCGCCGACGCCCTCGACGCGTCGGAGAAGCGGCTGGCCGCGGGCATCCCCGACACCGGCCCGGTGGAGGGCGAGGTCTACGAGATCACGGACAACGCCGGACTCGGCGACGAGTTCCGCGTCACGATCTGGGACGCAGACGGCGACGAGGTGGCCTACCTGGAGACGTTCGAGGCCGATCAGGTCTTCGAGGCGGTCACGGTGCGCGCCGGATCGCCGCTGGTGGCCCTGTCCTCGGGCCTGGGCCACATCCGCGGCACCCCCAGCCTCCGCCGCCTCGTGGGCAGCCTGGCGCTGGTCACCGAGCCCGGTGATCCCATCGCCTACGCCCCCCACGTGCTGCACGAGCCGTTCGAGGAGCTGTACGACGCGCCGCTGAACATGATGCAGATCAACAACATCGGCGACGACGTGGTCATGATCAACTCCGGCATCGCCCTGGCCCGCGCCATCGGCTTCCTGGAGCGTCACGAGATCGATCCGCGCTACGGCATGACCGTGGACAACTGGCTCATCGACCGCCGCGTGGTCCAGGGCCTGGAGGAGCACGGCCCCTACCTGTGCGCCGACGACGAGCCCTGCCTGTTCGATCCCGACGACTACGACGACGGCCAGGACGAGACCGGCGCGCCCTCGGACGCGCCGCTGCGGGTGGCGTTCAGCACCGACTCGGGGGTGTCCGCGCTGCGGCTGACGTACCCCGACCCCCAGGGATCGCACGGCGTGCCCGATCCCAACCCGGACGCGCCGTTCGACTGGACCACGTACATCTTCAACCAGGCCGTGTACTACCTGTACACCGGCGGCCAGGACGTGAGCTCCGACCACTGTATGGCGCGCAACGACTGCTTCCACCTGCGCCCCGTGCCGGAGGAGGACTAGCCATGCGCTGCACGACGCTCCTCCTCGTCACCATCCTCGCCGGGGTCGCCGGACCCGCGGCCGCCAGCCAGTCCATCGCCCTGGGCCAGGGCGAGAGCCCCGCGGTGCTCAACCTCGACGGCGAGTACCGCCTGATGGGCACCCTGCTGTCCGCATTCCCCGTGGACGCGGACGGCAACGAGCTGGACCAGTCCGCGGTCTTCGACCAGCGCCTGCGCGCCGGCATCCACCTGGGCTACCGCAGCTTCCGCGTCGGCACCGAGTGGGACCTGTTCACCGGCCAGCTGTTCGGCGACACCTGGGGCTTCGAGCTCGACGAACGCCGGCGGTACATCAACTCGGTGGTCGCCAAGGAGTCGTTCGTGCCGCGCCGCGCCGCGGCGACCCTGGCCTGGCCGGCCGTGATGGTCGAGGCCGGCCTGGTCTGCTCCCACTGGGGGCTGGGGCTGATGGCCAACGACGGCGCCCACGATCCCATGTTCGGCCGCAACGACTTCGGGGACCGCGTGGTGCGCGTCCGCGTCACCGCCAAGCCCCTGTACCTGGCCAAGGACCACCCCAAGCGGGACACCCTGCACCTCACCGGCGCCTTCGACTGGGTCATCGCCGACGACATGGCCCGCCACGATCGCCGCCAGCGGGCCTTCCAGGGTATCTTCTCGCTGCTGTACGCCGACGCCGCGTCCAACCGCCTGGGCATCTACGCCGTGTACCGCCACCAGGACGAGCTCGACGAGGACCGCGGCACCCGCGCCGGCGCCGTGGATCTGTTCGGCCAGTTCCCGATCGCCCTGACGTCCAGCGGCTGGGGGCTCGTCGCCGCGGCCGAGGGCGCGATGATCGCCGGCACCACCGATCGGGCCACCACCTACTCCAGCCCGGAGCAGGTCTCGGTGCTCTCCGGCGGCGCCGCGGGTGTGGTCACCGTGCACAGCCCGGCGAAGCGCTTCCAGGTCCACCTGCGGTCCGGCGTGGCCTCGGGTGACTCGGATCCCGACGACGGCACGACCCGCGACTTCACCTTCGACCGCGACTTCGACGTGGGCATGGTCCTGTTCGACCAGCTCATGGGCGGCATCGAGGGCGGCACCTACGACCTGCTCACCGATCCCACCTCCAGCCCACCCCCCGACGGGGTCGAGGCCCTGGCCACCGAGGGCGCCTTCCGCCGCGCCATGTTCGTCCAGCCGGTCCTCCAGGGGACGCCCCTGCCCTGGCTGGACCTCCGCCTCGGCCTGCTGCTGGCCGGCGGATCGGTCTACTACGCCCACCCGTACTACTCGTTCCGCGCCGGCGGCACGCCCCGCAACCACCTCGACGAGCCCACCGGCGGCCGCCACCTCGGCACCGAGATCGACTGGGCCGTCCGCATTGGCGGCCCCATCAAGCCCACGCTGGAGACCTCGCCCACGGTCCACGTGCTGATCCAGGGCGCCCACCTGGCGCTGGGATCGGCGCTGCAGGGGGAGGACGCGGGGCCGATCCATCAGCTGCTGCTGACGGGGCGGTTCCGCTGGTAGTGGTGGGGCTCCGAGCCGAGGTCTGACTACATCCCCTTACCCACGAAGATGTACGCCGCGCCGGCCGAGGTGCCGCCCTCGTCGTTGTAGGGCGCGCCGACGATGACGTCGTCGTAGCCGTCGTCGTCGAGGTCGCCGACGCCGGCGATGAAGGCGAACTCGTCGTCGGTGGCCTCGCCGGTGAGCTGGGCGTCGGCGCTGGTGACGGCGAGGTGGCCGGTCATGGGCCCGTAGAAGAGGTAGGCGGCGCCGGCGTCGTAGCCGCCCGTGTCGTTGCCGGGGGCGCCGAAGGCGATGTCGCGGACGCCGTCGCCGTTGACGTCGCCGACGATGGCGACGGAGTCGCCGAGGTTGTCGCCGGCTGTCTCGCCGTAGATGCGGGAGTCGGCGTTGACCAGGTCGAGGTCGCCGGTCAGCGGGCCATACATGAGGTAGGCGACGCCGGACTCGTCGCCGGTACCGTAGTGGACGGGGCCGCCGACGATGACGTCGTCGTAGCCATCGCCGTCCACGTCGCCCATGCCGACCATGCCGGCCTCCGAGCCGGCGCCCTCGCCCTGCAGCGTGATGTGGTCGGAGCCGAGGTCGACCTGGCCGCTGATCGGCCCGAACAGGGTGTGGACGAGGCCCGGGGCGGAGTAGTTCCACTCGCCGGGGGAGCCCACGAGGATGTCGGAGAAGCCGTCGCCGTTGATGTCACCGTCCAGGGCCACGCAGCGGTCGCGGCCGGCGTTGTCGCCCGCGGTCTGGCCCACGAACTTGCCGTCGGCGAACCCGAGGTCCGAGGTGCCGTAGGCCGGGCCGAAGATGAGGTACACGGCGCCGGAGTTCTCGCCGCCGGTGTCGTTGCGGCGCGCGCCCACGAGGATGTCCTCGAAGCCGTCGCCGTTGACGTCACCGCCGCTGGAGACGGAGACGCCGGCGTAGTCGCCGGCCTCCTCGCCGATGAACTTGGCGTCGGCCAGCGAGAGGCTGACGCTGCCGGAGATCGGGCCGTAGACCAGGTAGGCGGCGCCGGCGCCGGCGCCGCCGGCGCTCTCCACGTAGGCGCCGGTGATCACGTCGTCGTACCCGTCGTTGTTCACGTCCCCGGCCGCCACGGCGATACCGGAGCGGTCGCCCGAGGCGGCGCCCTCGATGATGGCGTCGGCCGAGGCCAGGTCCACGTCGCCGGTGATGGGGCCGTGGACCACGTAGGTGATGCCCTCGCCACCCCAGCCGGTGTCCGCCTCGTACGCGCCCACGAGGGCGTCGTCGTAGCCGTCACCGTTGTGGTCGCCCGCCGAGGCCACGGCATAGCCCGCCAGGTCGCCGGCGGCCTCGCCGATGAGCTTGGCGTCGGCCGAAGACGCCGAGATGATGCCCCAGTAACCGCAGCCGTTGTCCGTGCCGTCGCAGTCGTTGTCGAGCCAGTCGTTGCAGATCTCGGTCTCGCCGGGGCTGACGAGGGGCTCGGTGTCGTCGCAGTCGTCCTCGCAGGTGGTGTAGCCGTCCCCGTCCGCGTCCAGGCCGTTGAGGTCGATGTTGTAGTCGTTGCAGTCGCCCTCGCACTCGGTGGTGCCGTCGCCGTCGTCGTCCACCTCGAGGAAGTCGTTGGTGCCGTCGCAGTTGTTGTCGATGGCGCCGTCGCACACCTCGTCGGCGCCGGGGTGGACCTCGGCGCGGGTGTCGTCGCAGTCGCCCTCGCAGATCTTGTAGCCGTCGCCGTCGGAGTCGTACTCCTCCCACGGGAGGACGCCGTCGCAGTTGTTGTCCTCGCCGTCGCACACCTCGGTCTGGCCGGGCCGCACGGCGATGTCCTCGTCGTTGCAGTCGCCGGTGCACGGGGAGTAGCCGTCGCCGTCGTTGTCCTCGGGGTTCATCTCCGGGTCCGCGTCGTCGCAGTCGCCGCCGCAGGGGGCGTACCCGTCGCCGTCCGCGTCCTCGGGGGTCATCACCGGATCGGTGTCGTCGCAGTCGGCGTCGCAGGGGGAGTAGCCGTCCCCGTCGACGTCGTCGAGGGTCAGGGTGGGATCGATGTCGTTGCAGTCGCCGTCACAGGTGGACCAGCCGTCACCGTCCGAGTCCAGCAGGTTGAGCGCGGGGTTGTTGTCGTCGCAGTCCTCGCAGTGCAGCGCCAGGTCGTAGTCGTAGTCGTCCTCGTCCCACGGCACGTCGCCGTCGCAGTCGTTGTCCAGGCCGTCGCAGACCTCGGCGGCGCCGGGGTAGGTGTTGGGGTCGGTGTCGTCGCAGTCGGTGTCGCAGGCCATGTGGCCGTCGCCGTCCAGGTCGCTCTCGTCCTCGGGCAGCACGCCGTCGCAGTCCCCGTCCAGGCCGTCGCAGACCTCGGTGGCGCCGGTGTAGATGTCCGCGTTGGTGTCGTCGCAGTCCCCGCCGCAAGGGCTCATACCGTCGCCGTCGGTGTCCGACTCCTCGTCGCCGGAGTTGCCGTCGCAGTCGTTGTCGATCCCGTCGCACAGCTCCGGCGCGTCCAGGTACGTGTCCGCGTTGGCGTCGTCGCAGTCCCCGCTGCAGGTGTCCTGGCCGTCGGCGTCCGCGTCGGCGAGGTTGAG
>CAZLEO010000113.1:22591-27660 GCA_964558555.1 uncultured Rickettsiales bacterium | reverse complement strand
CGTCTCAGCCGGTGTCGCCGTCGCCGTCCTTGTCCTCGGGGTAGACGGCGGGTTCGGCGTCGTCGCAGTCCCCCTCACACAGCAGGTAGCCGTCCTCGTCGCCGTCCACCTCGTCGGCAGCAGGATCCCCGTCGCAGTCGTTGTCCTGCCCGTCGCAGATCTCGTCCGCGCCGGAGTAGACGGAGGCGTCGTGGTCGTTGCAGTCGCCGTCGCACGACGTCTCGCCGTCGCCATCGAAGTCGCGCCGGTCCATCGCCACGTCGGCGTCGTCGCAGTCGGTGTCGTTGCTGGAGAACCCGCCGCCGCAGAACCAGGCGGCCTCCCCACTGCCGAACCCGTCGCCGTCGAGGTCGCGGTAGCCCTCCACCGCCTCACTGCGGTCCACATCGTCGCAGGTGCACGCCGCGTCGAACGGGCCGCTGCCCTCGCACAGGTTCTCCTCGGCGCAGCCCCCGAGGAACACGACCAGCACCATCCAGATCCAACAGGAATGTCTCACCGAGACCACCCTCCGCAATTGTCCTGGGCGAATCGTATCATCCGGCCCGCCGTGGCGGGGGCGGCACGGGAACTCAGATGCCGAGCGTGGAGTCGGGCTCCGAGCCGCGGCGCTCGGCCCAGCGGCGCACGGTCGGGATCTCCTCGAGCATGTCGATGGCCCAGTCCCAGACGCCGGTGCGCTTGGTGCTCATCCGCTGGGGCCGATCGGGCATGCGCTCCACCACCTCGATGCCGTGACGACCGAGCACCTCGGTGTAGTGGGCCCGGTTCCGCTCCAGGACAGCTCGCGTCTTCCGGTACCCGTGTTCGGCGATGATCAACCGCGCCGAGTAGCGCATCACGTTGTAGCGGAACATGACCATGTCGTCCGCTTCGGGCTCGAACAACAGGAAGTCCACCTCGGGGTAGCGCTCGCGCGTGGCGCGAAGGCGGTACTGCATTCGGGTGTGGACCAGCGTCCGGTAGATCTGGTCGAGCACGGCCGCCCCGCCGCGCGATCCCAGATACGAGCTGCGCCGGCCCCGCCCCAGCAGGTCCCACGACGGGGTGTCGGGCACGTTGAGCACCGGCACGAGGGGGTTGAGGGCGAACACCAGCTCGGCGCCGTGCTTGATGGCCACGTCGGCGGGCAGGTTGCGCTCCATGCCGCCGTCGACGAAGTCCTGGCCGGCGATGCGGGTGGGTCGGAACACGAAGGGGATGGACGACGACGCCCGCACGGCGCGCCCCACGGTGACGCCGTCGGTGGTGCCGGTCTCGCCGAAGACCACCACGTGCCCCGTGTCCAGGTTCAGCGCCGGGATGTACAGCTCGCGCGGCATCTGGTCGAAGGAGCCGTCCAGGCCGTTGTAGTCGAGCATCCGGTTGACGTAGGCCTCGAGGGGGGCGTTGTCCAGCATGCCCGCGGGCACGAGCTCGGTGAGGCTGTACACCAGATCCGAGAGGTTCATGTCGCTGGCCGGGCCGAAGGTGCTCCACACACCGCGCCCGACGATGCCCGGGATGGCCGTGACGCGGGTGAGCCACTCGTCCCAGTTCACGCCGTAGATGTCCGATCGCAGGAACGGCGGCAGGGCGCCGCCGCGGCGGGCGGACAGCACCTGCATCATCACGCCGGGCCGGTGCCCGGCACACACCTGTGCGGCGATGAGGGAGCCGGCGCTGACGCCCACGTACAGGTCGAAGTCGTTGACGGTGCGGTTGGCCATGAAGTCGTCGATGGCCATCAGCGCGCCCACCTCGTACACGCCGCCGGTGATCCCGCCGCCGCCGAGGACCAGCGCGATCCGTCCGTTCTCCCGGGCAGGGCCCATCAGCGTTCTCCAATCAGGTCGTCGAGGCGCTGCAGCTGCTCCAACCGCGTGGGCTCGTCCACGGCCATGACGCCGCTGCCCCCACCCGGTGCCTGGAGCACACCCAGGGTGCGGCAGTGCTTGAGCGCGTTGCGCAGGCACACCTTGGAGATGGCCTCATAGCGCGTCACGTCCTCGGTCATGTAGAGCTTGCGCCCCTCCTTTTGCAGCCAGTCCAGCAGCTGCTTCTGGCTCAGGGGCTCTGCCTTCAGCACGGCCAGGCCGCGCAGGGCGATCAGGTACGACTCGAGCACGTGCAGCAGGGTGGCCCGGAAGAACGCGGCGCGGCGCGGGGTGAGGATGCGCACGCGGTCGCCGTCCAGCTCCACCACGTCGTGGCGCACCAGCTCGTCCAGGGCCCGCCGCGCGGCTTCGACCCCGTCGCACTGGGGATCGGTGCGCAGGTCGATGGCCAGCAGCGCGCGCAGCTGGTTGTACCGTTCGCTCAGCTCGTCCACCGTCCGCTCCTGGCGTCCCAGGGCCACGGCCATGAGGGACGACCCGGCGAGGTGGTTGATGATGTTGTTCTTGTAGTAGTCCATCGTCATCCGCCGCTCCGGCACGATGGCGATGATGTCGTTGGCGTCCGGCTCCTCGAAGATCTCCACGATCTTGTTGTCGGCGAAGGTGCGCAGCGCCTGGTCCAGGGCGTCGCGCGGCCCGCCGAGCAACGAGTTGGAGAACACCGCCTCACGATCCTCCAGGAAGCCGGTGAGGAAACGGCAGCGACGGTGGAACTCGCCCACCAGCATGCCGCGCCGGTCGTGGCTGAGCAGCACGGTCGCGGCCAGGGCGGACGGGGTCACGGGGGTGACCCGGTGGATCTCCCACAGGAGCTGTTCACCCACGGTCTTGAGGAACATCTTGCGCTCGTCCCGGGTGACCTCGTCCATGGGCTTGCCCAGGTCGTCCAGCGCCTCCTTGGCCGACAGGGCCTCACCCACGCGCACATACACGCGGCCGTAGCGCCGTGTCAGGACCCGGGGTGTGGCGGCCAGGCCGCGGAGGTCCTCGGAGCGCTTGTCCCCACCGGTGAGTTCCTTGTGGTACTCGCTCTCCTCCACCACCTTCTCGTAGCTCAGGGAGATGGGGACGAACAGCACGTCCGGCGCCACCTTCTCCTCGGCGGCGTCCAGGTACATGGACAGCATGCCGACCTTGGGCGGCAACAGCGCGCCCGTGCGGCTGCGCGTGCCCTCGATGAAGAACTCCTGCGGATACCCCTCCCGGACCAGCTCACGCACGTAGGCGCTGAACAGGGTGCGGTACAGCTCGTCGTCGCGGAACGACCGGCGCAGGAAGAACGCGCCCCAGCGTCGCAGGATCGGCCCCAGCGGCCAGAAGCTCAGGTTGGCGCCAGCCGCCACGTGGGGCGGCAGCAGGTGCTGGTAGAACACGCACCAGGAGATGAGGATGTAGTCCAGGTGGGATCGGTGGCAGGGCACGAACACGATGGTGCCCTTGCGACCGGCCCGGCGGATGCGCTCGGCGTCGTCCTCGCGGAACTCCACCCCCGCGTAGATGCGGTTCAGCACGAAGTCGAACAGCACCTTGGCCCCGAAGATCCAGTCGTAGCGGTAGTCCGCGGCGATGCGGTCGAGGGCCTTGACGGCGCGCCGCTCGATGGCGTGGATCGGCTTGCCTTCGGCCTGGGAGGTGCGGCGGATGACCTCCTGCACCTGCGGGCCGTTGTGGATGCGGTCGAGCAGCCACGCGCGCGGCTTGACCGTCGGCCCCTTGATCAGCCGCTTCTCGCGGAACAGGTAGCCGCGCAGGACCAACCGCAGCTTCTTGGCCACCTTGCGCTGGGGCAGCTTGGGCATCTGCTCGAGGAAGGCGCGCAGGTCCAGGGGTTCGCCCATCCGCACCACGGCGCCGCGGTGATACACCAGGAAGTGCAGCATCTTGCGCAGCCGGCCCGGGTTGTCACGCTCGCCGAACAGCAGGTCCACGAGGTTCTTCTGCGTGTACTCGGGGCGGCGCTCCCACATCACCAGCTGCGGCACGAGGTAGATGCGCTGCTCGGTCTCCCCCTGGAGCCGGATCAGCTCCTCGACGAGATCGCGGTGGGACTGCTGGGGCCGGCGGAAGACCCAGGAGCCGGGCCGCCGCAGGAACACCAGCACCGGATAACCCGCGCGGACGGTCCGGGCCATGAACCCCGCGTCCACCGGGTCCGGCATGGGGCCATTGTGGAAGCGGTCCCGAACCTTGCGCCAGATCCCCGACAGCAGGTCCTCGCCCGGGTTCCACCACAGCATGTTCACGCCGTTGGCGAAGCGCGCCAGGGGCAGCCCGTGCCGCAGGCAGTACCAGTTGAAGAACAGGTAGTCGAGCACGGATCGATTGCGCATCACGTAGACCACCAGCCCGTCATTGGCGGCCTTGCGCACCGCGGGCAGGTGGTCCAGATCCGGCTTGAGGCGGGTGAACGTCAGCGCGAAGAACTTGGCCACGAGCCAGGCAAAACGCGGGACCATGGCCGAGCGGTAGAACTCGGTCTCCTCTTCCAGCGTCAGGGACCGACCCGATCGGATCGGCGGGCTCGACTCGTCCATGTGGCGCTCCAGCTGCCGAATCATCGCACAATGAGGCGCGACGCTGTAGGCTGTCGACTCTCGAAGAGTAGGAGGGCGCTTCGATGAGCGAGGAGCAGATCCCAGGGTTCGAGTTCGAGGAGGGCCTCTACGCTCCACCCGTGGACGTGCAGAAGCTCGGGGCCGCATTCCCGGTCTCCATCGGCCGCCGCTCGGGCAACGACCTGGTCCTGCACCACGCGTCGGTGAGCGGGGTCCACGCCCGGCTGGAGCTGGTGGAGGAGGGGCTGGACCGCGCCTGGTACATCCAGGACATGGGTTCCACCAACGGCACACGCGTGGAAGGCGAGCCGGTCCAGCGTGCACGCCTCAACAACGGGGATCTCGTCCACGTCGGCGACGTGGGCCTGCGGTTCGGCCTGCTGCCCTTCGAGTGGTGGGAGGAGTCCCGTCGCAACTACCTGGCCACGGCCCTGCCCTGGCCGCTGGCCGCACCGTTCTTCCACTCTCAGGTGGCCTTCGAGCCCGAGGTCCAGGTGACGCACCTGTACCGTCTCTGCGAGGAGATGACCCGCCTGGTCACCGGCGCGGGCGCCGCCGGGGGGGGGGCCCCCCGCCGCCCCCCCCCAGCCCCGCGCCGGGGCCCCCCCCCCCCCCGCCCCCCCCCGCGCCCCCCCCC
>CAZLEO010000113.1:0-22581 GCA_964558555.1 uncultured Rickettsiales bacterium | reverse complement strand
TGGTGTGGCGGGGGGGGCGCCGGGGGGGGGGGGGGGGGGGGGGGGCGCCCTGGGGGGGCCCCGACTCTGCCCTGCGCTGGGCCCTCAACCGCCTGCGCAACCCGTCACCGCCGGACTGGGTCGGCGCCGTGCAGGGTGTGGTACGCGCTGGATCGCACCGCGGCTGGCTGCAGCACCTGCCCGGCCTCATCGGCTCGGCCGCGGGCCACATGCCAGGGACCGAGGGGGCCTGGGACGCCCTGACCCAGTGGGTCCGCACCGCACCCCAGCTCGACGAGAGCGATCCCAACACCCAGTCCGCCGTGCTGGACGTGCTGCGTCCCGCGGTGACCGAGCTGCTGCTGTCGTGGACGTTCCTGCACGAGGGTCGCCTGATCTGGATCGAGCGAAAGAAGTGGGACTTCAACGTCCGCGTCGCCCACGGCATCGGCGAGGCCATGCTGGTCGAGGGCGTGCGCTTCATGGGTCAGATTCCGGGCGAGCGCGTGCCCTACTGGATCCTCTCCGCTGCGGGCGGCGCCGCATGCCTCGCGCCGTGGTACCGGGTGGGGCAGGGCGAGACGCCGGTGGGCAGCTGGGAGCGCTGCCCCGGCGACCAGGAGCCCGTGTACCGCGCCGCCGACTCCGGTGACGTGATGACGTTCCCGCCGGACGAGCCCATGCCCATGGGTGCGGAGGGCGCCTACCAGTGGTCGGGGTTCCGCGACTACCTGGCCGCGGACCGGTCCCTGGGCGCGGTCGTCGATTTGCAGATGGCACCGGACGACTGGGCGCGGATCCTGGGCGTGTCCGGCGACAAGCCCGAAGAGTTCTGACGACCCGCCTCCCTACAGACCTTCCAGCGACGCACGCACCACGTGGTCCCAGGTGTGGGCCCGGGCGCGCGCTCGCCCCGCTGCGCCGAGGGCGGCGCGGAGTTCGGGATCGTCGGCGAGCCGGGCCAGCGCCGCGGCCAGCGCCGTGGGATCCTCGGGCGGCACCAGCAACGCCGCCGGATCGTCCCCGCCGCACACCTGCGCCACGCTGCCCACGTCCGAGGCCACCACGGGCAACCCCAGCGCCATCCCCTCGAGGAGCTTGAGCGGGGAGAAGTAGTGATCGGGGTCGGCGGGCGACGGCACGCACACCACGTCGCACCCGGCCAGCAGGCGCGGCACGTCGGCCTCACTCCGCGATCCCGCCCAGGTGACGCGGTCCGCCAGCCCCAGCTCGGTAGCGCGTTCCCGCAGGGACGGCCCCGAGGGCCCCTCGCCGACCACCAGCAGTGAGCTCGAACGCGGTACGTCTCGGCCGACCATCGCTGCCAGCAGCGTGTCCAGGTCGTGCCAGGGCTTGAGGCTGCCGCAGAACCCGATCCGCAGACCTTCTTCACCCCGCCGCTCGGGCTCCAATGGCTCGAGCCCAGGGCGGAAACGCTGTGCGTCGACTCCGTTGGGGATGATCCGGATGCGATCCTCGGCCACGCCGCGCTGTCTCAGGAATTCGCGCAGAGCCGGCGAGACCGCGACGACGCGGTCCGCGGCCCTGAGAACCGACTCCTCCCGCCGACGAGAGAACCCGCCCTCGCGCAGCCCCTCGTGGCGGCTGCGCTCCGAGAGCAGCGGCGCGTTGACCTCGACGACCAGCGGCACGCCGCGATCCGACGCCGTGCGGGCGCCGGCGAGGGAGAACAGGCTGAACCGCTCGTACACCAGCGTGGGCTCGAACGCCTCCGCCTCACGCAGCAGCAGCCGGGTCATCCGGTGGTCGTACACCGTCTCGTCCACCTGGGGGACGCGCTTGAGCACGCCGGGCAGCGTCCCCTGGGGCAGCACGCGCAGATCGCACGGTAGCTCGGGGAGCGGTTCGCCCTCGCGTCGCGCACCTCGCCGCGCCACGAGCAGCACCTCGTGCCCGGCGCGGGCCATGGCGCGCACCACCTCGCGAATGTGCACGGCCCCGCCCGCCGCGCCGCCCACGGGAATCCCCGGGGCCGCGTGGACGAACAGGATACGGTGGCGGCGTGGTTCGTTCACTTGCCCGGACATTGTCACAAAACCACCTCCGGACCGAAACGAAACACCCGGAATATCCCATCGAATTCACGTGGGTTCTGGACTCACGCACCTCGTTCGTTGTAAAACGCGCGCGGCTGAGGGAGTTCGCATGCCGCAGGCGGCACGTTCCACACGACTGGATACCCGACCGGTTCTGCCGGCCAAGGGGGACTATCTGCACGGGAGTTTCTTCCGCGCACCCCGTGTGGACGGTCACGTGGAATCCCGCAACCCCGGCGACCTCGACCACGTGGTCGGCACCTTCACCTACTCCGCGCCCAACGTGGACGCGGCCATCGATGACGGCCGCCAGGCGCTGCCCGACTGGCGGGACATGGACATCGACGAGCGCGTCGATCGCCTGCGGACCATCGCCGACCAGCTCCACCAGATCACCAACCAGCTCGCAGCCATGGTCACCTCCGAGGTGGGCAAGCCCGTGTGGGAAGCCCGCATGGAGGTGCTCGCCGCGGTCCGGCAGTGCGACATCCTGCTGCGCGACGGCCCGCCTCTGATGCAGCCGGAGGCCATCGACTCCATCCGCGGCGTCAGCCGCCGCTGGCCCCTGGGGGTGGTTGCGGCCATCGCGCCCACGCCCCTGCCCGTGTTCGTACCCATGGGCTACATCCTGTCGGCCCTGGTGGCCGGCAACACGGTGGTCTTCAATCCCTCGTCGCGCACGCCGGCCGTGGGACAGCTCATCGCCGAGGTGATCGACCGCAGCAACCTGCCGCGCGGTGTGTTCTCCATGGTGCAGGGGCCCGGGGAGCCCATCGGCTGGAAGCTGGCGACCCACCCCCAGGTGGACGCGCTGGTCTACGCAGGCCACGTGCGGCACGCACGCACCATCGTCCGGGGCAACGAGCCCCACGTGCGCAAGCGCATCATCACGCAGACCGGCGGCAAGGGCACCGCCGTGGTGCTGGCCGACGCCAACGTGGACCGCGCGGTGTACGAGGTGGTCACCGGCGCGTTCCTCACGGGCGGACAGCGGTTCAACTCCACGGCCCGCGTGGTGGTGGAGGACGCGGTCTACGACGAGTTCCGCGCCAAGGCGCTGGAGCTGACGCAGAACCTGCAGGTGGGCTACGGCTTCGACGAGGACGTGTTCATGGGTCCGGTGCTGTCCGACGAGTTCCGCGACGAGATCCTGTCGCGGGTCCGGCAGATGGAGGCGGGCGGCAGCCACGTCCCGCTGCGGGGGGTCGTGCCGGACGGGACGCGGACGGGGCACTACCTCACCCCGACCTTGCTCGAGAACGGCACCCACGGCCAGAACGGCGCCGGCGCCGAGGAGGTCCCGGGGCCGGTGCTGGCCATGGAGCAGACCGGCTCACGCGAGTCGACCTGGGCCGCAGCCGACCGGGCCACCTACGGCCTGTGCGCGGCCGTGTTCACCCGCTCGGCGGAGACCTTCGAGGAGGCCCAACGGCGCCTCCACGTGGGCTCGCTGAACTGGAACCGCGCCACGGTCGCGGTGTCGGGCCGCCTGCCCATCTCCTCGTGGGGACGCGCGGGCAAGGGCAGCGAGGGCAACGTCTATCTCGTGCGGGCGCTGAGTCACCCCACCAGCGTGCTGGGCGAGCCAGGGGCGTTCGATCCCACCAAGCTCATGCCCGGGGTCGCGTGGATGGATGACGACGAAGACGAGGCCGAAGCGAGCTGATCAGCTCTCCTTGTGGGCGTCCAGGGTGACGGCGTCCGAGCCGTCCTCTTCCAGACAACCCAGCTCCTCGAACGGGTTCTCCAGCACGCGGTGCGCCGCGTCCAGGCCGAACCGCGCCGAGAGGCCGTCGTCGATCCGCTCGTCGTACGACCAGCGGACGTGCAGGATCTTGCGGGGTACCACCTCGCCGTCCACCACCCACGGCTTCTCCTCGATACGCCCCACCATCATGAACAGCGGGCAGTTGCCCCACTCGTACAGGTGGTGATAGCCGGCACGCATGCCGAGGCTGCCCAGGTTGGCCACGAAGATGGAGGCGTACATGCCGTCGGAGGCGATGAACGAGGCCGGCAGGATGTTGTGGTAGTCCATCCAGCGGAACAGAGTCACCGCCCAGTTCAACGCCGGCCGGGGCACCATGGTGAACAGGCTGTACTCCTTGTCCGCGTAGGTCTTCTTGTCCGACCGCTGGACGTCGATCTCGGCGTTGACCCGCTCGCAGAACTCGCGGAACGTCTCGCCGTCGCGGATGGCCTTCTTCACCACGGCGATCTTGGCCTTCTTGCTCATGGCCTTGCGCTTCATCGAGAAGCTGATCTCGCGCTGCTTGCGCTGGTACAGGCGGCGGCCGACGGTGAACTGGTTCATGGTCGGCGCCTCGGCCAGGCCGATGGCGCACGCCGCGACGAGGCAGTGGGAGATGTCGGCGCCGAACTTCCCCTTGGCCTTCTCCAGATACTCGAGCAGGTTGTCGGCCACCACGTAGTCGTCGAAGAGCACGTACGACTCGTTGCGGGTGAGCATGACGTGCTGCATCAGGCGGCGGTAGGGGTGCACCTTCTTGATCAGGACACCGTCGCTTCGCGAGGTCTTGAGATTCAACGCGACCCACAGCAGGAACAGCACGCCGATGGCGATGGACACGTATAGCAAGGCTCACCTCCCCGGAGGACGCCCGGTCGTTCGGGCGCCGGTAGTTTCCCGACCCGGCCGGTCCGAGTCAACGCCTTGTTCTCTTGACACGGGCGCGCACACGGGAAAAGATGCGAGGCAGTGGGAAGCAAATAAGTGTTTGAAATCATTAGGGAATCTGGAAATTCTAGAATTCTCCTAAAAAACCGGTCGAACCGGCGCTTCCCTGTCCCAGAAAGGTACGGTCCCATGACTCGACATCACATGTACTGGATGGTCGCCGCCATCGGCTTGCTGACCTTCGCATTCGGCGGCTCCCTGGGCTGTGGTTGGGGTGGGGGCGGGGGGGGGGGGGGGGGCGACGACGACGACGTGGCCGGCGACGACGACATCGTGGTGGGCGACGACGACGACGTGGCGGACGACGACGACGTGGTGGAGCCCTTCGCCCTGTCCGGCGAGGTCCACATCATCCCGGTCTACTACGAGCAGGACGAGGACGACATCTGGAACCGCGTCGAGCTCGACTGGTACGACGACATCAACGCGGACGGGTATCCCTACGGCATCATCTACGTGGGCATCACCGAGAGCTTCGAGGACACCAGCAACACCCTGCTGCACTACACCACGACCGAGGTGCCGGCCGATCCCAAGAACGACGGCACACCCTACGAGTTCAACCCGGTGTCCTGGCCCCTTTCCGACGCCCACATCCTCGCCGTGGCCGACACCCACTACGACGGGGTCATCAGCCCCTGGGACGCGATGGCCTTCAGCGCGGCGGTGGCGGACACCACCGGGCCGCCCGTGGACGACGCCGACGTGTTCATCGACATGGAGTACGTCTGGTACAACGGCGCGTGGGTGCCCGGTCATCACCTCGGCGGCGGTGGCGGTGGTGGTGGTGGCGGTGGCGGCGGCGGCGGCAACCCCGGCGACCCGGGGTGCGGCGGCCTGACCCTCGAGGGCGAGGTATTCCTGTACGAGTCCGGCTACACCACCTCGGTGGGCCCGAGCATGGTCGGCGTCTACGACAGCGTCGGCAACGGCCCCTACTGGGTCGCCCGCCCGGGCGATCTCGAGGGCGCCAACCAGGGCGTGATGCTGCCCTGGACCCTGGGCATCTGGTGCAGCTTCACCGCCAACCTCTACGGCGCGTGGGACCGCAACGACAACGGCCTGATGGAGCCCGGCGACGAGTGGGGTGCCACGGTCAACGGCGAGTTCGGCGACGAGGTCAACCCCTGGGTCATCGGCGAAACGGACATCACGGGCCTGCTCGTGCGCGTCCCCGTGGACGGCGTGGGCGCGCCCATGCCCGACGCCTACATGAGCATCGCCGGCGACGTCACCACCGACGGCTCCTTCCTGTTCGGCGGCCTCCCCGGCACGGCCGAGCTGCACATCCTGGCGTCGCGCTACCCGCTGTCCAACATCGACGAGTTCCCCCTCTCCGGCCTGGCCTCCGAGGAGAAGATCTGGTCGAGCCACACGACCTTCGAGGTCAACCAGGCGGGCGAGGAGATCCCCTACGAGGTCTGGGCCGCCACCAACACCACGGTGCGGCTGTACGCCCTGATCGACGAGGACGGCGACGACTACGCCGAGGCGTCCTACCAGCTGACGGAGGGCAGCATCGCCCTGAGCACCGGCACGGGCAACATCAACCTCGACCTGCAGATGACCGAGCTCCCCTAGCCGCGACGGCTCAGAACACCCTGTCCGTCTGATCCGCGATCACCGCCCCCGTGTCGTCCAGGCACGGCACCGCTGCGCCCGACGAGTCCTTGCACGCCGTGGTAGAGCAGGGGTAGGGCTCGGCGCGCGCGGGGAGCGGCTCGATGTACATGGGGTTGACCAGCCAGCGGCCGTCCGCGTCGTGGTAGGCGTGGCACATGACCTCGGCGCTGTTGCGGTTGATCACCAGCCGCAGGGCCGTGGCGTCGCGCAGCATGCTCACGTCGGTCGTGGCGTCGCCGGCCACGAAGGCGGGGCGGCGGGAGTGCTCAGCCTGGACGTCCGCCGCGGCAGCGCCCTCGACGCCGAAGATCACCTGGTTGACGAAGCAGCGCTTGCCGTCCACGTAGGTGAGGATGGCGTCGTCGCCCTCGGCCACGCTGCCGCAGCCGCGCAGGGCGTAGGGGACCTTCCCGGCCTCCCCCACCACCGATCGGATGCCGACCACGTGGTCCGCGTCCACGCCCACACGCCGGGCGAACGCGCGCACGACCGGCTCCGGCGACGCGGACACGACCCACACGTCGAAGCCATGCGCCCTCAGCGCCGCGATCAGGGCGCGCGACTCGGGGTAGACCCGGATCCAGCCCTCGAACTCGTCGTGCCCCACCGTCCGTACGCTGCCCTGCTCCGCGGCGAGGTGGAGCTCGATGACCTGGTCGGCGAACCCGTCGAGCTCCTCGAGGCTGTACCCGGCCTGGACCTGCGCCGGCAACGCCAGCGCGGGCAGGAAGCTGCGGTGGTCGTACCCCTCGGCCAGCCACGCGGGCGAGCCGTCGGCGGTCTTGCTGTGCTCGTACACGCCGTACAGCGCCGACGCACAGTCGGCGTCGGTGGAGGTCGGGATAGGCTGGCCGGCCGGGTGCTCTCCGCAGGTCTCCTCCAGCCAGGCCCTGGCCTGCGGCGTGAGCCACCGATTCACCCGCGACCAGTCCCGTTCGGGCGGCATGATCACCTTGTCGTGGTCCAGCATCCAGGCGATGTACGCGTCGCCGATGTCGTTCTTGATGATGGTGTTGTCCCAGTCGAACACCGCCACGGGCGGATTCTCGGGAGCGAATCCCGCCGAGGTGGAGCCCAGGTCGCGGATCATCGCCTCCAGGCGGGCGTGGTTGTCACCGTGCCAGCCGAGGCTCGCGTCGAGGATCGTCGGGGTCTGCGGTTCGGGCGCCGCGGCCGTCTCGCCGCCACCACACGCCACACCCACCACTCCCATCGCTGTCAGACTCGCCGCGATCGCCGTCCATCTCGCCCGTCGTCCCATGTCGCGCCTCCGCAGGTGAGGGGCGTCAGGGTACCACAGCGTGCCCCGCCCTCTGGCCTGCGTCTTGCAGACATCACCGGCCAGGGCGCAACCACGTACAATGGACGAGGAGGAAGGCATGGAACGACGACCGCGAGTCCGCTACTCGGCGACGACCTATCCGGTGCGGGAGGCTCGCCCCACGCGCCGCTCGGTGCTGGCCGGGCTCGGCACCGCCGTGGGCGCGATCGCCCTGTCGGCCGTGACCAAGGGCTGCCTCCCCCCCAACGACGACGACGACACCAGCGGCGCCTTCGACTGCCGGTTGCCGCCCACCGACTCCCGGACGGTCTACATCGACTGGGGCAACATCGACTACCACGTGCAGCTCGGCGTGGACGACGCCGACCTGCGCGACTACGTCGAGCAGGAGACAGGCCCGCTGACCGACGCGGTGGACGAGCTGCTGGCCGGCCACGAGATCTACGCCTTCGCCCCCAGCGAGGACCTCACCGACATCGAGACCGCCATCGCCCAGCTCATCGCCGACACCTACAGCGGCAACGAGGCCTCCCCCCTGGACGGCTTCACCTACGTCTTCCTGTCCATCGATCACTACGACGAGGGCGAGGAAATCGCCGGCATGGAAGGTTAGGGCGAGGGGGCTGCCTTGCAGGTCGTCCTCTTCCTCGACCACGCCTGTAACCTGCGCTGCTGCTACTGCTACAACGGCGACAAGTTCTCCCGGCCCATGCCGCTGGACGTGGCTCGCCGCGGCGTGGACATGGCCCTGGACGGATCGCCGGACCGCCGCGCGCTGCTGACGTTCTTCGGTGGCGAGCCGCTGCTGCACCTGCCGCTGATGCGGCGCATCGCTGCGTATGCGCGTGGGGAGGCGGACCGGCGCCAGCGCCGGCTGCGCATGGTCGTGGTCACCAACGGCACCCTGCTGGATGACGAGGCGGCGGACTTCCTGGTGGACAACGACATCTACGTGGGGGTCAGCATCGACGGCTGCAGGGACGCCCACGACACGGCGCGCGTGTTCGCCGACGGCGGCCCCACCCACGACATCGTGACCCGCAACGTCCGCGCCTACCTCGCGCGTGGGGAGGGCCCGGGCCTGCGCGTGGTCGCCGTGATCGACCCCGCCAACGTGGAGCACCTCGGCCGGTCCCTCGACGCGCTACTGGATCTCGGCGTGCGCAACGTGGCCATGAACATCCACTACGAGGCCGACTGGGACGACGACGCCCGCGAGCGATTCGGCGTGGGCCTCACCGCGCTGGGCGATGCCTACATGGACGCCCACCGCCGCGGGATCCCGTTCACCCTGCAACTCCTCGACGACAAGATCGCCGCCCACCTGCACGGCGGCTACTCCTGCGCCGACCGCTGCGACTTCGGCTGCGAGGAGGCCGCCGTGGCGCCGTCCGGAAACCTCTACCCCTGCGAGCGCCTGGTGGGTGAGGACGATCGCGACGATCTGGTCATCGGGCACGTGGACACGGGGATCGACGCGGCGCGGCGCGACGCGCTCGTCTCGTCCAAGAACGAGGTGATGCTCGACTGCGCAGACTGTGCGCTGCTGGGTCGCTGCATGCACTGGTGCGGGTGCGTGAACCACGCTCTGACCGGCTCCGTCGGCGAGGTGTCCGGGCTGCTGTGCTGGTTCGAGCAGCAAGTGATCGAGCAGGCGGACCGCTGCGCTGGAGTGCTGCACGAGGAGGGGTGCGAGGGATTCCGGCGGCGGTTCTACGTGGGCTGACCCCTCAGACGCGGCCCGATCCGAGCAGCGGGGCGACCAGCCGCATGCCGATGGCCGTGCCGGTCATCCACGGCGGCAGGGAGAACCCGCCCACGACGCTGCACTCGCGGCCGGTGCGGTTCCACGCCCCGCCGCGCACCCGCCGCACCTGGGGGTGCTCGCCGTCCCCGCACCACTCCATGACGCCACCGGCCATGTCGGTCACGCCGTAGGGCGAGACGTCCACCGGGTAGGAGCCGACCGGCTCCAGGCTCGCGCCACTGCGGCGCGACGTGCGGCAGTTGCAGTACGTGGACTCGAACCGATCCCCCCAGGGGTAGAGCCGCCCGTCCACACCGCGGGCCGCCTTCTCCCACTCCTCCTCGGTGGGCAGCCGCAGCTCGCGCTGCTCCACCTCCGAGCGCCAGGCCGCGTACGCGACCGCGTCATCGTACGAGATGGAGGTCACCGGCCAGCGCTCGATGTGCTCGTCCCCTTCGCTGCGCCGCGCGAGCACGACGCGGCCCTGTCCCTCGTCCCAGCGCACCAGCCGTCTTCCTTGTGGATCCACGCGCGGGGCGCGCGCGAGCGCCGCCTTGCCCTCCCGGGCGGCCAGCTGCGCGAGGAAGGTCATGTACTGGGCCAGGGTCACCGGGTGGCGGGCGATGGCGAAGTCCCGCACGAGCCGGGCACGACGCGGCCAGGACTCCGGCACGCGTGGGTCGCCGCCCATGAGGAACCGCCCCGCCGGTACGTGCGCGTAGTCGCCGCCCACTTCGGCCACCGGGCGCAGGCGAACCCGGTAGCGCCTGGACCCCGGCCGGTTGGAGAACAGGGCGAGGCGCACCTCGGCGTACCCCTCGAGCCGCAGCTGGAGCACGTACGACCCCTGGGCGAAGCGCACCGGCTGGGTCGGGGTCGTACCCAGGACGCGGGGCAGGCTCGGCACGAGCACCTGGTCCTGTTCCTCGCACCGGAACAGGACCGCTTCGGCCCCGTGCGGCTCCGTGCGGACGGACATCGAGGCCATGCCGCTGAACCGCTGGCGGTAGCGCCCCGTGTCGCAGAGCAACACCTGCGTGCGGAAGAACTCGGTGACCTCCTCGTCTCCCCGGGCTTCCGCCTCCTCGAACTTCTGCCAGTACAGATCCGCCAGCCCTTCCCGGGCGTCGACGTTGCTGGCATCCGCGCCCTGGGCTCGCTGGTAGCACGCCAGAGCGAGGTTGAACGCGCCCTCGCTCTCCCGGCGCAGGCCCCGCGCGCGCCGCTCCAGGCCCCATCCCTCCCGCTTGTCCTCCACCGGCGCCCATGGCGCGGCGCCGCGGATGGCGTGGCCGGCGTCCCGCTCGGCGCGCTCGGCGTCCACCCGCAGCTCCTCGAACCGTTCCAGGGCGGTCTCGGCGTCGGCGAGCGCCGACTCGGCCTCCCGGCGGCGGCGCGTGCCGTCCACGAACTCGTCGAGCCGCCTGAGCAGGGCCTGGGCCGACGCCGGCCGCTCCGACGGGTCCTTGCTCAGGCAGGCCATGGCCAGCTCGTCCAGCTCGGCCGGGACGGTCCTGCGAGAGGCCCGCGCAGCCGGGCTCAGCGGCACGGTCTGCTGGACCTCCTCCAGGACCAGGGGGACCGCGTCGCCGGAGAACGGCGGGCGCAGGCAGAGGATCTCGTACAGCACGGCGCCCAGGGAGTACACGTCCGTCAGGGGCCCCACGGCGTCGTCGTCCGCGCGGGCCTGCTCGGGCGACATGTACGCGGGCGTGCCCCGCACCTTGCCGTCCTGGGTGGAGACCGAAGAGCTGGCCCCCACCACCTGCTCGTCGAGGATCGAGTCGGAGGACACCTCCTCCTCGTCCAGCACCTTGGCGGATCCCCAGTCCAGCAGGAGCACCTCGCCGAACGAGCCGATCATGACGTTGTGGGGCTTGATGTCGCGGTGGATGACCCCCTGCGCGTGCGCGTACGCCACCGCCTGGCAGACCTGCCGCAGGTACCCGACGAGCCGCGGCAAGGGGTGCTCGCGCGCGTCGTCCCCGCCCTTGCGCACGATGGACAGGATGTCGTGCAGGCTCAGCCCGGCCACCTCCTTCATCGCGTACCCGAGGCCCAGGCCGGGCACGGCCTCCAGGCCGAACACGGGGACGATGTTGGGGTGGGTCAGCTGACCGGCGAGCTGGGCCTCGACCAGGAAACGCGCCATCACGTCCGGCCGCTGCTGGTAGCGCGGGTGCAGCACCTTGATCGCCACCGTGCGACCGATGCGGCGATCGCGCGCCCGCAGGATGCGGCCGAATGCACCGCGCCCGATCTCCTCGATGGGTTCGAAGCGCTCCGCGGTCAGGGCGTCGCCGGGGACGCCGTCCTGCACGGCGCGATCCACCGCCGTCGCCTGCTCGTCGTCGAGCCAGCCGAGGTCGATCAGCAGGTCTCGCAGGGTCTCGGCCTCCCCGGCTCCCAGGCGAGCCATGGCCTCGCCGTAGCGCCCGAGGTCCAGCAACCCCAGAGCCACAGCCGTACACCCGAAGCGCGCCTGCTCCTCCATCGCGTCCATCCGGAAAAAACGACCCCTCGACATCCCATGTTGGGGGATTCAACGCGCGGGCGCAAGGGCGCCCGTGTGGTCTCGTTCCGCGGTCGTTCGGATCTCGGAAAAGGTGGGAGGGCTACTTCTTCTTCTTCTTCTTGGAGGAGCTGCGGGAGCTGGAGCCGCTGGAGGATTTCTTGGAGCCGCTGGAGGAGCGGGACCCGGACCGGGTCGTGCTGCCGGACTGCCGCGAACGATTCGAGGAGTTCGACGACGTGGAGGACCGGCTGCCCGACTGGCGGTTGCCCGACTGCGAGGAGCCGCGGGAGTACTGGCCCGAGCTGCCACCCGAGTAGCGCTCGGTGTTGCTCTGCGGCGGCGTGAACTGCCGCTGGCTGTCGCTGCGTCCGCTGTACTGGGGCACCGCGGGGGTGTCGCGGCGATCCGGCGTGGGCGACACCTGCCGCTGGCCGTAGCTCGAGGAGTTCAGCGAGTCGCGGGCTCGCTGCTGCACGCCGCGCTGGTCCGACCCCTGGGCGCGATCCGCAGGCCGCGTGGGGGTGAACGATCCGCTGCCGTCCGGGCGGTAGACCGTGCGGCCCTCGCCGCCCTGGCCGCCCTGACCGCGGTCCACCGCAGCGTTGCCGGCCGCGGATCCCCGGCCGTGCTCGCCAGAGAAGCTGTTCGAGCTGCCACGGCCACCGGAGCTCGCGCCGCGACCGTCGCCGCGGCTGCCGCGGTCGAAGTCGTGCTGACGCTGCAGCAGGGCCACCCGGTCGTCACCGCCGCGCTCGAACGCCGCGCGGTCCGACGCGTCCATGCTCGCCGATCTCAGGATCTCCTGGTTGGGGTTCTTGACCGTGGTGCGGTCCATGGCCTCGAAGTCCCCCTGTTCGAAGGTGCGGAAGTTGCTGCCCGCTGCCCGCTCACCGGCGAAGTTCTGGCCGAGGCTCCCGCGGTCGTTGGAGTCCGACACACCCCGACCGTGGGAGGAGCCGACGCCATCGTCCCGCGAGTTCGACGCGCTCGCGCCGCCGTGGTTGCCATGCGAGCTGTGATGGCTCGACGACGACCGGTGGTGCGAGTTGTGGTGGTTGTGCGAGTAGTGATGGTGGTGGTGGTAGTGGTGGTAGTGGTACGCGCCGTGGTGGTGGTACCCGCCGTGGTAGAAGTAGTCGTAGTGGGCGAACGTCCAGCAGCTGTGGTGCCAGTACGAATGCCAGCGGGCTGCCGCGACGACGGGCCAGCCCCACCAGCCGATGGGTGCCCAGGCCACGTATCCGTCGAACACCGCCCAGGAGACCCAGGCGGGCGACCAGACCATGCCGGGCATCCACACCCAGCCGTAGAACGGATCATAGCTCCAGCGTCCGTGGTGATACGTGACGTACCCCCAGGTGTAGCCGGAGACCCAGACCCAGCCGTAGTCGGGATACCAGGACCACTCGCCCACGGTGTACGGACGCCAGTCCACGTCCACGTAGCGAGGTCGCCAGCACCACACGCCGTCCACGGCGACCCAGTTGCCGTGCTCCTGCAGATCGTTGTAGCCCACCAGCGGATACGACGGTGAGTCATCCTGGGGCAGGCCGCGCAGGTGCTCCTCACGCTCCATGCTCCAGATGTCGAAGGCCCCCTCCTCGTTCGGGTAGAACTCGGCGCTGGTCCACGGCGACGCGTGGTCGCGGGCGCTGACCTGCTGGTTGTCCGCCACCTCGATGGTGGCCTCGTGGTTGAGCACCCGCGCCAGGCCGTAGACCACGGCCAGGTTGCGGTGCTCGTCGGGGTTGACGGACACGCGGGCCAGCGACGCGCTGGCCACCTCGGCGCCGTCCGGACCGAACTGCATCTGTGCCTCGGTCCAGTCGCCGGTGGACAGGTAGAAGGACCCCGCCGAGGGCACCAGGCGCAGATCGTCGTGGTAGGCGCGCACGACCACCGAGCTCCCGCCGTCGAGACGCAGGAACGTCGCGCCGGGGAACTCCACCTCGACGAACGTCCCGGGGGCGGCGTAGATCTCGTCGCCCTCGCGGATCAGGTCGTTGATCATCAGGTTGCGCTTCTCGTCGTCGAAGGGCCCCCAGCAGTACACGGTCCCGTCCAGGTAGCTGACACGGGCCGCAGCCGGGCCCCCCTCGCCTCCCCCGCCCTCGCCGGGCATGGGGGCAGCCACGGCCGGCGTCACCAGGAAAGCTCCCAGGATCGCGGCGAGTCCGATGATGGCGTAGTTTCGAATCACGGCAGACCTCCTTGTACCCGCGGCCATTCTATCGGCACGGCACAGGACCCGGAAGGGAAACACGCGGCACACCAGCGACGCGGTCCCGCCCGGGCACAGGTGTACAAACGATCCGGCGCACGGCCTTATTCAATGGGGCGGGAAAAAAGGTGGGGGAGCGGCGGGGCTACTCGGCGGGTGAGCAGTACTCGACGTCCACGTCGAAGTCCACGGAGTCGCCCATCTCATGATCGCCCTCGTTGAGCGCGCCGACGTGGGCGAACATGTTCGTACCGTTGGTGAACGACTTGAAGCCAAGGTCCTCGGCGTACACGTGCGTGACGACCACGCCCTCGGTCCCGTGCTCGGCGGCCCACTCGGTGCCGTTGTCCGGGCACACGCCCGTGCCGATGGCGAGCTCCATGTCCCACTCGGTCCGGCCCGCGTCCCAGACCACGGTGGCCTTGATGTGGGTCACGCCCGCGTCCATGGCGTAGCTGTACCGCACGTGGCTGTCGCCGGCAGAGATGGTGTAGGTGTCGATGCCATCGTTGGGCAGCGCCACCTGGTAGCAGTCCTCCGGCGGCATCGAGGTGTCGTCGTCGTCGCCCGCCGAGTCGTCGTCGCCGGCGTCGTCGTCGTCCGCGACGTCGTCGTCCGCGGCGTCGTCGTCGTCCGCCGCGTCGTCGTCGTCCGAGCCGCCCTCGCAACCCAGGACCAGCAGGCCCAGGCCCGCGATCATCGCGATCAGCCAGTACAGCGAGTTCCGGTTCATTTCCTCATCCTTTGGTGAGTGGTTGGGCAGTCCTCCCCGGGACTGGGAGGCGGAGTACCACATCCCGTCGGGCCGGGACAAGGTTCTTGTCTGGCTTCTTTTGTATAGTTAATCCAGTGATTTAGTAGACTATCCGGGACACTCGACATCCCCGAAAGACCAGGGATTGGCGGGCTCCACCGCGGTGTCCACGGACACGGTCGAATCGTCCCCGAAGCTCACCACGGAGCGCGCCGGCCGCGCCCTGGCCCAGCGGGGCGCGCGGGGCAGCACGCGGATGACGACGTCTCCAGCGTCGCCGCCGGGTCCGATGTGGACCTCGCCGGACATGTACCCCGGCCGGCCGTTGACCGACGCGACGACGCGGGAGATCCGCTCGGTGTCCGGTATCGAACGCACGTCCGCGAGGGGCGGGTTGAACCGCAGCCTGAACACCTCGCGCCCCTCCTGCTCGATCCGCACCTGCTGCGCGTGCTGGCCGCCGCCATGTTCGACGAACCGCCAGGTCTCCGTGGACGTGGGCCGCCGCGCCACGAGGTCGAAGCCGCCCGGAACGTCCGTGCGCTCGTAGACCACCTCGTCCCCTTGCTCTTCGCGGGCGACGGCGCCCTCGCCGGCGGCGCCGATCACCCGTCGCTGTTCCATCAGCCCGGCCGCGGCCTGCACCAGCAGCCCCCGCGAGAGCACCGACGTCTTCTGCTCGACCCCGTCGATGGTCACGGTCGCCAGCGCCGGCCGGAGCCGCTCGAGGTCGATCAACGCCAGCGCCGTCTCCTGGGAGTGGTTCATGGTGTTGCCGTTGCGCAGGGTGGTGCGCCACAGGGGCCTGCGCGCACGCGCTTCTATCTCTATCCTCTCGCCCGCGCGCATCGTCCAGCCGGCCGTGTACCGGGTCCAGCCGGCATCGCGGAAGCGCTGGGCCTTCAGGTCCGACCGGTAGGACGGGGCCGGGAAACCCGCCGCGATCGGCTCGCTGCGATCGTCCACGGCCACCCACTGCCGGCCGCAGCGGTGGGAGTCCAGGGAGAACCACACCTCCTCACCGCCGACCTCGACCCGCACCACCTCGAGCATCCGCCAGGTGGGGTGGTCGACCAGCTCGAGGACCAGCTCCTCGTCGAAGTGCAGTCCCCACACGGAGAACGGCAGCACCGGGAACGGCACGCGAGGCTCCCTGGACGCCTCGACCGGCGCCTCGGCAGGACCGAGGAATCTCTCCTCGTCCACCACCTTGCCCGTCGGGATGAGGTGGGCACACCCCGACAGCAGACCGGCGATCCCCACGCCAGCGATGACGACGACGAGTACGGTCCAGCTGAGCGTCTCCACGCATCCTCCCAGCGGCCATTCTACGCGCGCGGCCGGCGAGGGGCCCGGGCCGTATCCAAAACCCCGAAAAACCGCAGATTCTCCACAAATCCATTGTCGATCACCAGTTCACTGGCTAGAGTTAGTTACAGCTAACAATCATCGCTTCAACTATTCCGAGGTGCTGTGATGAGATCGAAACCATCCAGCTTTGAGCCAGTCGCGCTGGGCGCCGTGTCCCTGACGCTGGTGCTCGCATTCGTGGGGCGGGCTTCGGCCGAACAGGCCCCCGAGCTCCTCCCCCAGTCCGCCGAGATGCCGGCGTTCCTGTTCGTGGTGGACCTGAACACGACCATGCAAGAGCACTGGGCCGGCAACCCTCAGCAGCCCACGCGCTGGGACGTGGTCAAGGACGCCATCGTGGCGGCGGTCAACTCTTCCCCCGCGGGCATCGAGTTCGCCGTGGTGGGGACCGACGGCTCGTCCACCGGCTGGAGCCGCATCTCCGCCTTCGACCACTCCGACCTCCACCTGGCCCGCACGCTCGACGCAGCCCCCATCCACTTCACCCGGTCGGGTTCCATCGCCAGCGCCTACGACGGCGTGGTGGACGACTACCTCTCCCTCAGCGGCGGCGGTACGGGCTGGATGAACTGGCGCAGGATGCCGTTCACCGAGTCGTGCAGCAACGTCGAGGTGGTCATCATCAGCGACGCGCAGGGGGTGGATCGGTGCGGCAACCGCTGCGGCCGTTGCACGGGGGAGCGCGTCGGCGGCAGCCTCGCCAACGACGAGCGATTCGACGGCGACGTGACCGCCAACGGCACCTGCGAGGACGCCGACACCTGCGACCTCCGGATCGAGTCCGGGGTCACCCTGCTGGACGACGTGGCCTACCGCGCGGCGAACGAGGATCTCAACTCGCGCCACCTCGGCAGCCAGACCGTCCGGACCCACACCATCCTGCTGGACGCCAACACCCAGGGCACCGGCCAGACCGAGGATCTGTTCATCTCCGCGGCCGAGGTGAGCGGCGGTCTGTACACCCGCGCCGACCAGCCTGCGGACGTCTCCCTGGGAATCTCCCTGGCGATGACCGACGCCCTGCAGTCGGTGCTCAACGTGTCCACGGCCACGACCACGGTCGTGGGACACCGCATGTTCCGCACCTGGACCGAGATCCCAGGTGAGCTCGACGGCGAGCGCGGTTCGCCCCTGTACCGGGGTCACGTCGAGGCCTTCCAGCTGGTCAACCAGCCGAGCGACCCGCGCTACGGCGAGATCGTCGGCGAGCCCCTCTGGGACGCCGCCGACCTGCTGTCGCAGCGCCGCGCCGAGTCCGGGGCCGTCAACTCCTACGAGTACTCCAGCACATCCCAGAGCCGATACGAGCGCACCGTCTACACCAACGACGTACAGGTCGGTGTCCACCAGCCACGCACGCTGATCCCCTTCGACTCGACGCGCGTCGACGAGATCGGCGAGCTGATGCTCGAGGACTACGACCGGGCCGTACCGGGCTCCTACGACTGCCCGGACTACCCCGAACACGATCTGAACCACGACTGCGCCGTGAACGAGTCCGACGCCCAGCTGGCCATCGACTTCCTCCGCGGCGTCCCCGCGGCCGAGTTCGCCGGCAGCGAAGGCTCGACGCGACGTCAGCGCGGCAGCTGGCGCGTGGGCGGCATGTTCCTCAGCGTGCCCGCGTTCTCGGACGCCCACTCCAAGGTGTTCACCAACGACGGTCCCATGGTGGAGTTCCAGCAGCGGCTGGCCCGGCACGACTCGGTGATCTACGTCACCTCGAACGACGGCTTCCTCCACGCCTTCAAGGTGCCCTATCTGGACGACACGGGCGACGGCTGGGAGGACTACACCGTCGATCCCCTGGGCGGCTGGGAGCTGTGGTCGTACATCCCGCGGCACCTGCTCGACCGCGAGGCCGAGTACCACGACGAGATCCACAACGCCCTGAACCTGATGCGCGACGGCGAGTCCTACCTCAACGACGGCTCGGTCAACCTCAGGGACGTGTGGATGGACGGCGTCCCCAACCTGCTCGACGGCGTTTGCGCGTCCGCCGATGCCGATGGTGTCGTGGACGCGGACGGGTGCGAGTACCACCGCGTGCTGGTGGCCTCGATGGGGATGGGCTCCCGCCACCACTTCGCCCTGGACGTGACCCACCCACGGCAGCCCCGCTTCCTGTGGGAGTGGATCGGCGACCAGGACGGCTGGCGCAAGGGACTGTCCACCGGCACCCCGGTGCTGGCCACCGTCTACCACGCCGAGAGCCGCTCCGACGTCCCCGTCGTCATCTGGACCGGCGGCACCGCCGACGTGGACAACAACACGCCGGCGCGCCCCCGCTGGCCCTCCCCTTCCCAGCGACGCGGCAACCACGGGGGTACCGGCGCGCGCTGGTACATGACGGACATGCTGAATCCGGCGAACTCCGCGTTCAGTCAGGTGGGCTACCGGCTCGACAGCGACCTGTCCCCTTACATCCGAGGCAACCGGGATCCCCGCTACCACCCTTCGGATCCGGCCAACGGCCTCTTCGGCACCCCCGCCGCGGTGGACTACGACGAGGACGGCACCGTGGACGCCCTGTACATGGGCGATCGGCACGGGTACCTGTACAAGGTCCTGCTCCGCGGCGGCGACGTGTCCACGCAGACCGTGGAGAGCGTCTCGGGTGACGAGGCGTCCACGTGCGTGTTCCACGCGCCGGCCGTGGCCCCGTCCCTGCGGGAGCTCGACACGGCGTTCTCCGACGATCAGGCGGTGTACTACCGGCCCACGGTGTCCCGGGACAACCAGGGACGAGTCCGCGTCTCGTGGGGTACGGGCTGGCCGGGCAACGTGGCCGAGCCCTACGCCAGCGGCTACTTCTACAGCGTCACCGACGGCGAGTACCCCGGCGACGAGTGGTCGTGCAACGCCTCGACCATCTCGACCTGCGGCCCCGCCTACGACCCCCTGCAGCTGGACCCGGGCGAGAAGCTCGTGGGCCCGCCGCTGACCTACGGTGGGCGGATCATGTTCACCACCTACGTGGCAGACAACGCGGATGAGGGGCCGGCCTGCGGAGTCGGGCACGCCCGGGTCTACGCCATGACCCTCGACGAGTGCCTCGGCGGATTCGTCGAGGGCCGCGACTGGGGTCCCAACGCGTTCACCGTCACCGACTCCACCTACGTGGAGATCGAGGGCATCCCGTCCCGCTGGTCCTTTGCCAACGAGGGCATCTATCTCAGCGTCGTGCTGCCCGACGGCAGCCTCGAGTCCATCGGACCCATCCGCCCCGAACCGACCGCCGAGGGCAGTCTGAGGATCGCCTACACCAACTGGCGCCACGTGCTCTAGACACGCGCGCTCGAGAGGGGAAACCCACCATGTCCTTCGAAGGAACGCCTCTGCATCCCGCGGACAGGGCCCGGGACCGACGAATCCACGGCTCCGAGGACGTCACCGAGCCTCCATGGGAGCTCAACGTCGTCCCGGACGACGAGACGCCCACGCTGGGCAAGCCCTGGATGCAGACCAGCGAACCCGGCCGCACACCGGGCGCCATGCTCGACCGATACCTCCGCTGGATGGTCGCCAGCCGAGCCACGGATCTGCACCTGTCCCCCGGCTTCCCGGCCACGCTCCGCGTGGACCGCGAGCTCGTCAGCGGCGCGATGCCGGCGGCCGACGAGCGCCAGGTGGAGGCCATGATCCACCACCTGCTCAGCGGCGCCCGCCGCGCCGAGTACGAGGCCAGTCACAGCGTCGATCTCGGCCACACCGTGGACGGGCTGGGCCGCTTCCGCATCAGCTGCTACCGCCACAGCCAGGGGCCGGCACTCTCGGCGCGGCACATCCCCGAGCAGGTGGGGACCCTCGACGAGCTCCACCTACCCCAGAAGCTCTCCGATCTGGTGGACTGCCAGTCCGGTCTGGTGCTGTTCTGCGGCCCGACCGGGTCTGGCAAGTCCACCACCCAGGCAGCGCTGCTGCGCATGCTCAACGACAGCAGCGCGCGGCACGTCATCACCCTCGAGGATCCCATCGAGTACCTGCACGCCAGCAACCGCAGCCTGATCCACCAGCGCGAGATCGGCGAGCACGCCCCCTCCTTTGCCCGGGGCCTCGCCGACGCCCTGCGCGAGGATCCGGACGTCATCCTCGTCGGTGAGCTGCGCGACCGCGAGACCATCACCATGGCCCTGGCCGCGGCCGAGACCGGCCACCTCGTCTTCGGCACGCTGCACGTCAGCACCACGGCCACGGCCATCACCCGGCTGCAGCACGCCTTCAACGAGCTCGAGCGGCCCCTGGCCCGCGCGCAGATCGCCGAGAGCCTGCGCGCCGTGGTCAACCAGCGCCTGCTGCCCCGCTCGGACGGCGCGGGGCTGGCGCCCGTCGTGGAGTTGCTGCGCGTCAACCACGCCGTGTCCACGCTCATCCGCGAGGACAAGCTGCACCAGATCAAGCAGGTGCTCCCCACCGGCCAGGCCGAGGGCATGGTCACGTTCGAACGCTCCGCGGCCGTGGCTCACCTCGCCGGCCACATCTCCATCAGGGACGCCCGCCGAGTCGTGCCCGACCGAGGCGCCTTCGAGCAGATGCTGGAGCTGCTGCGGCGGGAGTCGCGCCCCATGGTCCCGCCCCACCTCGAGACCACCATGTCCGGCAAGAAGAGCCTCAGATCCGTGCTCGGCGCTTGAGTTCCCTTTGACTCCGCCGCACACGTGACTACATTGAGTACAGCTCTGGCCCATCGGGCCGACGATCTTTGACATGGGGGCGAAACGGTTTCGACGGGATGGATTGAGTTCGAGATTGCGCGCCGGGGGTCCCGGTCACCCCGTATAAAGGCTGGAAACCACAATTGCCAACTCTCAGATGGCACTCGCCGCGTAAACAGCGGTGACGTTCTGCCCCTCCTGGGCCTGTAGGGAGGGTGTGGGGCGTGTTTTCAACAGGCTGGCCTCTTCATCCGGCTCCTCCGGTGAAGAGGTGAGAAAACAGGAGAAGCTAGCGATTCCGTATCCTGATGCTGGGAGACGGCCTCGCGAAATCAAATCAGCAAGCTACGCACGTAGACGTCTCGGATTGGCCATTTCGGACGCGGGTTCGACTCCCGCCGCCTCCACCATTTTTTCTCCAAGTATCGATGAATACTACGTTTCCGCGTCGCCTCTGGCGGCGCGGGACACGTGTGGGACACCGCAGGGATCGGTCGTCGCGGCGGCAGTCGTCGAGGGTGATCTCGCGGATGGGGCGGGGATCGTTGGGATCGAGGCCTTCGAAGCGGGGCTGCGTTTGATCTTCGCGTTCGAGCTCGGCCCGGGCGAGGTCCTTCGCCACGGGAGGGATCAAGTCGACAGTCGCTCGCAGAGGCAGGGCCGAGGGATCGGTGTAGATCCCGCGCAGACCCAGCGAGTGCCCGACCAGGAATTCGACCGCGTCCGCATCGGCGCCCGACCGGCGTAGCTCCGACACGAAGCCCTTGCGGAAGCTGTGATGGGGCCGGCCGCGCCAAACGTCCTCACGGACGCCGGCTCTTTCCCAGGCCCGGCGGAAGTCCCGCGCGCGAGCCATTCGCTCCCTGTCGTTGCCACGCTGCCGCTTGGACAGTACCAGCCAAGGCTCGTCGCCGACGGGCCAATCGCCCAGCTCGTCCACCAGGTGACCGGAGACCGGCACTACCCTCCCCCTTCGCTCCTGCGGGCTCTTACCCAGCTCCCCCCGCACCCTCATGCATCGGGCGCGCAGGTCGACGTCGTCCCAGGTCAGGGACATGGCCTGCTGCACCCGCAGCCCGGTGAACCGCAGCAGCACGGCCAGATCGCGCTGCCATCTCCGCAGCTCAGCGATGCAAGCGTCCATCTCGGCCCAGGTCGGCGCCACCGTCGGCGCCGCGGGCTCGCGGACCATGCGGATCTTGCGCGGCGGCGGGATCGCGGCGTCCGACTCGTCGTTGTCGTACAGCCAGGCCCAGGCGAGCTGCACCACCTCCACCAGCTTGCGGCGCGTGGCGTCCTGTCGCGGACGGCCGTGCAGGCCGTCGTGCTTCAGCGTGGTGTGCCACTCGGCCAGCAAGCTCCGGGTGAGCAGGGACGGTGGCAACGGAGCGCCGCTGCCGTGGACCTGTTCGAGATATCGGATGAAGAGGTCGAGGGCGCGGGCGTAGCGGACAGCGGTGTTGGGCCGCAGCACCCGAGCGCACTCGCCCGCGTAGTCCTTCAGCAGGCTTCGGAGATCCGGCTCCTCACGAACGTCACGAGGCTGCCATCGGACTCCGAGGGAGAAGCTCGCCTCGACCTGCGCCTTGAGGTCGAGGGCCGCCCTGCGGGTTGGGCACTGCCGGGACCGGGATCGGCCATCGGGGTCTCGCCAGCGCACGCGCCACTTGCCGTTCCTT
>CAZLEO010000112.1:0-27732 GCA_964558555.1 uncultured Rickettsiales bacterium | reverse complement strand
CTGAGAACTGTCATACCGCGTTTGGCCGGAACCCGGCGGCGAGGAGTTGCACCCATGAACCCATCCAACGAGATGAAGGCCGAAGGAGTGGACGTTCCTGGCGCCTACCCCTTGCCCCCTGACGGCGTCACCCTGGAGCAGCAAGACGGATCACTGATCCTGCGCCACAAGGAGACGTTCCGCACCGGCATCGTCTTTCTCGTCCTGTCAGCCCAGTTCTTCTTCACCATCCTGATCTACTCGTTCGCCCAATCAGGCGTGTCCATCACGCAGTTCGCCGTGGTCACGGCAATCACCGCGATCGGGGTGTATGTCGGGGTGTCGAAGGTCATCAACGTCACCACGGTCTGGGTCAGCGAAAGTGAGATGGTCATCGCCCGTGGCCCCATGCCCCTCTCGTCGACGAAACGACTACCCACGGACCAGTTCGTCGGGCTGCAGATGAAGGTCCACGTCAACAAGAACTCCCAGTCCTACAGCCTGGTCGCCTCGCTCGACGGCGCGCGGAAACCGAGACGGCTGGTTGGCTTCAGCCGCGACCTGGATAGGGCGAAGTACTACAAGAGCGTGCTGTCCAGGAGACTCGGTCTGCCCGAAGACCTGCCGAACATCAGGGCCTGAGGACCACAAGAAAAGAGGAAAAGGGGACGTTCATCAGAAATCGAGTAACCAGCTCGCGCGCCGTCTGAGGTGGTTGTTCAGGATTCGCAGGAATGCGGCGGGTTGTAATCGTATCGGTCGTACCAGAACGCACATTCCTCGAACGCTTCGTCGCAATCTGAACCCTGTGGGTCGTTGCCGCAGGCGTCCTCCTCCTGCATACAGTCGCACACTACCGTGTGCCACGCATCCATGCACGTCTTGTCCGGGCTACAGCCGGCTACTGCTGCAAACAAGAAGGCCGCTGCGGCGGTCACCATCAGGCACCGATTGACGCATTCACGTATCCAGTTCTCGGGTACGGTGTGGGTGTGGGGTAGGGGGGTAGGCCTGCGGCCTGCTAGAAACCAGGCAAGAAATTGAAGTACAGCTGCACACCCCGTCCGTTGATGGCGAATGTGACAGGGGCCATTCCGGGCTGGGAGGCCGCCTCACCGCCGAAGACCTGGTCGTAGTTGACGGTGATGCGCATGGTGTCGAGCAGGGCGTTCATCATGCCGGAGATGAGCCAGTCGTTCTCGGACAGGACGAGGCCGATGCCTTCCCCTTCGGAGATCTCGAAGTCGGTCACACCGAAGGTGAACTCGGAGGTAGAGACGGTCATGTCCATGGACGCGGCCATGGTGGCGGTGCCGCAGATGTCCTCGACGAACCAGAGCTTGGATTCTGTACGCAACAATCCCAGATCGTCCGACGTCATGGACTCGATGGTGAGGCGCAGCGGGCCGCCTTCCTGTTCGTTGCCGTCCTCGTCGTAACCCTGGGGGATGACGTTCTCGTAGTTCATCCGCTTGGCCATGGCGACGATGAGTTCGGGGCGGAAGACGAGGCCGACGTCGGCGTCGCTGGGCAGGGAGAGCTGCTCCTCGATGGGGGTGGCGATGTCCATGTCCAGGTTGGTCTGCATGGCCAGGATCAGGGTGTCGAACTCGGGGAAGATGTAGGGGCCGCGGGGGGCGAGGAGGACGTCACCCTGGCCGATGGCCCAGGAGTCGAAGGTGGCGATGGGCTGGTCCTCGAGGCGCCACTGGATGTACTCGGTGAGCAAGGTGGTGACGACGGGCTCGAGGTAGTAACCGTAGAAGGTGTTGACGGAGTCGTCGCCGAAGTCGACGGAGAGGTCGGTGACGGCCAGGGACTGGAACTGGGCGACGAACTGGGTCTGGTGGTCGTCGATGGGGATGAGGCTGACGGGCATCTGTACGCCGATGACGCCGGAGCCGCCCGGTACGACCCAGCCTTCGATGTCCACCTGGTTGAAGAACTCGAACTCGGCGGAGAAACACTCGGGGCAGCTGGCGTTGCCGCCGATGCCGAGCAGCGGGATGTCGGGCTGGACGGACAGCGTGACGGTGAGGCCGAGGATGTCCACGGACTCGCTGAGCACGGGGAACTCGTTCTCGTCGAGGCGGCGGAAGAGCTCGTTGACCGCGTTGGTGTTGAGCAACATCGCCATGGCGTAGTCCTGCGCCGTGTCCGGGACCGTCGGCAGCAGCGCCCCGCCCTGGTGCAGGGCTGCCTCCCAATCCGCCTCGTAGGGCTCGCAATCGCCGAAGCCGTCGCGGAGCACCTCCTCGAGGTAGATGCACGAGGGGATCAACGGCACGCATATCAGCAGCGCGATCCCCAGACGCTTGAGCTTGTCATCGATGGGGTAGGGGCTCATCGGGTCACCTCGGCAAACGGCTCATCAACACGGCTACGAGATCTCTAGCATGGTTCTGACCGTCGAACGGGTCAATTATTCACGCGCGAGGCTCACCCCGCCAGGATCGTCTCGGTGGTGCGGAAGTGGTGCTTGCCCGCCCGCCAGAGGATCTCCTCGCCGTGCTTGCGCACGAGCTCCCTGCCGATCTCGATCACGGGCTGCCCGGCGCCGGGCCGCAACCCCACGCCGAACTCCTCGGAGAGCTGTGCGAGCCGCTCGAGGTAGCGCGCCCTGGCCAGGATGGACGCAGCGGCCACCGCCGGATTGTCCTCGGCCTTGGGTCGGGCGATGACCCGCACGCCGCCGGGCATGTGGCGGCGAATCAGTGCGATGGAGGCGAAGCGGTCGACCACCACGGCGTCGAAGGTCAGGTCACGATCGACGAGATCGCCCACGGCGCGGCCGTGGGTCCAGGCGACCAGGTCGTTGAGCTTGCGGTTGTTGCGACGCAGATCGGCGTAGAGCTCGTTGTACCGCGTCGGGTTGATGGCCACCACGGACCGCTTGCGCCCCAGCAGCTTGCGCAGCTGAACGGCCAGGCCCATCAGCCGCCGGTCGTCGAGCTGCTTGGAGTCCGTGGCACCCATCGCCACGACCTGGTCGGCCGAGTCGCGGTCGAGCAGCACCGCGGCGGTGGACAGGGGGCCGAAGTAGTCACCCTTGCCCGCCTCGTCGGTGCCGATCCAGGTGTCCAGAGCGGCCTCGTCGGCGGGGAGCACGGGATCCCCGCGGAGCATGCGTACGATGTCCTCGGCGCCGGCCTGGCCCTTGCCCTTGCCCGCGACGATGCTCAGCCCCTTCTTCCTGGAGTGGTACAGGTTGATCACGCTGCGGTGCTTGCCCTCGCCGAAGACGAGCTTGAGCCCGTAGGGGATGGGCTGCATGTCGTCGGGGAAGATGCCGACCGCGTGGAGGTTGGGCAGCACCGACGCGAGGTGCTCGTCCACCTCGGGCACGCCGCTGAGGGGGGCGCCGGCGCGGGGGATCTGCTCCTGTTTCGGTTCCGCGCCCTTGAGGCGGGGTCCGCAGGCCTTGACGGCGGCGGTGCGCACGCGCGCGGCCAGGCCGGGATCGCCGCTGTCGTCCAGCGTCAGCGTGAAGCGGTCCTTGCGCCTGGAGAAGTACAGCACCCCCTTGGCCACCGCGCCGTCGGGGCCGGTGACCTCGATCTTGGCGCCGTAGTCCACGGCCGTGGCGTGCAGGGTCGCCGGCTCGAGGCCGGCCTTCATGGAGGATACGGCGCGGGCGATCTGCGGCAGCAACGTCAGGCCTCGCTCGAGCCGAGGAGGTCGAGGACGCGCTGGGACGGGACGGCACCGTCGCGGACGATACCGCGCCCGCTGTCGGGGTCCACCACGGTGGACGGCTCGGCTACGGGCACGTCACCGGCGTCGATCATGATGTCGATGGTGCGACCGAAGTTCTTGCGGACCTGGGCCTTGGACGACGATCCCGCCTTGCGCGAGATGTTGGCGCTGGACACCAGCACCGGCCCGCCAAAGGCCTGGACCAGCTGCCCGGCGACGCTCTCGTGGGTGATCCGCACGCCCATCTTGTCCTTCTTCTTGGCCGCCACGGTCTTGGTGACCTTGCGGGGCAGCTCGTCCGAGGGGCGGAACAGGATCGTCAGCGGGCCGGGCCAGAACTCGTCGATGAGTGACTGGGCCGCCGGCGTGATCTCCTCCACCACCGTGGGCAGCGCGTCGCGGTCCGGGATGAACACCAGCGAGGGGGCGCGCTTGGCCCGCCGCTTGGTCTGCACCAGGCGGATGACCGCGTCCTCGGACATCAGCGACGCGGCGACGCCATACTGGCGACCGGTGGGGAAGCAGACGAGGCCACCGTGATGGAGCACGTCGGCGAGCTCGCGGTAGAGTTCGGGGGACTGTTCGAGATCGTTCACTGAGATGGTTCGCATGATTCCTCGATCCCGGCGGTGGACGCCGAAGGGCTGGGAATGACTACTGGATCGGTGCGGTTCGTGTCAATCCGAAACGCGCGCGCAGGGGCGTGAGGGTGTATCAGCAATTCCCGTAGTAGTCGTACAGGATCTGGATCACGTCGCCGTCCTGGGGCACGTACGACGGCGAGAACACCACCGCGTTCTGGTTCGCGTCCCACGACCAGCCCGTGGTCTGCAGCGTGCCGTTGACGTACACCTCGATGGTGTTGGTGATGGGCACGTAGGTCAGCACGAAGGTGTCGGCCAGGTTGACGGTGATCCAGGCCAGGCTGGTCAGCACCGTGGACCAGTCGGCGTCACAGATGCTGCCGAGCACGCCGCCGGTGGAGTTGGCCACGTCCACGTAGCCCGTGCCCGGCGTGGCGCTGCCGCCCGGGCCGGAGCACGACTGGGCGACGTATCCGTTGGTGCCGCAGATGGCACTCATCACGACGTTGCTGGGGTCGGCCTTGAGGTTCTGGTAGTAGCTCAGGTACGTGCCCCAGTCGCCGCTCTGGTCGGGCTCGTCGGACACGTACACGACCCGCAGGCCCGCGTCCTGGCGCCAGAAGCCCAGGTTGGGCGACACGCCGTTGATGGCGTCCACCAGCGCCTCGTAGCCGTACTGCAGCCCCCGCTCGGTGCCGGAGCCGGTGGTGCCGACGGTGCAGTTGTTGGAGAACACCGCCGCGCCGTTGGCGGTCCACGGGTCGATGACCTTGGTGCTGCCCTGGAAGGCCTCGTCGTCGGTGGTCACCGTGGCGATGCGGTAGTCCACGCCCGCGCCGTTGACCACGGAGTAGAAGTACCCGAAGTCGTCGGCGAGGTAGCCCTGCTCGTCGCCCATGGAGCACGAGTTGTCCACGACCCACAGCACGTCCGATTCGTTGTTGCCCACCTGGACCCAGTTGTCCTGGTACACGCCACCGGCCACACCGTCCCCCGCCTGGGTGGCGGTGGCGATGGGCCAGTTGGCCGAGTCGTTGTTGATGGTCAGCAGCCCGGTGAACGAGCTGAGGTCGGCGGGGATGAAGTCGATGGAGACGATGATCTCGTCGCCGGGATCCAGGTCCCAGCCGTTGTTGATGTAGTCGTCGAGGTCGCCGGTGTCGGCGAGCATGGACTGGCCGGGCGTGGTGCTCCACGAGTAGCCGTTGAGCGACAGGGGTACGGCGCCCACGGAGCGGATGGCCACATCCACGTAGTCGTCGCAGCCGAAGTACACGTTGCCGAAGTCCCACAGATCCGGGTCGATCTCGATCAGCGGCGAGTCGGCGTCCCCCATCAGGTCCACGGTCACCACCGGGTCGAAGGGGTCGTTCGACGCGATGTCGATCAGGCCGCCGTAGCTGAGGTTGGCCGTGGGGTAGAAGCCGATCTCCATCTGGGTGCTGCCACCAGGGGCCACCAGGGTGCCGGCGGGGTTGGTCAGGATGCTGAAGTTCGGGTCCCCGGAGCGCGTGCAGCTGTACAGATCCAGGTCGGCGTCACCGTGGTTGTAGATGGTCACCCAGGCGGTGTCGCTCTCGTTGACCTTGATCGTGCCGAAGTCCACGGTCCACGGATCCACGTCGATGTCGGGCACCGGCGTGGGACCGCCCAGCAGCGTCACCACGACGCTGGGCTCGTCCGGGTCGTCGCTGTCGAAGGTCAGCGTGCCGCTGTCCGCCACGTCGTCCACCGGCGCGTAGGTCACGTAGACCACGGTGGTGGCGCCGACGCCCAGGGCGCCGGGCAGGGCGCCGGAGGCGTGGGTGAACTCGGAGGTGCCGGCCAGGGTCACCGCGGTGACGTTGAGCGTGGCGCTGCCGAGGTTGGACACGTCCACCGACAGGGTGGAGCTGGTGTTGACGTCCACGTCGCCGAAGTCCACCACCAGCGGATCCACGTCGATGTCCGGCAGCGGCAGCTCGGCGCCGTTGAGGTCCAGGTAGATGGGGTTCTCGTCGGGATCGTTGCTGGGGATCTCGACCTGGGCCGAGTCAGAGCCGGTGTCCACCGGCGCGTACTCGACGTACACCTCGGTGGCGTTGTTGGGCGCCAGGACGCTGCCCGACGGATCCACGGTGATGGTGAACTCCGTCGTGCCGATCACCGTCAGGGTGCCCAGCTCCAGATCGGCGGTGCCCACGTTGGTGATGGTCGACGACATCGTCAGGCTCGAGCCCACCGCCACCTGGCCGTAGGTCAACGACGTGGGGTCCAGCTGGATGTCGGGCGCCGGCATGGGCTCACCCAGCAGCTCCACGGTGACCGTGGGCTCGTCCGGATCGTCGCAGTCGATGGCGATCTCGCCCGTGTCCGCCAGGAAGTCCGTGGGCGTGTAGGTGACCATGATCAGCTCCGACGCCCCCGGCGCGATCACGGTGGGGAACTGCGCCGCGTTCATGGAGAAGTCGGTGCTGCCGGTGAGGATGGGCGTGTCCACGGTCAGGTCGCCGGTCCCCACGTTGGTCACGGTGACCGTGTCCGTGGTCGGCACGCCCACGTCCACCAGCCCGAAGTCCACGGTCAGGGGGGTCACCTCGATGTCGGGTATGGGGGTGTGCTGGCCCGACAGGAGCAGGTAGGCCGGGTTCTCGTCGGGGTCGTTGCTCGGGATCTCGATCTGGCCCGTGTCGGGGGTGGTATCGACGGGCGTGTACGTGACGGTGACGGTGGTGTACTCGCCGGTGAGCAGGACCTCCCCCGACGGGTCCGTGTCCATGGTGAACTCCGGACCGGCGTCCAGCAGCAGCGATCCCAGCTCGAGCGTGGCGTCGCCCAGGCTCCAGATCTCCGCGTCCATGGTCACGCTCTGGCCGATCTCCACCTGGCCGAAGGCCAGCTGCGTGGGGACCAGCTCGATGTCCGGCGCAGGCAGCAGCTCGCCGGTCAGAGGGATCTCCACCAGCGGGATGTCGGGATCGTTGCACGCGATCAGCAGCGTGCCCGTGTCGGCGATCTCGTCCTCGGGGGCGTACATCACCTCGATGACGTCCGAGGTGCTCGGCGGCATGGTGATCGGCGCGGGGTGGCTCAGCAGGGTGAACTCGGGGGAGGAGCCGGCGTCCAGGGAGACGTCCGAGACCTCGAGGTCGCCCGTGCCCACGCTGGTGATGGTCACCAACATGGTGACCTCGCCGCCGCTGGGCACCGCGCCCCAGGCCAGGGAGGAGGGGGACCAGGCGATGGCGGGCACCGGGCCCTCCACCACGTCGAGCACCCGCACGGGCACCTCGACGAGGTCCTCGTCCGGGTCGTCGCTGAGGATCTCGATGACGTCCTCGGCCGCGCCGAGTTCGGTGGGATCCAGGCTCACCACCAGCTCCACGACGTGGTCGGGCGCCAGGGTGTCCGAGAAGGCCTCCACGGTGAACGGACCCGTGCCGTCGCGCAGCAGCACCGAGTCCACCGTGAGCGTGCCGCCGCCCACGTTCTGGATCTGCAGCGTTTGCTCCGACGGCACCCCGATGGTGACCGTGCCGAAGTCGATCTCCATGGGGGCCACGTAGATGTCCGGCGTCAGCGGCGCCAGCTCCTGCTCGTTGCAGGCCGGGCCCAGCAACAGCACGGCGGTCATCCACAGGGCCCAGGCGGTCTTCGTTCTCGTCATGATGGTTCCCTCGCGCGCGATCTATCGACCTGCGCGTATCTTACAAGCGGTTGACGTGGGGGAGCCAGGGACGAGTGCGGCCTTCTCCATGAAGTTCATCGCGGGACGGGAGTGCGGGTCACAGCCCCCGCGGGCGGGCGAACGTGCCCCCGTTCCAGCCCCAGTGGGACCGCAGCATGTCGATGAAGTTGATGAACACGCGGTCCTCGGGGACCTCGGCCACCTCGCGCATCATCGCGCACAGGCGCCCGGCCACCGCCGCGTTCACCTCCTCGTCCAGGCCGCCGATGCTGCGCAGCTCCAGGTAGGCGCAGGGATCCGTCGAGTCGCCGAACGCCATCTGTTCGCGCTCGCACAGCACCACGACGAAGCGCTCGGGTTTGCCCATCTCCTCCACCAGCGCGCGGGTGCCCTCGTGCAGCAGCCGCTCCCGCACGGCCTCGGAGTCCTGGGGATACGCGAACGAGATCTTCAGAAACGGCATACCTTCCTCCTTCAACCTTCAACCTTCAACCTTCAACCTTCGACCTCTTCCCCGATCAGATCGGCGATCGTCACGCGACCGAGGCGGTCGGTCAGGTCCTCCCTCGATCCGACGAGCAGGGCGTGCAGGGCCTTCTCGGCGGGGCCGTGGGCCTCGCTGGCGTCGGGGACGCCGAGGGTGTGGTGGGCCAGCGCCGCGGCCACGTCTGCGACGGTGATCTCGTCGGGTGGTCGCGCCACGGACAGGTGCTCCCAGTGGCTCGAACCGGACTGGGCGAGCAGCCCGCCGGCGGCCAGGGTGTCGGCGATGCGGTCGGCCAGGTACACGGCCATGCCCATGTCGCGGGCCACCTCGGCGATGGGCATCGGCAGCCGGTCGTCTCGCTCGCCGCGGTAGACGGTCAACATGACCCTCACGCCGTTCCAGATCTGGTAGCGGTCCCCCACCAGCTTGCGCTGCTCGCGCCCGGCGAGGTGCTCGTAGTTCTGCAGCACGAAGGCCAGCACGGCCCCGGCGAGGATGAGGAACCACGCGAGCCAGTTCCACAGCAGGCCCATGAACAGGGCGCCCAGCACACCGTAGATGCGCGAGTACGTGTCCGACTGGCTGGCGTAGAACAGGAAGCCGAGCTTGGCCAGGGAGAACAGCAGGGACGTGACCCCGGACGCGATGGCGGCTGACCCCGTGTGCACGTACGTGCTGGGCACCAGCTTGTACAGCAGGAAGGTCAGGGCCCAGCCCACCAGCAGGCCGGTGACGAACGACCGCACACCTGAGGTGAACAGGGGCGACTGGTCGAGGAACGACAGCACGGACTGGAACGGGGTCGAGGTGACGATGCCCAGCACCACCGCGCCGCCGATGAGGGACGCCACCAGCCCCAGCGGGCCCAGCCGCTGCAGCCACGAGACGTGACTGGGGCGGATGTTCCAGATGGCGTTGATGGCGCCGTGCAGGGTGCTGATGAGCACGACGGCGCCGTACAGCAGGATGGCGATCCCCACCAGCGAGAACACCTCGGCCTTGGCGATGAAGCTCTCCACGTGGCCGGTCATGGTGTCCGACTCGGCCAGCCAGAACTCCCGCACCACCAGCTGCACGAGCTGGTCGCGCGCGGCCTCGAGGCCGGGCAGCATGGCCAGGATCGCCAGCAGCAGGGTCAGGGCCGGGACCAGGCAGAACAGGAACTGGTACGACAGGGCCATGGCCCGGGTGGAGCATTCCCTGGCCACCACCTCGCGGATCAGGAAAGTCGTGAACAGCAGGGGATTGCGGGCCGCGCCAGGGAAACCGCTCTCGATGACGAGCCGGCGATAGGCGGTCATCGCCCGCTCGTGTACGGACCGGATCCACTGGCTGATTCGCTGGGAGTCCATCGGCGGGCGGATGATACCACGGCGGGGTGTCGTCATCGTCCGGGCGGGGGATGCCAGGGCGTGCCGGGCAGTGTAGGATCGTGGGGTGGAGGGCGAGCGCTTGGACGAGCTGGATCCCAGGATCGACGTACCTGACGAGGTGGACTCCCCGTCGGCCACCGCCTCCTCCGGGGAGGACGACTTCGACCGGATGCTGCGCGAGATGTCCGAGGAACTCGGCAGCATCGACGATGACGACATCCCCACCGACGACGGCGAGGCCGACGACGACACGGGGGGGCTGGACCCCGATCTCGAGGCGACCATCCTGGACACGCCGCCACCGTCGGAGCCGACGCCGCACCTGTTCGGCCCCAACGACCTGCTGACCGTCAGCTACGCCGTGCAGGTGGCCACCAGCACCGGCGGCTTTGTCGAGACCGAGGCCAAGGGGGTGCTGTCCAACGCGCGGGGGTACCCGATCACCGCGCTGGACGACTTCGCCTTCGGCTTCGACGGCATGCGCAACGCCTACGAGATCATCCTGGACCCCAATGCCCTGGGGTATGGGCTGAGCGAGCTGCCCACCGGCACCCAGTGGAACCTGCGCGTGGACGAGACCGGCCGCCTCGTGGTGGACAAACCGGTGGGGCTGCGCCTGTCCGTCCACCGCATCGACCGGGACGCGTCCGGGGGGCAGGCGCTGACGCCCCTGTGCAACGTGGGGCCCGAGGCCCCGGAGACGGTCCACCTGGCCATCGAGGTGGACGATCCGCCCGCCGAACACGCGGAGTTCATGGTCGGCATGGGCCTCGCGGACACCGAACCCCCCTCCTTCGCCTTCTCCGTCTACCTGGCCGTCAAGCTGCAGGGGTAGTCCGACGCCACGGTTCCTCCTGGCCCTGCTGCTGTTGTGGTCGGTGCCTGCGCGCGCGCAGGGCACCCTCGTCGCCCTGTGCCCCGACATCGGCGAGAAGCCGTCGGTCTTCACGACCCGCGACGGCGGCGGCGGGCTGGCCCAGCGGCTGGCGCGGGCCGGGTACGTGGTGGAGCTGGTGGACCCCTGGGCCGGCGAACAGACCACCGGGGGGTTCGACCGGGTGCTGGACGAGGTCTACCCGGCGCTGCTCGCCGCGGTGGCCGTCGACGATCACGAGGTCATCTGGATCGGCCGAGGCGTTTGCGGGTTGCTCCCGGTCGCCGCGGCCGCGACGACGGGCGACGCCGGCGTGGACGGCTGGGTCTCCCTCGGCACGCGCTTCGACTACCGCTTCGCGCCGCCGACCCACGAGCAGTGGTTGCGGGCGTGGGCCGACGGCGGCACCCCCGAACCCGACGTGGAGCGACGGACCCTGCTCACGGGCCTGGCCGGATCGCGCCGGGAGCGACGCCGTGGGTCGACCCTGGACGACGTGCAACCGCTGTGGCGCGATCGCATCGCCCGCCCCCCGCCCCCGGCCGTGGCGCAGGACGTGCTGCGCTGGTACGAGCTCGGCGCCTGCGAGCGGCGGTCCGACGGCCTGGACTATCTCGACGGCCTCGACGTGACCGGAGCGCGGGCCCTGCTGGTCGCCGCCGTCACCGATCCCGTCGCGCCCCCCGAGGACGTGCTGCCGGCGCTTCAGCGCGCCACCGGCGACGTGTCGTACCGGCTGCTGTCGAGGGTCAACGGGCACGGTGAGGAGTTCGGCCACGTGGGCATGATGACCTCCCGCGCCGCCCGCCGCGGCGTCGACCCCGTGGTCGCGGCCTGGCTGGCGGGCCGCCGGAGGCTGCCGTGATCCGCCTCGCCCTGTACGCGCTGACGGCGCTGCTCGCGGCGGAGCTGGTCGGGTGTGCGGCGACGCGGGTCACGCACCCCGAGGGCCTCCCGCACTTCGACGCCATGGTCCCCACCGCCGACGGCTGGCAGGTGGCCGTGTTCCGGGTCCCGGCCGCGGACACGGGCGAGCCCCACCAGGGCGCGGTGGTGCTGCTCGCCCACGGCACCAGCGTCAACCGCACCAACTTCCTGCTGCAGGGGTCGGACCTGGCCGCCTACCTGGCCGCGCAGGGCTTCGACGTCTGGTTGACCGAGTATCGCGGCGACCGCACGTCACGACCCCCGGACGCGCGCACCTGGCGGCGCGGCGACTGGGACGCCGACGACATCGCCGGTCTGGACATCCCCGCCGTCATGGACCACATCGCCGCGCGGACGGGCCGGGACCAGGTGTTCTGGGTGGGCCACTCCCTGGGGGGAGCCCTGGGGTACATCGTCGCCCAGGGACCCGAAGCGGACCGCATCGCCGGCCTGGTGGCCATCGGCTCGCCCGGGGCCTTCGTCCACCCCAACGACCTGGCCCGGTTCGGCTTCCGCCACCGGCGGCTGTTGCCCCTGGACGGCCAGGTGCCCACCCGCCCCCTGTCACAGCTGCTGGCGCCGGCGGTCCGCGACCACCCGCGGTCGTACCCGATCCATGTGATCACCAACACCGCCAACGCCGATCCCGACCGCATCCGCGCCTTTGTCGGGCCGGGCATGGAGAACACCGGCCGCGGCCTGCTCGAACAGTACACGTCGTGGATGGAGGGCGGGCACCTGATCAGCCGCGACGGCAGCATCGACTACACCGTCGGGCTGGCGAACATCCGCGCGCCGGCGTTGCTGTTCGCCGGCCGCGTGGATCACATCGTGCCGGCCTGGACCGTGCGCTACGCCCACGACCACCTCGGCTCCGCGGACCGGTCCCTGGTGACGCTGGGCGTGGGCTGGGGCACCGAGCAGGAGTACGGCCACGGGGATCTCGTGGTGGGCGACCGCGCCGAGGCCGAGGTCTTCGCCCCGATGGCCGAGTGGCTCCGCCAGCGGGCGGTCGAGCCGTAGGAGCTTCGCGTACGCGTGGCAGGCTGACAGCCGCGCACGCGTCCCCTATCATGGGTGCGCGAGGGACTCATGGGCAAGATGGACCGCTGGTCTATTGGGCACACGCTGGAGGACGAGGGGCCGACCCGCGTCGACAGCCCCAGCAGCGAGATGAGCCCTGCCCTGGGCGGTCCGCCCGTGGGCGCGACCATGACCGTGATCCACGGCGGCGGCGCCCGCCAGATGTACTACGTGGACGAGACCGGCGGGGTGCTGGGGCGCGGGGACGAGGCCGAGTTCCGCATGACCAACTCCACGGTCTCGCGGTTCCACGCGCGGCTCGAGTTCAGCCGGGGCGAGATCTACCTCGAGGACCTGCGCAGCACCAACGGCACCTTCGTGTAAGACCGGCAGATCCGCGGGCGGGTGCGCCTGCCCACCAGCTGCCGCGTCCGTCTGGGCCTGTACACGGTGTTGCAGTTCGTGGCCGTGGACGAGGGGGGCGCAGACGCCTACCAGAAGCTGCAGCGGGCCATGTTCGTGGATACCCTCACCGGCGCGGGCAATCGTCGCTACCTCAACCGGCGGCTCGAGGAGGAGCTGAGCTTCGGCCTGCGTCACTACGAGCCCGTGGGCGTCCTGCTGGCGGATCTCGACCACTTCAAGCGCGTCAACGACACCTGGGGCCACACCGTGGGCGACAAGCTGCTCACGGCGGTGAGCAAGATCTTCGAGGCGCAGGTCCGCACGGAGGACTCCATCTACCGCTACGGCGGCGAGGAATTCTGCATCCTCGTGCGGGGCATCGACGCCGAGGGCCTGCTGGTCATGGCCGATCGGGTCCGCGCGGCGGTGGAGGCCTTCGAGCTGCCCGCGGACGAGGACATCGTGCAGGTGACGGTGAGCGTCGGCGTGGCGTGCGTCGTGCCTGGCGATCCCGACGAGCCCCAGACCCTGGTGGAGGGGCGAAGCGTGGTCACCGACGCGAGCAAGCACCGCGTCGTGACCCTGGCCGATCAGGCCCTGTATCGCGCCAAGTCCGCCGGCCGCAACCGCGTCGTCATGCTCAAGACGTCCGCCTGATCAGTCCCCCCACAGGCTCCCGAACAGGTCCCGCCGCGCGTCGCCGAGGAAGGGAAGCTCCGCGCGCACCTGCTCCACGCGCGAGGGATCGATGTCCGCGATGACGACCTCTTCTCGACCGCGCGCGTCAGCCAGGACCTCGCCCATGGGATCCACCACGGCCGAGCAGCCGTCGTACTCGAGCCCCGCGCCGCTTCCCACCCGGTTGACCCCGATCACGTAGCACTGGTTCTCCATGGCCCGGGCGGCCAGCAGGTGGGACCAGGCGCCCACCCGGGGGGTCGGCCAGTTGGCCGGTACCACCACGAGGGTGGCGCCGCGGAAGGCCAGGGCGCGGAAGAGCTCGGGGAAGCGCAGGTCGTAGCAGATGGCCGTGGCCAGCTGGAAGTCGCCCATCGGGGTGACGACGAGCTCGGAGCCGGCGTCGAAGTGGTGCTGTTCACCGGCGAGGGTGAACGGGTGGATCTTGTGCTGGATCGACCGCAGCGCGCCGTCCGGGCCGAACAGCAACGCCGCGTTCACGGGTCGCCCCGGCGTGCGCCGCGCCTTGGTGCCCAGCAGGTGGACGCCGTGACGCCGCGCCTGGTCGGCGAGGAAGCGCTCGATGGGGCCGCCGTCCGGTTCGGCCAGGGCCTCGGCGTTCATGGAGAAGCCCGTGGCGAACATCTCCGGCAGGGTCACCAGCTCGGCGCCGGACTCTGCGGCGCGGGCGATCAGCCCCTCTGCGCGGCGCAGGTTCTCGTCGACCTCTTCCCAGGCCATGTCCATCTGGATCGCGGCCACGCGCATGGATTCAGCCTCCCAGGGTGCGGAGCCGCTCCCCGGCCCGCTCGAGCACCTCGCGGCGCTTGCAAAACGCGAAGCGCACCACGTTGCGGCCCTCGCGCCGGCCCGCGTAGAACGCCGACACCGGGATGGCCGCGACGCCCACCTCGCGCGGCAGGTAGCGGCAGAACTCCACGTCGTCCTCGAAGCCCAGCGGCCGGATGTCGGCCATGACGTAGTACGTGCCCTGGGGTTCGATGATCCCGAAACCGGCCTCGCGCAGGTACCCGAGCATCAGATCGCGGCGCCGCACGTACCCCGCGAGGAACTCGGCGTAGTACGCGTCGCTGCTGTCGATGGCCGCTGCCATGGCGTGCTGGAACGGCGTGGCCGTGGCAAAGGTGACGAACTGGTGGGACCGGCGGATCGCCTCGCTCAACGGCGGCGCGGCGATGGCGTAGCCCACCTTCCAGCCGGTCATGGAGAACGTCTTGGCCGTGGACGAGATGGTGACGGTGCGGTCGCGCATCCCCTCGAGGGTGGCCAGGGGGATGTGGCGGTGCCCGTCGTAGCACAGGTGCTCGTACACCTCGTCGCACAGCACGTAGGCGTCGTACTTCGTCGCCAGGCGGGCCACGGCGGCCAGCTCGTCGGGGCCGAACACCTTGCCGGTGGGGTTCATCGGCGAGTTGAGCACCACGAGCTTGGTGCGTTCGCCCATCGCCGCGTCGAGTTCGGCCTCGTCCAGGGCGAAGTCCGGGAAGCGCAGGGGGACGGTGCGGATCGTGCCGCCGGCCATGACCACGCACGGCGGGTACGAGTCGTAGGTGGGTTCGAACAGCACCACCTCGTCGCCGGGCTCCACCAGGCCCATGATGGACGAGAACAGGGCCTCGGTGGCGCCGGTGAACACGGTCACCTCGGTGTCGGGATCCGCCTCGATCCCGTACAGGCGGCGCGCCTTGCCGGACACGGCGGCGCGCAGCTGCGGGATCCCGTGGCTGGGCGCGTACTGGTTGTGGCCGGCGCGCATGGCCGCGTACGCCGCGTCCTTGAGGCTGTCCGGGCCGTCGAAGTCGGGGAATCCCTGCGAGAGGTTGATGGCGTCGTGGCGGTTGGCCAGCTCGGTGAACTCGGTGAACACGGAGACCCCGAAGGGCTCCAGGACGCGCTTGCCCGGCGTCTTCATCGGCGGATCACTTCAGACACAAGGTGGGGCGGGTGTCCCCTGTCGCCTCGTGCAGCACGGTGTACAGGGACGAGAAGTCCTCGAGGTCGCGCATCATCTCCTTGATGGTGTCGCCGCTACGCAGCTGCTGGATGGCGCTGGCGAACATGGGAGTGAGGGACAAGATCGTGATGCGTTTGGCCAGCTCGGGCTCGGCCTTGACCCGCTCGACGAACCTGGGGTGGGTGTCCGCGACGACCAGCTCGTCGATGTCCGACTCGGCCAGGGCCTGCGCGAACGACCGCTTCTTCTTGTCGAAGCCGTGGGGGTGGGTGATGGAGCACACCACATGCGCCGCGCCGGCCAGCTTGGCCGAGTGCGCCGCACCGAAGAGGGTGCCGCCGGAGCTGAGCAGGTCGTCGGTGAACCAGACGATGCGGCCCTTGACGTCGCCCAGCAGGCCGTGACTGGCCACCTCGCCGGGGACCTCCCAGCGGCGGAACTTGTCGTGGTGGGCCAGCCGGATCTTGATCTTCTGGTCGCTCTCCCGCAGCCACTTGGCCACCGAGTCGGACAGCTCACGCACCGCCCGCGCGCGTCCGGCGTCCGGCACGCCCAGCACCAGGTCGCCGCCCTCCCGCGCTGCGCCGCACTCGTCCATCCACTGGCGGTAGCGCCGGCAGATGTAGTCGGTCCAGATGGGCCGCGTGCGCAGGTGGTCCAGGGGGATGCGGAAGTGGCCCTCGATCTGATCCGAGTGCAGGTCCATGGTGAGCACCGAGTCGAGCCCGGCGGTCTCCAGCAGGCGGGCCACCAGCCGGGAGCTCAGCGACTCGCGCCGCTCGTGGGTCTTGTCCTGCCGTGCGCAGGGGTACTCGGGCACGATCAGCCGGATATGGTGCGCCCCGCCCGACAGCCGGGCGGCGTCGATCAGCTGCAGCACCTGCACCAGCTCGTAGTTCGTGTGACCGATGGTCCAGAGGATGCACACGTCGCGGCCGCGGATGTTCTGACGGATCTCCACCTTGGTCTCGCCGCTACGAGGCCCGCCGTCGTCGAGGAACTCGGTGAACTTCACCGGGCACAGGGGAAGCCCGAGGTGCTGCGACAGGGTGCGCGCAAACGGGTCGGACTTCCTGCCCTCCATCAGGACCAGCTCGTGCTTGCTCATGGCGTCCTCCGCGGCGAGAGACGCTAGATTAGCGGCCCGAACACCGCGCGTCCATCCGCGATCGAGGGGAAGGGAATTGCCCGGGTGAAGGAAACGGCGCGCGGCTACACTCATCGATATCGTAGACTGGTTGTCCGGGGGTAGCGGTGTGCCGCGAGCCCCCGGATTCGGGGCCGCCCGCAAGGGAGCGCGGGCGAGGCATGGGTAGGACACGGTTCGACGCTGAACCGGGAAAGGTTACGAGATGTTGCGACACCTGCTGGCTCTGCTGACGTCGCTGAGCTTCCTTCTGGCACTCGGGTGCTCGGGGTCCCTGAACGTGGAGGACGACGACGACACCTACTCCGAGGACGACGACGACTTCGGTGACGACGACGACATGGTCGACGACGACGACGTCGTCGACGACGACGACGTGGTCGACGACGACGATGACGACACGGGCGACGACGACGACGACGACACGGGCGACGACGACGACGACGCGGAGCCGTGCTGCACCGACTGCACGTACCCGGGCTACTACTTCTCCGGGCTGGAGATCACCACCTTCCTGGAGAGCGCCTCGTACAACGAGTTCCTCAACCTGCTGCTCGTGGACGCCCTGCCCCCCACCGGCGACAGCGTCATCATCCTGTTCGATCCCGGCGACGACCCCACCGGCGGCAACGCCTTCGAGTCGCGCTTCGGCATCGGCGAGGTCACCCAGGACCTGTACAGCTTCGCGGCCAGCCCGTCCCCGACCAACTGGGACTACTCCCAGGACGCCGACCGCAACTTCGCCACCGTGGACAGCGGCTTGACCCTCAACCTCTCCTTCGGCGTCACCGTGCCCCTGTACGACGCCGCCATCGCCGGCCAGTTCGCCGCCGACTACGAGACCATCCCCTCCGGCGCCATCACCGGCGGCATCCGCGAGGAGGACACCGAGGACATCGAGACCTCCTTCGGCAACCTCCACGAGCTCATGGACGGCCGCGAGCTCGACGTCGACACCGACGGCGACGGCACCCCCGACGGCTGGTCCTTCGTCATGGAGTTCACCGCCACCCAGTTCCTGTAGCGCCTACCCCTTCCCATCCTCGTGTAGAATCCCCGCCTCAGGAGGTATCCGTGCGCACACGTCCCTTTCTGATCCTGCCCCTCCTCGCCCTGCTCGGCCCGGCCTGCCACGGCGAGCACGCAGACGACGACTCGGCCCCCATCGACGACGACGACGCGTCCGGCGACGACGACGCGTCCGGCGACGACGACGACTCTGCGGACGACGACGACGACTTCACGCCCCAGCTACCCACCGGCGGCTGCGGCGCCCCCGAGTACGCCTGGGCCCCCATGGGCCGCATGGGCGAGATCGTCGACTGGGACGAGCCCGACGGCTATGCCTTCACCGCCGACGCCGTCCGCATCCTGCTCGAAGGCCAGGGCATCGACGTCTGGGAACCCGTGTACGACGTGCGTGTCTTCCTGATCCGGTACGTCACCCAGGACCGCGGCGTCGAGGTGGAGTCCACGGCGTGGGTCTCCTTCCCGGTGCTCGAGGCCGAGGCCGAGGTGCCGACCATCGCCTGGCTGCACGGCACTACCGGGGTCACCGACGAGTGCGCACCCACCGCCATGGGCCTGGAGGGGGCCGTGGGCAACATCCTGCTGAGCACCCTGGGGTACGCGGTCGTCGCGCCGGACTACCTGGGCATGAACGGCTGGGGCGACCCGGCCGGCTTCCTGCACCCGTACGTGGTCGCCGAGCCCACCGCCGTGGCCTCCCTGGACTCCCTGCGCGCCCTGCAGCGCTTCCGCGAGGAGGCCGAGGACGACGTGCTGGCGCGCCCCTCCCTGCGCACCGTGCTGTGGGGCGGCTCCGAGGGCGGGTTCGCCGCGTTCTGGGCCGACCGCTACGCGCCGGGGTACGCGCCGGAGTTCGACATCGTCGCTTCCGTGGCGCTGGTCCCGCCCACCGACTCCCTCGGCCTGGCCACCCACGGGGTGACCGTGGCCGGCCCCACAACGATGGCCCTGGCGGCGGTGCTGGTCGCGGGCAACGACTGGTACGGTGGCGGCGGCGATCTGTACGCGGCGCTGACCGACGAGGAGCCGGCCTGGCTGGCCAGCTCCCTGCCGGGCGTCATGGCCGAAGGCTGCGACGCCGGGGACCTCTTCGAGGACCTCTCCGCGATCGAACAGGTGTACGTGCCGTCGTTCATCGAGGCCGCGTCCACCGAGGACTGGGACGCCGTCGAACCGTTCAGCTGCTACCTGCGCCAGTCCACGGTGCACGAGACGACCATCCCCCACGCCAACGACACGCCCACCCTGTACGTGGTGTCCGGCGAGGACGAGCTGGTCGCCGCGGACGTGGTCCGCGCGGACTTCGGCGTCCTGTGCGAGCAGGGATACCGGATGGAGTACCTCGAGTGTGAGGGCGCCGACCACACCGAGGGAGCACGGGACTCCTTGCCGTACCAGCGCGAGTGGGTGGCCGCGCGGCTGGCGGGCGAGGCGCTGACGGAGGTCTGCGTGCAGTCGGCGCCGCTGGACTGTGCGGAGGCGTTCGGCTTGATGGACTGACCGAGGCGGGGGCCTACATGGTGCCGATACCCTGGGTGAACAGGGCGAAATACGGCATGAACATGGCCAGCGCGACGACCAGCGTGATCAACGCCACGACCAGGGTCAGCACGGGCTCGAGCACGGTGATCAGCCGGTCGGAGCGGTCGTTGACCCGCACCTCGAACAGCTTGGCGAGGTGACCCAGCAGCCGCGACAGGTTCCCCGTCTCCTCACCGATGGCCATGATGTCGGCGGTCATCTCCGGCACGTACCAGTGCTTGCCGAACGGTTCGGCGATGGAACCACCCGCCTTGGCACGATCCCGCGCCTCCACCACCACCGCGGCGATGACCTTGTTGTTCACCGTGTCCTTGGCCAGCTCCAGGGCGTCCACCGTGGAGAACCCGGCCTCGAGCAGGATCGACAGGGTCTGGGACAGCCGCGAGATGGCGGCCATGGCGAAGATCTTGCCCACCAGCGGGATGCGCAGCTTGAGGAACTCGAACAGCTCACCGCGCGACTTGACGAACCAGATGGCCGCGCCCACGAGCCCGCCCAGCAGGATCACGTACACGAACCAGAAGCTCTGGATGTTGACCCCGATCCCCCAGATCAGGTTGGTGATGAACGGCAGATCCGCGTCGACCTCGGAGAACCGCTCGGCCATGGACGGGAAGATCACCACCAGCAGGAACAGCAGCACGCTGAAGGCGATGAGGATGCTGATCATGGGGAACAGCATCACGTTGAGCACCTTGCGCTCCATCTCCTCGCCGAACTCCATGGAGTCGGCCAGCAGGTCCAGCGTCTTGGTGGCCTCCCCCGACTCCTCGCCCGCCTTGACCAGGGTGATGGTCAGCTTGTCGAAGATGTCGGGGAACGCGGCCATGGCCTTCCACAGCGGCGTGCCCTTGTTCACGTCACCGGCGATGGCCTTGAGCGGCGTGCTCAGGACCTTGCTGGTGCTGCGCTTGGCGATGAGCTCCACCGCCTGGTGCAGGGGCAGGCCGCCGTCGAACAGCACCGACAGCTGCCGCACGAACAGCGTCACCTCGGCGCGGTAACGCCGCCCGGCCAGGGCCTTGAACCCGTCCAGTTTGGGGATCTCCTTCTTGGGTGTCTTGCCATCCTTGGAGATGGCTTGCCTCACCTTGGACTTCAGATCGTCCGATACCTCATTTGCCATGTGACGGCCCCTTCCTTGTCAGGTTCAGAAATCCAGGACGCGGTTCACCTCGGCGATCGTGGTGACCCCGTCCAGCACCTTCTGGACCCCCCCCTGTTTGAGTGTGGTCATGCCGGTGCCCAGGGCCGCCTCGGCCAGCCGGGCCTCGCTCGCGCCCTGCAGCACCAGGTCGCGGATCTCAGGCGTGATCTCGAGGACCTCGAACACGCCGGTTCGGCCCTGATAGCCGGTACCGTGGCACGAGGCGCAGCCGATCCCCTTGGTCAGCTTGCGCACCTTGCCGGCCAGCCCCAGCGTGTCGAGCTCGGCCCTGGACGGCTTGTAGTCCGTCTCGCAGTCGGGACAGATGCGGCGCACCAGCCGCTGGGCCACCACCCCGAGCACCGAGTTGCTCACCAGGAACGGTGGGATGGCGAAGTTCAACAGCGCCGTGACCGCGCCCACCGAGGTGTGGGCGTGGAGCGTGGACAACACCAGCAGGCCGGTGAGACTGGCGCGTACGGCGATGCGGGCGGTCTCCTCGTCGCGCACCTCGCCCACCAGGATCACGTCCGGGTCGTGGCGCAGGATGGCCCGCAGCCCCTTCACGAAGTCGAAGCCGATGCGGTAGTTGACGCTGATCTGGTTGGCGGTGGGCAGCTCGTTCTCCACCGGATCCTCGATGGTCATGATGTTGCGCGACATGCCGTCGAGCTTGCGCAGGCAGGTGTACAGGGACGTGGTCTTGCCCGAGCCCACCGGCCCGGTGGCCAGCAGCATGCCGTAGGGCTTCTCGATGAGCCGTGAGAGCACCTCGAGATCCCGCTCGACCAGGCCCAGCGATCCCATGTCGCTGATGACGTTGGTGGGATCGGCGATGCGGATCGCCATACGCTCGCCGCTGTACGTGGGTACCGTGGCGATGCGCATGTCGTAGCCGCGGTCGCCGATCTTGGCGCGGATGTGCCCGTCCTGCGGGCGGCGCCGCTCCGTGGTGTCGAGGTCCGCGAGGATCTTGATGCGGGAGACCACCTCGTCGGCCATCTCCCAGTCCGGGATGACCATACGCTCGGTGAGCACGCTGTCCACGCGGAAGCGGATGTGCAGCGCCTCCTCCTTGGGATCGAGGTGGATGTCCGTGGCCTTGGCCGCGATGGCCTCCTCGAACACCTCCTGGACGATCTTCACCGACGAGGCCTTGGTGAGGATCTCGCGCACGGGGATGGAGGGCTTCTCCGCCGCCTCCTTGGCCCGCAGCCCCTTGACCTTCTTGTCCACTCGCGGCCACAGGGTGCCGTGCACGTCCAGCGGCAGCAGCACCGGGTGGATGGTGTGTCCCGTCAGCCGGGTCAGCGCCTCGATCAGCGTCGGCCCGGGTGGATCCGCCAGGCCCACGTAGATGGTGTCGTCGGAAGCCTCCACGGGCACCAGGCCGAACAGATCGACCAGCTCCAGGGGAAGCAGCTTCACCCGCTCCTCGCGGATCTGGACCTTCTCGCTGTTGTAGATCGGCAGCTCGAAGGCCGACGCGAGGCGCTCGGCCAGCTCCTTGGCCGAGAGCAGATCGTCGTCCACCAGCGAGCGGTGAAGCGGCGTGGGCGAGTCTCCGGCCCTGGCCAGGGCCTCCTGGTACGCGCGGAAGCCGAACACCTCGTCCATGAGCATGTTCTCGAACAGGTCCTTCCACACGCCTGCCTTGGGCGGGAACCCTGGCAGGAACGGCGCTTCGGCGGTGAATCGCTCGGCGTCCCCGATGGCGTCGTCGCGGATCAGCCCCAGGGCGCGCAGCCTCGCGTTCGCCGCGGAGTTCTTGTCGAGGCAAACCTCGACGAACGCGGTCAGCTCGTCGGGCGTGGCGCCGGGGTGGCGCGTGAGCAGCAGCGGGAGCAGGTCCGCGACGGCCCCTGCGGAGCGCGCCTTGCCGGCCGCGGCCGCCGGGGGAGGCGCAGTGGGCGTGGGCGCGCTCTGCTCGATCTGCCAGTCCAGGGTGTCGGCGAGGCGGCCCTTCTCCGTGTGGTGGTCCATCTCGTCGTCCCACGTGGGGTTCGGCGCGAGGACGCCCATGTCCTGGAGCACCGACTCCACCGACAGTCCGGTGGCCTCGGCCTTGCGCTCCGCCTCGGCGATGAGATCCTCGACCCGGGTCTCGAGGCTCTGCTTCCCCCCCTTGACTCCCAGGCCTGCGGGCAGATCCAGGCCGCCGGGCCACGACAGGTCCTGGACCCGTGTGGTCATCAGCTTCATCAGCGAGAACTCCGGCGAGCCGGACACAGGCTTGTCGTCATCCTTGGGCGGACTCACACGAACCTCCAGTTGTCGGTGTCGGTCGGCGCGAGGGAATGCGGACGACGGATGGGGGGGCGATCTCGGGGATTCCCGCTGCTCCCGTGCTACCGACGGCCCGCAATCCCCCCGTCCATCAAATGCTAACACGCTGGTTGATTACGCGGTACTTACCCGGTCCAAAAAAGAACAGGCGAAGTTATTGGATTTTCAGGGAATTTTTGGTTTCATGTGTGTTCCGCTGCAGGAGGAGGTCCCATGGCTCGGTGGTCCTTGGCAATCGCGGTGTCGGCGTTGGGTGTGTGGTTGATGGGGTGCCCCGGCGGGGGGGTGGTGGTGGAAGACGACGACGACGTCGCCGATGACGACGACGCCACCGCGGACGACGACGACGCCACCGCGGACGACGACGACACCACGCCACCGGACGGTCCCGTCGCGCACGTGCAGTGGCAGCTGAACGACGAGATCGAGTCCCTGATCGAGGTGAGCTGGGACCAGATCGAGGCGGCCTCGGTCCACGTGGAGTACAGCTTCGACGAGGGCGTGTGGTTGGGTACGCCGGAGTTCGAGGCGGCCGTGGGCGAGCAGGGGGCTCTACTGCTGGGAATCCCCTACGACACGGACGTGCGATTCAAGGTAGCCGCGGACACGGGCGGGGGGGCCGAGTTCAGCGCCGAGGTCGAGGCCGCCACCGGTCCGCTGCCCACCGGCCTGCCGGTCCCGTCCCTGCTACAGAGCGATCCCGACGCCTGGGAACCCGGCGGCGTGTACCTGCTGGGCAGCATCAACGAGTACGACGGCGGCTGGACCGGCGGGCGCTACTGGAAGTGGATCCTCGACCGACAGGGCCGGGTCGTGTGGGCCATGGAGACCCCGGGCGGGAACTGGACCATCTACATGCGCGTGGGCCTCAACGGCGCGGACCTGCTCTGGGACGAGTTCACGTTCTGGAACAGCTGGGACGAGGGCGCGGGGTCCAAGGTCCACCGCATGAAGATCGACGGCACGATCCTGCAGACGTACGACACCCCGGGCGGCCACCACGCCTTCGTGGAGCTGACCGACGGCGCCATCGTCTACGGGGCGGCGGACTGGGAGAGCGAGACGCTGGACAAGCTCAACGCCGACGGCACCTACGAGACCCTCTGGGACTGCCGCGACTACCACCAGGCCATCGGCGTCAACCAGATGTGTCAGTCCAACTCCCTGTACTGGCACGAGCCCAGCGACACGTTCCTGTACTCCTTCTACACCACCGAGGCGGTGCTCGAGATCGACCACGGTAGCGGCCAGGTGATTCGCCAGTGGGGTCACCTCCCCGGTAGCTGGGACTTCGATCCCGACGACTCGGCCTTCTGGTGGCAGCACGGCGTGACCTACACCGACGCCGGCACCCTGCTGGTGTCCACCCACAGCCTTCCGTCGTCCGAGGAGCTGTGCGTGCGCGAGTACGAGGTGGACGACGGCACGCAGACGCTGCACGAGATCTGGAACTTCGGCGTGGGCGCCCAGGCCATGGGCCCCTACGCGGGGGAGGCCCACCGCCTGCCCGGCGGCAACACCCTGCACAACTACGGCAGCGGTGCGCGCGTGCGCGAGGCCTCCGGGGACGGCGACGTGGTCTGGGAGGTGCGGTGGGGTGGCAGCAAGCTGCTCGGTCGCACCGTGTGGCTTCAAGACCTGTACGACTTGGCTCCCTGAACATGGACTGCAGCGCACCCTATCCGCTGATCCGCTGGGGCTTCGTCGTGCTGGGCTCGGACATCCCCCTGTCCGAGGAGCTGCGCAACGACCTGCTCGTGCTCGCCATCCGCGCCTACCTGGACGACACCCCTTCAGTGGACTTCGACTGGGACGGAGCGTGCGGACGCCTGACCACCCGCGGCGAGGCCACGGCCCTGGAGTCCTTCGTGGGCCAGAAGTTCGTGGCCGAGATGGAGACCGAGGGTGGCAAGGCCAGGGTGCGCTTCCTCGTCACCGAGGCGCAGCTCAAGCTGGCCACCGAGGCGAACGACGCGTCCCAGGAGTGGGTCAACTGAGGTCGTAGAGGAACCCGCGACTCGCGTGGAACCCGGGCCGTGGCATACTCTGCGGGCTCGCCGCGAGCACCTGGAGGGTGGACCCGTGACCTACGACCTCGTCCCCATCGCCGCGCCCCGCCTCGCCGGTGCGTCCCTGCGCCTCGTGACCGGCCTGCTGGAGTCCGGCCTGACCCGCTGGATGTTGCTGCCGACGTTGCTCAAGAACGCGGGGCTGGTGGAGTTCCGCGCTCGCCTGCTCGACGAGGTCCCCACCGTGCGGCCGGACCTGCCCCGCCTCGGTGAGATCGAGGCGACGGCCAGCCCCGAGCCCCCGGTCCTCGATGATCTGGCCGGGGACGAGCCCGTCCAGACGCCGGGGTTCGCCTTCGAGACGGTGATGGACTTCGCGCGCGCCTACCGCGAGGGGACCGCGGATCCGGTGGACGTGGCCCGGCGGGTGATCGCGGCCATGGAGGCCGCCGATGGTGGGGAGCCGCCCATGCGGGTGATGATCGCCGTGGACCCCGCCGATGTCCTCGCCCAGGCCGAGGCGTCCTCGGCTCGCTTCCGCCGCGGTGAGCCCCTCGGCCCCCTCGACGGCGTGCCCGTGGCGGTCAAGGACGAGCTGGATCAGGTGCCCTTCCCCACCACCGTGGGGACCACCTTCATGGGGCGGGGGCCGGCCACCGAGGACGCCTACGTGGTCGCGCGGATGCGCGAGGCCGGGGCGGTGCTCATCGGCAAGGCGAACATGCACGAGATCGGCATCGGCGTGAACGGCCTCAACCCGCACCACGGCACGGCCCGCAACCCCTACGATCCGGGCCACTACACCGGCGGATCGTCCAGCGGGCCGGCCGCCGCGGTCGCTGCCGGGTTGTGTCCCGTGTCCATCGGCGCCGACGGCGGCGGCTCCATCCGCACCCCCGCCTCCCTGTGCGGCGTGGTGGGGCTCAAGGCCACCTACGGCCGCATCAGCGAGCACGGCGCCGCGCCCCTGTGCTCGTCGGTGGGCCATGTGGGGCCGTTCGGCGCCACCGCCCTGGACACCCTTCTTGCGTACGCGGCCATGGCCGGCCCCGATCCCCGCGACGCGTGGTCCCTGGGCCAGCCCGCGGTCGAGCTCGGCCCCCTCGACGTGGATCTCGCCGGCGTGACCCTGGGCGTGTTCACCCCGTGGTTCGAGGACGCCGAACCCGACGTGGTGGACGCCTGCCGCGCCACCCTCGCGGCGCTGACCGAGCGCGGCGCCGAGGTGCGCGAGGTGGAGATCCCGGACCTGGACCTGGCCCGCGTCGCCCACCTGGTGACCATCTCCTCGGAGATGCTGGACAACATGCAGCGCTGGCTCGGCGAGCACCGCAAGGCCATGGGCCACGACGTCCGCACGAGCCTGGCCCTCGCCGAGTCCCTGAGCAACCTCGACTACATCCGCGCTCAGAAGGCGCGCACGCGTACCACCGAGACCTTCCGTCGCATCCTCGCGGAGGTGGACGCGGTGATCACGCCCACCACCGGCCGCACGGCCCCGGCCATCCCGGCCGACGCCCTGCCCGGCGGCGAGTCCGACCTGGCGGTGCTCAGCGCGCTGATGCGCTTCGTCTTCCCCGCCAACCTCACCGGCCACCCGGCCGTCTCCTTCCCGGCGGGGTACGACTCGGCCGGGCTCCCGGTGGGCATGCAGGCCATCGGCCGACCCTGGGGAGAGATGACCCTGCTGCGCCTGGCCGCGGCGGCCGAGCAGGGGGTGCAGCGGCAGGCGCCGAAGGTGCACTACGGCCTCCTCGGCTGATCCGGGCGCCCCTTCGTCTCGATATTTTGCGGTTCTCTGGAATTTGCGGAATCGGTGCGCTATTTTGGATCAGCTGCCGGAATTGGGCCCGGGAGGGCGGCAGCTGGATGAGACTGGGGAGTACCGCACATGGTCGCCGCCTGCTCCGGTGAAATCGAGCGACTGGACGTCGTCGAGCCCGCTGCCCCCTTCGGGCAGATGGCCGGGGACGCGTTCTACGTGGGCCTCCACCTCGCCGCCGACGCCAGCTGGCTCAGCGTGCTGGACACGGAGGGGCACCCCGTCACCGAGGGGATCGGCCCGGCCTCACCGTCCGAGCTGGACGCCTACTTCGACACCCAGGCCACGGCCCGCGTGGCGCTCGAGCACAACGAACGCACCGCGCCCCTGGCCGCGATCATCCGCAAGCGCGGGCACCAGGTGTTGCCCCTGAACGTCCGCCTGGTGTGCTGGCTGCACAGCGTGCCCGACGCCGATGGGCAACCCCCGGCGCGCCTGCTGGCCCGCTTCGGACGTTCCGTGAGCGACTGGGCGCCCGCCCAGGACCGCGTCGACAGCGATCTCAGCCGCGCCCAGCTGCTGCTGCGCTCGCGCTTCCGCATGGTCCGCCGCTACGCCAACCTCTCCAGCCTCACCGCCTCGGTGGTGGACCACTACAAGGCCGACGGCGCCTTCCCCCTGGTGGTGGAGCCCCGAGAGGACGGCTCCCACTACCAGGTCGGCATGCAAGGTGAGCTCGACAAGGCCCTGCGCAGCCTCGCCGACATCTCCGCCCAGATCCTCCGCTACGACCAGGAGATCGAGCACCTGTGCGACCACGTCTTCCCCGAGACCCACGTGGTCCGCCAGGCCACCGGGGTCAGTCCGGCCGTCGCGCTGGCGCACGTGGTACCCGTCGAGGTGCGGGAAGGGTAGGGGAGGCCCGCTTTGTGGGCCTTGTCGACGGTTTACGGTCGACGGTCGACGGTCGACGGTTCTGGTCGACGGTTTTCTAGTCGACGGTCTTTTCTTCGAATCCCACCAACCGTCGACCCAAACCGTCGACCCACCAACCGTCGACCCACCAACCGTCGACCCAAACCGTCGACCCACCAACCGTCGACCCAAACCGTCGACCCACCAACCGTCGACCCACCAACCGT
>CAZLEO010000111.1:0-27957 GCA_964558555.1 uncultured Rickettsiales bacterium | reverse complement strand
CGAGATTCTCGTGCAGACGACGGGCTTGCTGGACATTGTCCATGTGGGTACTCCTATCGGTGTGGGGGCGCCGGCGGAGTATGAAGAGATCATATCAGAAGAATACTGGAGTGTGTTCTTTATTATTAAAAACAAATCCGCCGGGACCGCGCCATGGATATGGCAGGTCCACAGCGTCGACGACGACTACACATAAATCTTCTTGTATTTATGAATCGTAGTCGTCGTTGTGGATGTCTTCATCCCCGCTCTACCCGGTTCTTCCCGTTCGCCTTGGCCCTCAGTAGCGCCCCGTCCGCGGTCGCCACGAGCGGCGTCGCGTCGTCGGCGTCGGGATTCAGCGCAGCCACGCCGACGGAACAGGTAACCGTGATCGACTTGCGATCCCCCACGGGAAACGGCCGGTCCGAGATCGCCTTGCGTATGCGCTCCCCCACATCCGCGGCCGTGTCCAGATCGGCGCCGGTCAGGACGACGGCGAACTCCTCGCCGCCGTAGCGGTAGGGCGCCTCGTCGGATCGGGCGACGGCGCGCATGCGGGCGGCGACGCCGGCGAGGAGGGCGTCGCCGGCGAGGTGGCCGAGGGTGTCGTTGACGGCCTTGAAGTCGTCGAGGTCGATCATGGCGAGGCCGAGGGGGGCGTCGGTGGCGACGGCGCGGTCGAGGTGATCCATGAGGGCGCCGTGGTGGCCGAGGCCGGTGAGGGCGTCGGTGCGGGCCTGGGCGGCGACGTGCTCGAAGCGGTGGGCGGCCCCGAGGGCGGTGCCGGCGTGGTCGGCGAGGAGGCCGAAGACGAGCTCGTGGGTGAAGGTGCGGCCGGTGTAGCGGTTGTCGGCGACGAGGACGCCGTGGAGGGTGGAGTGGCTGCGCAGGGGGGCGGCGACGCAGGTGGGGAGGTGGAGCAGCCCGCCGAGGTCGTCGGAGCCGTCGCGGACCAGCTCGGCGCGGCGCATGGCCAGGGCGATGGGGCTGTCGCCGTCGATGGGGACGGTGGTCTGGCGCACGAGGCGGTCGAGCTCGCCGGGGGAGGTGCGCTGCTGGAGACCGGCCTCGTACAGGGCGCGCAGGTCGGGATCCTCGGCCTCGATGGAGCGCCAGACCTGGTCGGCCTCGGTGAGGTCGGCGGGGCCCACGGCGGCGAAGCCGCGTAGCAGACCGCGGTCTTCGTCGTCGCGCACGAAGAGCATGGCGCGGTTGAGTCCCAGGCCGACGCCGGCGGTGACGCCGGTGAGCAGGGCGTAGCAGGTGGGCTCGAGCTCGGGGGCGGAGGCGACGAGGTTGGCGATGCGGTGCAGCAGCAGGATCGCTGCGCGCAGGGAGCGGTTCTCCTCGTGCAGGTCGGCCATCTCAGTCGACCTTCGCGGCCATGCGGTCGAGGCGCTCGTCGAGCAGGTCGAACAGCCGCTGGTTGTCCTGGGGGTTGTACTCGCGGAGGTTGTCCCGGTACGTGTCGAGGTTGTCGAGGAAGTGGCGGATGGTCTGGACGTCGAGGCGGTCCATGGAGAAGCCGTAGCCGAGCTTCTCGAGGTAGTGGGCGTTGAGCAGCTGCTCGAACTGGGACACCAGGGGGATACACAGCATGGGCTTGCGCAGGTGTACGGTCTCGCCCATGAGGGTGAAACCGCCGTTGGCGATGACGGCCCTGGAGGACGCGAGGTCGACCACGAAGCCCGTCTCGTCGAAGGGCTTGTAGGTGACGTTCCCCTCCACCACGGGCTCGGTGATGTCGCGGCGGTAGCCGTACACGACGAACGGCTGGTCCACCTGCGCGAGGACCTCGGGCAGGTCCTCGGACGAGGTCGAGGTCTGGTACACGAGGATGTGATCCCCCCACGACGGCTCCACGTCGAGGATCTCGGGGCGCAGGATGGGCGGGATCAGGGTGGTCCGGCGCTTGCGGACCTCGGGATAGAAGAACGTGGGGATGTAGTAGTGGGCGCAGCCGGGGGTCTTGCCCTTCACGAAGTTCTTCTGCAGCTCGTACTCCTTGCGGTGGCGGCGGATGTACTCGCGGTCGTGGCGGCAGCGGGCCACCATCTGGATGTTGTCGACGCAGATCACGGGCAGGGCGTGGCGCACGCCGAACAGGTAGGACCACGACTCGAAGTCGCTGATCACCAGGTGGGGCTCGAAGTCCTCGGTGATCTCGAAGTACTGGCGGATGTTCTCCGGGAAGCCGCTGTCGATGGCCTCGGTGAGGTTGTCCAGCAGGCTGCGCCACACCTTGAAGCGGCTGTCCTCGAAGGTCATGGACAGTCCCCAGATGCGGTGCACCTCGGGGAAGAACTCGCTGAGCACCTCGTGGGCGCGGCCGGACACGACCACCTCCACCTCGTGCCCCTCGTCGTGGATCAGGTGGTCGATGACGACCTTGGACCGGATCGCATGGCCCATCCCCTCGCCCACCACGCCGTACAGGATCCTCATGGCAGCCCTCCGTCCCTTGACGCCCCGTCGACGCGACCCCTACGATGCGGCCGCGTGGGCGCCGCTCACACAGCAGGGGAGCGAGGGACATGGTCCAGGGTAAGCGAGTCTACATCACCGGCGGATCGCAGGGCATCGGCAAGGCGGCCGCCATCCAGCTGGCGCGCGCCGGCGCACACGTGGTCGTGGGCGCGCGCAATCCCACTCACCTGGAGGAGACCGTCGAGGCCATGCGGGGTGCGGGCCGGCAGGGCCAGACCCTGGACTCGGTGGTGGTGGACGTCACCGACGCCGCCGCGGTCCGGGAGACCTCGGCGAACGTGCTCGAGCAGCTCGGCGGCCTCGACCTGCTGATCTGCAACCAGGGGTACGCCCACACGGGCTACGTGCACGAGCTCGACGACGAGCACTTCGACGCCATGCTCCAGACCAACTATCTGGGCCACGTGCGGGTGACCCGGTCGTTCCTGCCCCACTTCATGGAGCAACGCAGCGGCCACATCTGCCTGGTGTCGTCCATGCTGGGCTTCATGGGCCTGTTCGGCTACGCCGCGTATTCGGCGTCCAAGCACGCCATCGCCGGCTACGCGCGCTGCCTGCGTCAGGACCTGCTGCCGTTCGGGGTGGGCGTGACCGTGTTCTACCCTCCCACCACGGACACGCCGGGGCTGGAGAAGGAGAACGCCATCAAGCCCCCCGAGACGTGGGCCCTGGAGAGCTCCTCGCGCAAGTTCAGCCCCGACGAGGTGGCCCACTCCATGCTGAGGTCCGTCGACAAGGGCCGCTTCGAGGCCGTGGCCGGCCTGGACAGCTGGGGTATCTGGATGGCCTGCCGCTACGCCCCCTGGCTGGTAAACTGGTTCACCGACTCCGACCTGCGCAAGTTCCTGCGCAAGAAGGAGCAGGGAGAACCGCGAGACTGATCCGGCGATGCTCGACAGGCTGCTCAAGGACAAGACGGACAACACGCTGATCCAGCTGTTCCGCTACACGTTCGTGGGCGGGTTCGCCTTCGTGGTGGACTTCGGCACGCTGTTCGTGCTCACCGAGTTCGCCGGGCTGCACTACCTGGTCTCGGCCACCATCGCGTTCCTGCTGGGCCTGCTGACCAACTACGCCATCTCCGTGGTGTGGGTGTTCTCTCAGAGCCGGTTCAAGAGCCGCTGGATCGAGTTCGCCCTGTTCACCGGCATCGGCCTGGTCGGCCTGGGTATCAACGACCTGTGCATGTGGACCCTGACGGATCTCGCGGGCCTGCACTACATGCTGTCCAAGGTGGGTTCGACGTTCATCGTGTACCTGTGGAACTTCTTCGCGAGGAAGTACCTCGTGTTCAGCGGAGCCAAGGATGGGTAAGCAACGGGCCATCATCATCGGCGCAGGGCCGGCGGGCCTCACCGCGGCCTGGGAGTTGCTGGACCGCACGGACGTCGAGCCGGTCGTGCTCGAGGCCGAACCCGACGCCATCGGCGGGATCTCGCGCACGGTGGAGTACCAGGGCAACCGCATCGACATCGGCGGCCACCGCTTCTTCTCCAAGTCCGACCGGGTGATGGACTGGTGGCGCAACATCCTGCCGGTGCAGGGGGCTCCGTCGAGGGACGACCGGCTGCTGGGCCGCGACATCCCCGTGGCCACCGAGTGCTCGGTGCGCCCCCTGGGTGCGTCCGCGCCCCGGACCGTCGCGGCACCCGATCCCGAGCTCGTCGACGAGGTGATGCTGTTCCGCAACCGCCTCTCGCGCATCTACTTCCTGGGCAAGTTCTTCAGCTACCCCATCTCGCTGCAGCGCCAGACGCTGATGAACCTGGGTCTGCGGCGCCTGAGCCGCATCGGCCTGAGCTACACCCGCGCCCGGCTGATGCCCATCCGCGACGAGGGATCGCTCGAGGACTTCCTGATCAACCGCTTCGGCGGGGAGCTGTACCGCACCTTCTTCGAGGACTACACCGAGAAGGTCTGGGGCGTGCCCTGCCGCGACATCCCCCCCGAGTGGGGCGCCCAGCGCATCAAGGGCCTGTCGGTCACGTCGGCGATCCGGCACGCGATCCGCAGCCAGCTGGACCGCGACACGTCCATCGAGCAAAAGGACGTCGAGACCAGCCTCATCGAGCAGTTCCTCTACCCCAAGTTCGGCCCGGGCCAGCTGTGGGAGACCGTCGCGGACCAGATCAAGGGCGCCGGCGGCAAGATCCACATGGGGCACCGGGTGGTCGGGCTGCGGGTCGAGGACTCGCGCCTGGTGTCCGTGACCGTGGAGAACCACCGCACGGGCAAGCGCCGGAACCTGCGCGGTGACTACTTCTTCTCGACCATGCCGATCCGCGGGCTGATCCGCGGCATGGGCGACGTGCCGCCGGTCGAGGTGCGTGACGTGGCCGCGGGGCTGCCGTACCGCGACTTCATCACCGTGGGCATCCTCGCGAAGCGGCTGGAGATCCGCAACGAGACCGACTTCCCCACCGTCAACGACGTCGTCCCCGACAACTGGATCTACATCCAGGACCGGGACGTGCGGCTGGGCCGGCTGCAGATCTTCAACAACTGGAGCCCCTACATGGTCGCCGACCCGGACACCGTGTGGATGGGCCTGGAGTACTTCTGCACCGAAGGCGACTCCCTGTGGAACAAGCCCGACGACGAGTTCGCCCGCTTCGCCGCCGCCGAGCTCGAGCAGATCGGGGTGCTGGACCGTCGCAACCTGCTCGACAAGGTGGTGATCCGCATGCCGCGGACCTACCCCGCCTACTTCGGCACCTACGACCGGATGGACGTGGTGCAGAGCTGGCTCGACTCCATCGAGAACCTGATCCCGGTCGGGCGCAACGGCATGCACCGCTACAACAACCAGGACCACTCCATGCTCACCGCCATGGCCGCCGTGGACGGCATCGCCGCGGGCGGGCTCGACCGGCGCGCCATCTGGAACGTCAACGCCGAGGACGAGTACCATGAGGAGCGGTGAGCGACTCTTCGTCCAGTCCTGAACCCCGACTCCCGGCGTGGGCCTATCCGGCGGGGTACGTGACCCTGTTTGCGGCCATCTCGCTGGCCCTGCTGCCCGCCTTCCGCTTCCAGATCAACCCCGACGGCATGTGCTACATCGACGTGGCGCGCAAGCTGCTGGCGGGGGACGTCGGGCACGCGATCAACGCCTACTGGGGGCCGCTGCTGTCGTGGCTGATGGTGCCGCTGCTGGCCGCGGGGGTGGAGCCGCTGCTGGCGGGCAAGGTCACCAGCGTGGGCATCGGCGCGGTCACCTGCCTCGCGGTGTACCGCTACTCGGGGCTCTTCGGCCTGGCGCCCGGGCTGCGGGCGGCGGTGCTGCTGGGGGTGCTGCCGCTGACCGTGATGGGGTCGCTGAAGATGCTGGGCCCCGACCAGCTGCTGCTGTGCGCGCTGCTGGCCTACTTCTCCCTGGTGTTCCGCGAGGACTACCCGCAAGAACCCGTGTTCGGGCTGCTGTGCGGCCTGTTCGGCGGGCTGGCGTTCCTGTCCAAGGCGTATGGCTTCTACTTCTTCGGCGCCCACCTGCTGATGATGACGGGGCTGCACCTGCTGCGGGCCGACGACACCGCCGCACGCCGCGCGACCCTGCGCAACCTCGGCCTCGCGCTGGCCGTGTTCGCCGTGATCGCCGGGCCGTGGATCGGTGTGATCAGCGCCAAGTACGGCGGCCTCACGATCGGGACCTCGGGGCAGTACAACCACGCCATCTACGGCCCCGAGATGCGCAACCACCCCATGCACTACGCCGGGTTCATCCCACCGCCGGACGAGGCATCGGTCAGCGCCTGGGACGATCCGACCCGGATGGAGGTCGAGGACTGGGGCCTGTTCGACTCGGCCGAGACCGTGCGGCACCAGATCTGGTTGCTGGGGCTGAACCTGTTCAAGACCGGCAAGTTCCTGCAGATGTACACGGTGCTGGCCCTGCCGCTGCTGCTGGCCCACCTGGTGCTGCTGGTGCGGCCGTGGCGCGAGACCGTCCGCGACCGACGCGGCCTGTACCCCCTGGCCACCGTCGTGCTGTTCGTGTTGCCCTACTGCACCCTGGTGGTCATCCCGCGGTACCTGTGGCCGGTGGTGGCGCTGCTGCCGTTCATGGGGGCGTACCTGCTCACGCTGGCGCGCGACATCGAGCTCTTCACCCCGGCGCGCCGCGGTGTCGCCGCCGTGCTGCTCGCCGTGGCCGTGGCCGCCGTGCCCGTGGGCAAGCTGGTCGAGTCCGCCACGAAGCACCAGGGCGGCCGTCGCGTGTACGAGCTGGCCGGGCACCTGATGCAGCGCTATCCGCTGGCGGGGCAGATCGCCTCGAACGGCGAGTGGCACCGCACCGTGGCCCTGGCCTGGCACATGGACCTGCAGTACCACGGCGAGCCGGGGGAGCTGAAGCGCGAGGCCATCGTGCCGCAGCTGCTCGAGCAGGGCGTGGACTACTACTTCGTGTGGAACGGCGGCCCGGCGGACCGCGCGCTGATGGCGGGCTTCCCCGAGATCACCGGGGAGGACGTGCCGGGGCTGGAGATCTACGTCCTGGGTGGTCCCTGATCCGGCCTAGGCCGGGGTCATCCACAGGTCCAGCACGTAGGGCTCGCCGTCGTCGGCCAGATACCCCACGACCCAGGCGTAGCACAGGGTCCCCGTGGTCATCGCGACCACCGACGTGCCCTGCTCGGGCTGGGTCAGATCCACGGTGGTGTCCATCATCACGTACCAGGCGGCGGGGTTGTACTTGTCCTCGAAGTAGCACATCAGATACCAGTCCAGGTCCCCGTTCTTGGGGTAGACCCAGTCCAGCACGCCGTTGACGTAGCCGTCGCCCTGCAGCACGAAGAAGAAGGTGTCGTTGTCCCCGTCCCAGGTCTCCAGGACGATGGTCTCGAGGGTGCCGGTGATCTGGTCCGACAGCCCGTCGGCGGTGAGCATGCCCACGCACTCCTGGCGGCAGCCCTCCCAGGTGTCGGTCTCCTCGTCCAGCGAGCAGTCGTTGGGTTCCTCGTCCTCGCAGGTGACGCCGGACGGCGCCGGGATCGTCATGGGCACCTCGGTGTCGTCGTCGTCGCCCACGGTGTCGTCGTCGTCGTCATCCCCCGGCGTGGCGTCGTCGTCGTCGCCGGGCGTGGCGTCGTCGTCGTCGTCCGCGGTGGCGTCGTCGTCGTCGCCCGCGGTGGCGTCATCGTCGTCCGCCGCGTCGTCGTCGTCGTCGTTGCCCGGGCAACCCCAGAGCAGCAGTCCCATGGTCAGCATCAGCGCCAGCGGCCAGAGTCCATCCCTCTTCATGTGAATCCCCTTTTCGGTGGGTGTGTGTGTCGAGTTCGGCGGATCGTATCACCCTTCGGTGGGTGAACAACGTGGATCGTGCTTGTCGGTCATGCAGATGCCGTGACCGTACAGCTCCTGGTAGAGCTGATCGAGGATGGCGGCCCGCCGCCGGCGCTCGTCGAGATCCGACGTACCGTCGAGGGAGTACCAGCCCGCGGAGTCGCCGCCGTTGACGAAGATGCCCAGATCGTCGCGCTGATCGTGCAAGGTGGTGCCGCGCTGGATCAGACACAGGGACGACGAGGGGGGCTCCTGGAAGAGGTCGCGGTGGCGGCGCATGAACTCGACGGTCTCGTCGAACTCCCCGGGGCCCTCGGCGGGGTGGCCGACGACGAGGTTGGTGAACACGCGCAGGCCGGCGTCGTTGAGGTGGCCCAGGGCGGCGCCCATCTGCTCGGCGGTGTAGCGCTTGCGCATGGCGCGCAGCACCGTGTCCGAGGCGGACTCGATGCCGATGGTGACGAAGCTGCAGCCGGCGTCGCGGATCTTGTGGGCGTAGGCGGCATCGATGCGGCGGTCGATGCTGGCGTTGCCGCCCCACTCGTAGGGAGAGCCCCGGTCGATGAGGATGTCGCACAACGCCATCAGCTCGCCGTAGTGGTTGTTGATGGCCAGGTCGTTGAAGTGGAAGCGGCGGCGGTCGTGCAGGGCGTGGCCGTGGTCCATCTCGGCGACCACGTTGGCGGCGGATCGGACGCGGAAGTCGCACGCCCAGATCACCCGCTGCAGGCAGAAGTCGCAGCGGCTGACGCAGCCGCGGGTCCACAGGGCGGTGAGCCAGTCGCTGGGGGTGAACGGCGCCTTGATCTGCTCGGTGTAGTGGTCGAGGTTCAGGTCGGTGAAGTCGGGGAAGGGCAGGGTGTCGAGATCGGCGATGACCTCACGCTGGCCGCCGTCCACCTCCCGGCCGTCCTCGAGCACCAGGGCCCCCGCGGTCCCGGCCAGGGACTTCCCGTCCTCCAGGCGCGCGGCGATCTCCAGCAGGGTCTGCTCGCCCTCGCCGTAGGTCACCGCCGCGTACAGGCCGGTGGCCAGGTGCTCGCGGCCGTGGAAGTCGGGGAAGCAGGTCTGGCCCCCGAGGACCACCTGTACGCCCGGCAGCTGCTCGGCGAAGGCCTTGCCCAGCACGCCGGTGAGCTGGCGGCTGTTGGTGGAGAAGCCGATCAGGTCGGGGCCGAAGGCCTCGATGCGGCTCAGCAGATCGGGCAGCAGGGGCTCGACGATGTCGGGCAGGGTGCCCTCGACGAAGGCGGTCGGGTCCTCCCAGCGGAACTGGTCGGTGCGGTCCCAGTAGCGGCGCAGCGGGTGCGACGAGGCCCGGAACCACTCCGCGTTGGCGTCGATGACCAGCACGTCGTGCCCGGCCCGCCGGCACACGGCCGCGAGGTACGTGACGTTCAGCGGCGGCGACTTGGTCGTCCACAGCGGCGGATGTAGCAGCAGGATGCGCATCGTCACCTATCCGGGCCCCACCTCCGACCCTAGCAGCACACGGCTAGAAGGTAGCACCATGCACCCGGAGGTCAAAGTCGCTAGGATGTGCGCCGCACGACCAGACCGGGACGCAGACCATGACCGACCAAGACGCCGTGTACGAAGCCCTCCAGACCATCCCCCTCGGGGCGGTGGTGGCCTCCACCGGCCTGGGAGGCGAGATCCTCCACGTGAACGACGAGTTCACGGAGGTGACCGGATATTCCATCGAGGACATCCCCACGGTAGGGGCATGGATCGAACACGCGTACCCTGATCTGGACTACCGCGCCCAGGTGCTCGCCAACTGGGAGCGGGACGTCACCGAGGTCAAGCGCGACGTGGTGTACGCGGTCACGTGCAAGGACGGCGAGGTCCGGCAGCTGCTGCTACGCGCGAGCCTGCTGCCCAACGAGCGGATGATCGTCACGGCCCTGGACATGACCGGCCGCAAGCGCGCCGAGCGGCAGCTGCGAGAGAGCGAGGAGCGGTACCGACATCTGGTGGACACGCTGCCGTCGGGGATCGCGGTGCACTGCAAGGGCGAGGTGGTGTTCGTCAACGAGGCCACCTGCAACGCGTTCGGTGTGTCGGCGCCCGAGCAGCTGATCGGCCGCCCCGTGCTGGACTTCATCCACCCGGAGGAGCGGGCCAGAGCCGCGGAACGGGTCCGCTCCCTGTACGACAAGAGCGCGCAGCTCGAGTGGCAGGAGTACCGCTTCCTGCGCGACGACGGCAGCGAGTTCGAGGTGGAGCTCGTGGCCACCGAGACCGACTGGGAGGGCAAGCCGGCCGCGCAGGTGCTGTTCAACGACGTCAGCGAGCGCAAGCGGCGCGAGCGGGTCCAGCGTCGCCTCGAGGCGCGCATCCAGCAGGCCCAGAAGATGGAGAGCCTCGGGGTGCTGGCAGGGGGCGTGGCCCACGACTTCAACAACCTGCTGGTGGGCATCCTGGGAAACGCCGACCTGGCGCTGATGAAGCTGCCGCCGGAGTCGCCGGCCCGGCCCAACATCCAGGACGTCGAGCAGGCGTCCACGCGCGCCGCGGATCTGGCCCGACAGATGCTGGCCTACTCCGGCAAGGGCCGGTTCCTCGTCGAGGAGCTGGATCTGCGCAAGCTCGTCGAGGAGATCGCCCACCTGCTGGAGGTGTCCATCTCCAAGAAGGCGGTGATCAAGTACGAGTACGGCGACGACGTGCCCCCGATCTCCGCCGACGCCACCCAGGTGCGCCAGGTGATCATGAACCTCATCACCAACGCCTCGGAGGCCCTGGAAGACGACAGCGGCGTCATCTCCATCTCCACGGGCTGCATGGAATGCGACGAGGCCTACCTGGGCGACACGTACCTCGACCAGGATCTCGAGCCAGGTCCGTACTCGTACATCGAGGTCTCGGACACGGGTGTGGGCATGGACGCGCAGGCCCGCGAGCGCATCTTCGATCCGTTCTTCACCACCAAGTTCACCGGCCGCGGGCTGGGCCTGGCCGCGGTGCTGGGCATCGTGCGCGGCCATCGCGGGGCCATCAAGGTGTACAGCGAGCCGGGCAAGGGCACCACGCTCAAGGTGCTGTTCCCGGCCGCGGTCGGCGAGGAGCTTCCCGGGGGCGCGGGCGAGACCCTGGAGATCCAGTGGGTGGGCAGCGGCCTGGTGCTGCTGGTGGACGACGAGAAGGCCGTGCGCGACGTGGGCGCGAGCATGCTGCAGCACGCCGGATTCGAGGTCATCACCGCCGACGACGGCAGCGAGGCGGTCGAGACGTTCCGCGCCCGCCGCGACGAGGTGGACTGCGTGGTGCTCGACCTGGCCATGCCCGGCCTCGACGGGGTGGAGACGTTCCGGGAGCTGCGGCGCATCCGCTCCGACGTGCAGGTGGTGCTCACCAGCGGCTACTCCGAGTCCGAGGCGGTCAACCGCTTCTCGGGCAAGAAGCTCGCGGGGTTCGTGCAGAAGCCGTTCCGGCTCGTGGCGCTGATGGACGCCATCAAGGGCGCCCTGGGGGACTGAGCCGGGGCTGTCAGAACACCCGGGCGATCACCCAGGTGAAGCCGAAGGCCACCGCGCAGCTCAGCGAGGGCGTGGCCACCCAGCCGATCACCACCTCCCCGATCTTGCGGCGGGACACGGTCTTGATGCCGTGGTACACGCCGATGCCCATCAGCGACCCGACGATGGCCTGCGAGGTGGACACGGGCACGCCGAGCATGGAGAAGAAGTGCAGGCCGAACGCGGCCGAGGTCTGCACGGCGAGGGCGCCGGCCAGGTCCAGCTTGATGATGCTCTTGCCCACCGTCTCGGCCACGCCCTTGCCGAAGATCAGCGCGCCCAGGGCGATGCTCAACGCGCCCAGCACCGTCAGCCAGCGGATGTCGAGCACCTCGGTCTCCATGGCCACGATGGGGCCGATGGCGTTGCCGAGGTTGTTCGCGCCCAGGGAGTACGCGGCGTAGGCCGCCGAGGCGAGCACCAGCCAGCGCATGGCCTCGTTGATCTTCTTGGACGGGCCGATGCGCGCGAGCACGGCGAGCACGATCCTGTACACCACGTAGGTGAGGATGCCGGTGAGGATGGGGCAGAGAATCCAGGACTCGACGATGCGCACCACCTTGGACAGGTCCACGTTGAGGCCGGAGGCCAGCCCGACGCCTGCGACACCGCCGACCACGGCCTGTGAGGTGGAGACAGGGATCTTGAAGAACGTCGCCAGGGTGACGAACAGACCGCCGCACAACAGCGCGGACATCACCCCCGCCGCCGATATGGGCTCGGTGACGATCCCCTTGCCCACGGTGTGGCACACCTCGCCGCCCTGCAGCAGCGCCCCGGCCACGACGGACAGGGCGACCAGCACGATGGCCGTGCGGTAGCGCACCAGGCCCGCGCCCACGGACGCGCCGATGCAGTTGGCCGCGTCGTTGGCGCCGATGTTGGCGCCCACGTACAACCCGGAGAGGGTGATCACGACGGCCAGGGTCAGGCTCAAGCGTCGGGCTCCTAGATGTGGCGCTTGATGGCGACGATGGCCATCTGGTCGGTGACGTTCTCGATCTTGTCGCTCACCTCGCAGATCTGGTCGATGAGCATCTTCAGGCACATGGCGTCGGCCTTGTGCAGCTCCGGATCCTTGAACACGGCGCGGATCAGCTCGAACTGGATCTTGTCCACGGCGCGCTCGCGCTCCTGCACGTGCGCGGCCACGTTCGTGACGTCCGTGTCCCCTGCCAGCAGGTCGGCCACGGCCCCGGGGATGGGCGTGTACGCCTCCACGGTCAGCGACGCGATGTCCACGAAGTCCTGCCGCAGCGCCTTGGGGATGTCCGGCCGCACCAGGTAGAGGGTGTCGCCGGCGTCCTCGGCCTTGTTGGCCACGCGATCGAGCTTCTCCAGCAGCGCCACGTAGTCCTGGCGGTAGGCCGGCAGGAAGGCCCCCTCGAACATCTTGCGCTGGATGGCCCGCCGCAGCTCGTCGCACTCGTGCTCGAGGGTGTGCACGCGCTTGCTGCGCTGCTCGAACTCCACGTTCCAGTCGATGTAGTCGGCCACCATCTGGCGGTACTCGCCCACGGTCCTGGCGATCAGGTTGCAGAACTCGAGGATCTGCTTGCCGACCGCATCGTCCTGTTTCTTGCGGCTGAACAGCATCGGTTCCTCCATCACCCGCGCGTCTGCGGCAAGCCGCGTGACGGGCTGGCGCTGGCGTCAATATACATCAGGGGGCTTGCGTTGCTCGATCCAGACAGGACTCCTCGGTGTCCGGGTCCGTCGCCCACGCCGGAACCTCGGTGGGATCGAAGCCCAGGATGCGCGGGGCGAGGACGGTGACCGCGCCGAGGATCAAGAAGGCGGTGACCACGTTCATGACGATGCCCGCGCGCAGCATGTGGCCCATGCGCAGCTTGCCCGAACCGAAGACGATGGCGTTGGGCGGCGTGGCCACGGGCAGCATGAACGCGCAGCTGGCGGCGAGGGTCACGGGCAGCATGATCAGCAGGGGGTGCACGCCCAGGGGCAGGGATGCCGCCGCCGCGATGGGGATGAGCACGTTGGTGGTGGCCGTGTTGGAGGTCAGCTCGGTGAGGTGCGTCACCACCAGCGCGATGATCAGCACCAGCAGCGCGACCGGCAGGCCGCCCAGCTGCTCCAGCCCGCTGCCCACGTACGCGGAGAGGCAGGTCTCCTTGAAGGCGTAGGCCACGGCGAACCCGCCCCCGAACAGCAGCAAGATGCCCCAGGGCACGCGCGTGGCGTCCCGCCAGCGCAACAGGCTGCGCGAATCGTGGCGACGCGACGGCAGCACGAACAGCGACACCGCCGAGATCATGGCCACGGTCCCGTCGGTGACCATGGGCCCGGCCGATCCCAGCAGCCGCGACCAGCCCGGGACGACCAGCACGCCCAGATCCATGTCGCGGCGTCCCATCCACGCCAGGGCGGTGGCGGCGAACACGGCCAGCACCCACCACTGGTCCGCGGTCATGGGGCCGAGGTCCTCGTCCAGCCCCTCGCCCTTGTCCGAGACGTCCGCGGGGCGACCCGCGCGGGAGCGGTACATCACCTGCGTCAGCAGCAGCCACGCCAGGGGCAGCGCCACAGCGGTCAGGGGCAGGAACGTCAGCATCCACTGGGAGAACGCGATGGTCGGCTCCCCCTCGAACAGGGTGTCGAACAGCCCGAGGAAGACCACGTTGGGCGGCGTGCCCACCGGGGTGGCGATGCCGCCGATGGACGCGCCGTAGGCGATGCCCAGCAGCAGGGCCACGGTGAAGTTGGCGCGGTCGCGGTCCGAGCGCAGGCGGCCCTCCATGGCGCGGATCACGGCCATGCCGATGGGCAACATCATCAGGGTGGTCGCCGTGTTGGAGATCCACATGGACAGCAGGGCGGACGCGAGCATGAAACCGAGCACGCTGCGGGAGGGGCCGGTACCCATGATCCGGATCACCAGCACCGCAACGCGGCGGTGCAGCCCGCACTGCTCGATGGCGATGGCGAGCAGGAAGCCGCCGAGGAACAGGAAGATGGGGTCGCCGGCGTACTGGGACGCCACCACCTTGCCCGGGAGGATGCCCAGCGCGGGCAGCAGCACCAGCGGCATCAGCGAGGTCACCGGGATGGGCAGGGCCTCGGTGATCCACCAGCAGGCCACCAGGGCGGTGACTGCGGCCGTGCGCCAGCCCACCTCCGGCAGCCCCTCGGGGCAGGGCAGGCAGAGCAGCAGGATCATCAGCGCGGGGCCGAGGACCAGTCCCACCTGCTGCGTCCGGGTCCACGCGGGGCCGCTCACCACCACCTCCTGGGCCATCACGCTAGCAAATCCAGCGCGCGCTCGCCGCAGGGGGCCCCGGGACGGTATCCTGTACAACTGCTAGGAGTGGTCGAGATGAGCAGGAACCTGCTGCTGGATCCGGACGACGCCGTCGTCGCGATGATCGACGTCCAGCACAACCACTACCCCACGGTCGCGCGCGGCGAGGAGACCCTCGATCGGATGGTCCGGCTCGTGCGCGCGGCGCGCGTGCTCGAGGTGCCGGTGGTGTGGACCGAGCACTACCCGCGCGCCTTCGGGCCCACCCTGCCGCCGCTGGCCGACGCGCTGGAGGGCCTCGAGCCCATCCCCAAGACGTCGTTCGGGTGCTTCGGCGAGCCCCGGTTCGCCGAGCTGGTGGACGAGTGGGACCGTCAGACGCTGGTGCTGGTGGGTACCGAGACGCACATCTGCATCCAGCAGACGGGCCTGATGGCCCTGGAGCGGGGGCTGGACGTGGTGGCCGTGGCCGACTGCCTGACGGCGCGGGGCGAGCTGGACCACGACCTGGGCCTGCGCCGGCTCGAGCGCGCCGGCGCCCTGCTGACCACGTGGGAGGCCCTGGTGTACGAATGGATGCGCGAGGCGGGGCACCCCCGCTTCAAGCAGATCCTGCCCATCGTCAAGGGTTGAAGGGAGGACAGCCGTGGCTCTGCGTGAACCCTACGCGGTCGGATGGTATCCGCCGGACAACCGCAACTGCGCGGGCACCATCGAGATGTACCTGCGCGGACTGGAGATCCCCGACCTGCCCAACCCGCTGCAAGGGGGGCTGGTCCCCCACGCGGGGTGGCCGTACTCGGGTCGCACCGCTGCGCTGACCATCGCGGCGCTGGCGCGCAACGCGCCTCCCCCGGAGGTCGTCGTGGTGTTGGGGGCCGTGCACAGCCTGCGCGTCAGCCGGCCCACCGTGTGCTCGTACGAGGGGTGGAAGACCCCGGTGGGCGAGCTCTACGTGGAGCGCCACCTGCGCAAGTCCCTCATGGACGCCGGCGTGGTGGACGTCAACGACGACGCCCACACGTATGAGCACTCCATCGAGGTGCAGACGCCGCTGCTGCGGTACATCATCCCCAACGCCCAGTTCGTCCCGATCTCGGTGCCGCCAGATGCGTCGGCGCTGGCCTTCGGCGACCAGCTGGCGCGGATCATCGACGCGGACGGGCGGCGGATCGCGGTGCTCGCCAGCAGCGATCTGACCCACTACGGCGACGCCTACGGCTACTCGCCGGGGGGCAAGGGGGACGACGGCATGGACTGGGCCCTGGCCAACGACGAGGGCCTGCTCGAGAACGTGAGCGGGCTGGACGCGGAGGGAGTGCTGGAGCACGCGGTGCGCCGCCAGAGCGCCTGTGGCGGCGGCGCCCTGGCTGCGGCCATGACGGCGTCGCGGGCCCTGGGTGCGACCCACGGCCAGGTGCTCGAGCGCACGTCGAGTCACGAACAACGACCCAACGGGGACATGTGGGTGGGGTACGCGTCGGCGGTCTTCCGGCGGTGACATGAACAACAAGAGCAAGTGGGCGATCGAGACGGACCGCCTCCCCACGGATCGGGAGATCACCGAGGTCGAACACGGGGAGGAGGGCTCCCAGCCTCCAACCCCGATCATCGGGGCGACGTTCTCGGTGCTGCGCGGCTCCGAGGCGGGCCGCTTCGAGTTCGTGGACGCCGGCGGCGGCGTGTTCGGCCGCGGTGACGAGGCCGACTACCAGTTCGCCGACTCCACCGTGTCGCGGAACCACGCCCGGCTGGAGCTGCGGCGGGGCTACTTCTTCCTCGAGGACCTCGAAAGCGCCAACGGCACCTTCCTCGACGGCGAGAAGGTCGAGGGGGAGATCCGCCTGCCGTACTCGTGCCGGATCCAGCTGGGTAGCCGTACGCTGCTGCAGTTCACGGCCGTGGACCAGATGGGCGCGGACGCCTTCGGCAAGCTGCGGCGCGCCCTGTTCGTCGATCCCCTGACCGGGGTCGGCAACCGCTCCTACCTGGAGATGCGGCTCGGCGAGGAGACCGCCTTCGGCTTCCGCCACGGCCAGCGCCTCGGCGTGCTGCTGTGCGACCTGGATCACTTCAAGGACGTCAACGACACGTACGGCCACGCCGCCGGTGATCTGCTCCTGGCCGAGATGGGCAAGCTGCTGCAGTACTGCGTGCGCACCGAGGACTCGGTGTTCCGCTACGGCGGCGAGGAGTTCTGCGTGCTCGTGCGCGGCGTGGACGACGATGGGCTGGTGGTCATGGCCGAGCGCATCCGCAGCGCGGTGGCCCAGTTCGCCCTGGAGTTCGAAGGAGGCGCGATCCGTGTGACCATCAGCGTCGGGGTGGCCAGCGAGATTCCCCTGCAGGCGAAGCCGGGGGAGATCGTGCCGGGCGAGACCCTGGACGACTCGGCCGACCAGCCGCTGCTGGTGCGCGCGGACGCGGCGCTGTATCGGGCCAAGGAGCTGGGGCGTGATCGAGTGGAGCTCAGCCAGGTGAACACGGAGCTGGTCGAACGGGAATCCGCGGACTAAGGCGTCTCGTCCCCCACCGGCGCCGGAGCCGCAGCGTCGATCTGACACACCAGCGACCAGTCGTCCCAGCTGGCCTGGACCTCGTCGTACGCGTACAGCGCCAGGTCGGTCAGATCCTGGACGGTCCACTGCTCCCCGGGGACGAAGAGCACGGCCGTGGGGCGGTGTTCGCCCACCAGGCTGCGCAGCAGCTCGTTGGCGGACGTGCCCGTCCCGATGGACCGCGCGGGCAGGCTCGCGCCGGCCACCCAGATGTCCCGGCTGCGCTCGTCCACGCCCCACTGGGCCGCGTTGCCGGCCTTGCCGCCGTCGAAGACGAGCAGCGTCCCGGGGGCGCCCGGCGCGGGCTCGGCGAAGAGGTCCTTCCCATCATCGTCCAGCCCGGCCAGGAGGCTCAGTATGGACGACGAGTCCACGATCTCCTCGGCCACCTCTGCCTTGCGAGCGTCGGCCGGGGTGACCGGCTCCCGCCCCAGCGGCAGGATCTCGAAGGTCACCGCACCCAGCAGCCCCCAGTCGAAGTACGGGCTGTCGGGCATGTCCACGTAGGGCGGGCGCCTCAGCAGGACGCGCACGTATCGATCCAGCTCGGGCCCGCCGGCGGTGAGGTTGTCCGCCTCGATCAGGGACCGGGCCGGGGTCGTTGCGGGCGTGGCCACCAGCGCGACGTACTCGGGATCGTACGCATCGATCTGGTCCAGCGGCTGGTCCTCGCGCGTCCAGCGCCCGCCGCTGTAGGTGATCACCGTCTCGAAGTGGGAGACGGGCACCTCGGAGTACGTCTCGGCCGGGGCGGGCAGGCCCGGCACACCCTCGGCGACCTCCACGGCGCGGAACATCATCGTGGAGTCCACGATCGTGCCCGACCACCAGCCGACGGCGACGTGCAGGGCGGCGATGGAGAGGATCGCGATCAGGGACAACGTCGCGCTGATCAGCGTGAACGTCTTGAACAGGTGTTCGCGCGCGGCCATGACCGGGATCACGTGGGCCAGGAACATGACCGCGAGGCCGGCCCCGCCCACCTTGGCCGCGTGCTCCGCGGACGTCAGGCCCATGGCCATCAGGGTCTGCAGCATCTCGGCCGAGGCGCTGGCGATGGCCTGCTGCGCCATCATCACGCCGTGCATCTGCGCGGCCACCGTCGCGCAGCCCAGCGCCATCAGGGCGCAGGCGCCGACAAAGGCGCGGCCGGCGGCGCAGCGCTGGGCGTCCTTGTCCTCCTTGCCCAGGCGCAGCCCCACGAGGATCACCCCTGTCCCGGCGATCAGCCCGATCACGGGCAACAGCAGCGTGAACGCGCTGCCTCGATCGGTGAGCGCCCCGAGGGTGACGACCGCCAGGCCCAGCGCCCCCAGCAGCACCGTGCCGATGGGCCCGCCGATCTGCCACTTCGCCTCCTTGCCCGCGCCGATGGTGACGGTGAGCCCGGCGGCCGCGGCGGTGAGGGCGAACAGCACCGCGCAGCACGTCAGCGCCAGCCACATGGGCAACGGCGCGATGGACAGGCCCGAGAACGTCAGCGAGTCCCGCATCTCCAGGGACGCGTGGTAGACGGCCTTGACCAGCTGGGACATGCCCATGGCCCACCCTGCCGCGCCCAGGGCCAGCGTGAGCCAGGGCATGAGCAGGAACAGCGGCGCCGGCGCTCGTCTCTTGAACGCCAGCACGATCACGAGGATGAAGTTCAGCCCCAGCGTGAGCACGGCGCCCGCGAGCACCGCGTACATCATCGGCCCGCCCTTGGCCATCATGTGGGTCAGCTCACCCATGCAAGACCCCCTCTCGGTCGTGGTTGCCGCATGATACGGCTTTCGCGGAGTCGAGCCCAGCGCGGGGGGACGACGCGGTAGAATCGTCGGACGTCCATCCGCCAGGGGGCCACGTGGAACACCCGGACACCGAGACCGGCGCACGGTTCGGCAAGTACCGCCTCGTCAACAAGGTGGGCGAGGGTGCGTACGGCAAGGTCTACGAGGCCATCCTCCCCGGACCCATGGGCTTCACCAAGCGCGTGGCCATCAAGAAGCTGCACGACCGGCTGCTCGCGGGCGGGGGCGAGAAGTTCGTGCGAGGGCTCGTCAACGAGGCGCGGGTCGGCGGGCTGCTGCACCACGTCAACGTCGTGGATATCCTCGAGTTCGGTCAGGAGGGCCCGCACTACTACATCGCCATGGAGTACGTGCACGGGGTCACCCTGTCGGAGATGCTGGCCCAGTGCGCGCAGCGCGAGGCCCTGCTCCCCCGCTTCGCCGTGCTGGACTTCGGTCTGCAGATGTGCCGCGGCCTGGAACACGCGCATACCCTGCGGGACGAGGCCGGGCAGACCCTCGGGCTGGTCCACCGTGATCTCAAGCCGTCGAACATCCTGATCAACACCGACGGCGTGGCCAAGATCTCCGACTTCGGCATCGTCAAGGCCGCGTCGAACCGCTTCCAGACCACGGACGAGCGCTCGGCCAAGGGCACGCCCCGCTACATGTCGCCCGAGCAGATCCGCGCCCAGGCCGACCTGACCGCGCGGTCGGATCTCTACTCGCTGGGCCTGTTGCTGTACGAGATGGCGGTGGGCAGCCCCCTGTACGGCGGGATGACCATCCCCGAGGTGGTCCACCGCAGCCTGCACGAGGACCTGGCCGACGACATCGCCCGCGCCGAGGAGTTCCTGCCCGGGCTGGGGCCGATCCTGGAGCGGTGCCTGGCGAGGGATCCGGAGGACCGGTACGAAAGCGCTGCTGCGGTGGGGCAGGACCTGCGCGCGCTGGTCCAGCGGCACCCCTCCGAGGCCGAGCTGTCCGAGGTCGTCGCCCGGGTCATGCCCGTGGTGGATCGACCCGCGTACCGCCCCATCGAGACCACCGGGGATCTGGACCTGGCCAGCGTGGCGGACGAGGAGTCGGAGTCGGCCACGACCGGGACCATGACGGCCACGCTGACCGCCGACGCGGGGGCCTGGGAGCACTTCACGCAGGTCTTCACCGACGGTTCGGCGGCCATCGCCCCACAGCCGGCGCCGCCGGAGTCGAGGCGCGGGCCGTGGTGGTTGTTGCTGGTCGGCGCCGTGGTCGTCGGCGTGGCCGCGCCGGTCCTGTGGACCTCGCTGGAGGGCGGCAGGGGCGGGGGGAGCCCCGTCGAACCGGCGACACCCGATCCCGTGGAGCCCCGGACCGTCGAACCCGATCCCGATCCCGTGACCGAGTCCCTGCCCGATCCCGTGACCGAGGCCCCTCCGCCCGTCGCGGTCGAGCCCCCCCGGCCCGGCACGGTCACCCTCAACTGGCAGCCCTGGGCCGTCGTGCGCATCGACGGCGAGGTGGTGGACGTCCCCGTGCTGGCGCGCTACCCCCTCGATGGCGGCGAACACCGGATCTCGTTGACCTGCCCGACCCTCGGTGACAAGACCAGGGAGTTCACGGTAGAGATCGACGGCACGGACGAGCACCTGGGCTGCTGGAACTTCCGTGAAGACCGGAGGGGCTGCGAATGATCGATCCATCTTCCTTCACGCTGTCCCTGCTGCGCAGCCGGCTCACCTGCAAGGAGACCGACGAAAAGGTGGAGTGGATGCGATCCCTGGCCGTGGGGCGCGATCCGCGCAGCGATCTCGTGTTGCGCCTCGCCCAGGTCAGCGGCCGCCACGCGGCAGTGGAGTGGCGGGACGGCGCGTGGCAGGTGCGGGATCTGCGATCCCCCAACGGCACCACCCTCAACGGCCGGCGCCTCCACGACTGGTAGCAGCTGAGCGGGGGGGGCGTGGTGCGGTTCGCCGGCGTCCAGTCCTGGGTGGTGGACGTGCTGGTGGAGCCCACCGAGGTGGACGCGGCCACGGCCTTCGTCGAGGACCTGACGAACCGGCGCTGCGTGCCCGTGTGTGCGGATCGGTACCTCATCGGCACCGACGCGCCGTGCGACCTGTGCATCCCCGAGTGGCTCGACCCGGCAGGGCCCGCGATCCGGCTGGTGCTGTACGAGGAGTCCGCGGATCTGTGGCTGACCGCGGCCGAGGGCATCGACGGCATGAGCCTGGACGGCGACACGTTCCCCACCGAGCCCGTCCGCCTCGACCGCGCCTACGAGGTGACGCTGGGGCGCACCCGGTACGCCATCTTCCCGGCCCACCTGGCGGACTTCGTGCCGCCCACGGCCAGCGCCATGCGGCGCACCAAGACCTACGACATCGAGCTGAGGCTGCGGTTCACCGGGCCCGGCGAGGGGGACGTGGAGGTCACCCACTCCGGCGGCACCACGGTCATCGCCGGCGCCCAGCGGTTCGTGCTGCTGTACCTGCTGGCCAAGGCCGGCGGGCAGTGGGTGGACGACGAGGACCTCCGCGCCGGCCTCTGGGGCCGCGTGGGCGCCATCACCCGCGACCCCACGGCGCTGCGCAAGATGATCTACGACACCCGCCAGGCGTTCACGGCTGTGGGGCTCGACGGGTGGTTCATCGAGAAGGCGCGGGGCAAGACCCGCATCCGCCTGGAGCCCGGGCAGATCCATCTGGAGGAGGTGGAATCGCCTCCCCCCGTTCCCTCGCTCCCACGGTTTCCGGGGGAGCGTCTTCCGCTGGCGCTTTGCGCCCCTTCCCCCTCCCCACCAGAACCCACCTCCGATTTGGAGTAAGCTCTCTCTCACGTTCCGTGCTTTCGAACGCTCCGATCTCGAAGCCGCATCCAGCGTCGTCAATCCTCCTGATCGTCGCGCTGTACATCTCCGCGCCTGCCCTCGCCGAGCCCCAGACCTTCTACCTCGGCGAGCCCGCATCGGCAGCCGGCGCCGCGCGCGCCACCGAGGCCCTTCAGGACCACGCAGGCCACCTCCTGGACGCCCCTACCCCGGTCCACCTCTCGGCGCTGGTGGACGACCAAGGCGTCGCCGTCATCGGCGCGGGCCCCACCTTCGGGTGTGCCATGGGCCCGGTGGACCGCAAGGAGTACGTTCGCCTGCTCGCCGACATCCGCCACGCCCTCAACGAGGTTCAGCTGGACGAGGCCCATCGACTGCTGGTGGGGCTCACGGCGGTGCGGCCGTGCATCGAGGGCTGGGTGTCGCCGGAGGAGCTGGCCACGGCCGACTTTCTCGCGGGTATCCACGCCTTCTACATCGGGGATCTTCCGCGCACGCGCGCTCACTTTGGCTGGGCTCTCGCGCGGGCCCCGGACTTCCCCTGGAACCCCGACTACCCGCCCACCGCGCAGCAGGAGTTCGGCGCAGCCCTGCTGGAGATCGGCCGGGCGACTCCGGCCACGGTGGCCCTGCACGTCGTCGATACACCCGAAGTGTGGGTCGACGGGCGCCCGATACGCGCGGACGGGCCCCCTGTGGAGCTGCCTCCCGGCCCACATCTGCTGCAGTCGCGCACCCCGGACGGTGCGCGAACGGGCGTGGACTTCACCCTGGAGGAGGGCCTCGCCGCCCACGTCGTCGACCGCGCGTTCGTGGAGCAGTTGGATGTCTCCGCGGAGATCCCGGCCGCCGTGATCGCCCTGCTCGCCTCGACACGGGAGCGAGCGGATGGCGATCCGGTCTACCTGGCCGTCCTGGCCGACGATCCCCGCGTGTTCGTCCTGGACGAGCCGGGCCAGTCCCTCGTCGCGGTCCGCCTGCCGCCTCCTCCACCCCCGCCACCCCCACCTCCGCCGGTTGACGTGGGCGCGACGACGGTGCAGCCGGTCCACCCGGTCGGCCCGGCGCCCGGCCCGATCGTGCTGGCCACCCTGGGCGGTGCGGTCATGGCCGCGGGTGCGGTCTTCGCCATCGGCGGCGCCTCCGAGGCCCTGGAGTTCAAGACCATGATGGAGGACCCCTCCACCCCGGACGAGGAGTGGGACCCCCTGTTCAGCACCTTCGCCCAGCGCCGGACCATGGCGTACGTGGGCTACGCGATGATGGCGGCCGGGGGCACGTGCCTGGGGATCTCCATCCCCGTGGGGATCACGAGCAAGCGCGCCGGCACGGTGCGCGCGTCGGTGACGGTGGTGCCGCCGCTGTACGGCCACCCGGCCGGGTTCGGGGTGTCGGTAACGATCGAGTAACGCAGGGAACGGCGGACTTCCGCGACCCTGGGACAAGGAGCGAGAGAGGTCGAGATGACGCGCTGGCTGGCCATCGCTGCGGTGACGTCGATGCTGCTGGGAGGCTGCATCCCCGACCCGGTGCGCCCGGACCGCGACGGCGACGGCTACCGAGCCGATCTCGACTGCGATGACTACTCGGCCACCTGCAACGAGGATTGCGTGACCGACGTGGACGGGGACGGCGTCCCCGACTGCAAGGACGGCTGCCTCGACGCCGACACCGACGGGTACGGCCTGCCCGGCGGCGTGGACGGGGCCTGCGACGGCGAGGACTGCGACGCCTGCCTGGGCGAGGACTGCGACGACACCGAGGCCGCGGTCTACCCGGGCGCGACCGAGACCCCCTGCAACGGCCTCGACGACGACTGCGACTCGGCGTCCGCGGACGCCCCCGACGCGGACCTGGACGACTTCGACGTGTGCGAACCGGACGATCCCGGCGATCTGGACGACGAGGCGGCCGACTGCGACGACGCGGACGCGTCGATCCACCCCGGCGCCCAGGACCTGCCCAACGACGGGGTGGACCAGGACTGCGACGGCGCCGACCTCGAGCTGTCCCTCGACGACGCGGCCCTGGTGGAGGTCCGCGAGCTGTTCGGCGAGGAGGCATTCGACCTGGCCGGTTTTGCGCTGGCCGCGGGAGACCTGGACGGCGACGGGTACGACGATCTGGCGGTGGGGGCGCCGCACGCGACGGCGGGCGGCCTCGACCACGCAGGCAAGGTCTACCTGCTGCGCGGTGGCGCGGACGGTCTCACCGACACCGGGCAGCTGTCCTCCGCCGCCGTGATCCTCGAGGGCGGCGCCCTCGACGAACAGCTCGGTCGAGTGTTGTCGATCCCCGGCGACGTGGACGGCGACGGCCGCGACGACCTGTTCGTCGCCCGCTGGGGAGCCGACGAGCTGCAGCTGTACCTGGGCGACGAGTCGTTCGACCTCGGCGGCGATCCCGACGCCACGTTCACGGATCACGGCCTCGCCGATCCCTCCGAGACCTGGGACGACGTGGTGGACGTGGTGCGATCCGCCGGCGACCTCGACGGCGACGGGGACGTCGAGGTGCTCGTGGGCGATCCGCGCCGGGGCCGCGTGTACCTCCTCGAGGGCGGGACCGCGACCGGGACCGCCGGCCTGGAAGAGGCGGCAGCCGCCCTCTACGAAGGGCCCTGCTGGGGGTACGCCGTGCTCGGCGACGTGGACGTGGACGGCGACGGCGATCTCGACCGCCTGTCCGGCTCCGCGGACTGCTACGAGCTGCAGCTGTTCCTCGGCGACGGCAGCCTGCCCACCAGCCCGCCGGTGATCGACACGCCCGACCACCAGCTGTTCTCCTCCCAGATCCACTTCGGCCGGTCCCTCGACGGGCTGGGCGACCTCGACGGCGACGGCATCGACGACCTCGCCGTGGGCTCCATGGCCAACGACCACGACGACAAGCGCGTCTACGTCTACCTCGGTCGCTCCTCGTGGGCGGGGGTGGACTGGGACGAGTACGACGCCACCTTCCACGGCCAGGACGACGGCAACCTCGGCCGCGACGTCCTGGGCCGCTTCGACCTGGACGCCGACGGCATCCCCGAGATGGCCTTCGGCGACTCCTACTTCACCGACGGCGACTACCAGCAAGGCGCGGTCCACCTCGTCGAGGCCGACGTGGCCGACTGGATCACCGGCCCGACGGTGGCGTGGGACGACCCCGACGTCATCACCCGGACCGGCGTGGACGCCGAAGAGCAGATGGGCTGGTCCATCGCCGCGGGCGACCTCGACGGCGACGGCGCGGACGAGCTGATCGTCGGCAGCAACGCGAAGTACACCGGAGGGGCGGGCAAGGTGTACGTGTACTCGCTGGGCGACCCGTAACGCCCGCCCCCACTCGGCAGAGACCTCGAATCGCGCTATAATCGGGCCTGGTCATCGCGTGCCGGTGGGACGCGCGTGCGAGTGACCAAGGGGAGATCATGAAAAAGTTGCGTAGAGACCTGTCGTGGGAGCGGACTGGTTTGCTCACCCTTACCCTGCTGGCGGTGCTCGCCCTGCTCGTGGCGGGGTGTCCCGGAGACGAAGACGACGACACCGTGGGCGACGACGACGACACCACCGCCGGTGACGACGACGACGCCACCCCCGGTGACGACGACGACGCCACCCCCGGTGACGACGACGACTCGTCCGTGGGCGACGACGACGACACGACCGGTCCGACGGAGTCCTTCTTCCTGGACGACTGCTACTACGGCGACGCCCACGTGCACACGGCGTTCTCCATGGACGCGTACATGGGCCACACGTTCCTCTACATCGGCCCGCTGTCCAAGTACGGCGACGTGCTGCGTGATCCGTGGTTCGCCTACGACTACGCCATGGACGTCACCGGGCTGGACTGGGTGGCCATCAACGACCACGCCGAGTCCCAGCCCAACCCGCACCTGCTCTACCCCACCGGCTGGGGTGAGTTCGGACCGCTGGAGCTGCCCGACATCTGGAACCTGTACATCGAGCAGACGCGTGTGTACCCGCGGTCGTGCGACATGACCGGCGGGGCCGAGCCCTGTCTGCTCATCTTCCCGGGGTTCGAGTTCAGTGGCGAGACCTACGGCCACAAGAACGTGGTGTGGAAGAACGTCGACTACGTGCCCGACTCCAACTACCCCGCCTGGATCCAGGAGGATGGCTGGGACTGGGAGGCCCTGATCACCGAGGGCATCGACGCCTGGCTGGGCGACGTGGAGGACGACAACACCCCCGAGGACCTGTGGAACTGGTGTATCGATCGGGCCGACGAACTCCGCGCCGCCAACCCCGGGATGGAGGATCAGATCGACTTCCTGACCATGATCCACACGCCCGCCGAGATCCCGATCCACCACACCGACTGGAGCTACACCAGCGCCGAGTACCTGCGCCTCGTCGAGGTCTTCTCCAAGCACGGCAACTCCCTGGGCATGCAGGAGGTCTACGAGGCCGTGCCGGGCCAGGACGACTCCCTGACCTACCTCGCCAAGATCCAGGAGTGGACCGCCACCGGCGATCCCAACCTGGCGCTGGGCGCCATCGGCGCCACGGACACCCACGCGGCCAAGCCGGGCAACGACACCATCGACCCCGAGAACGTCGAGTACACCGGCCAGCAGATGGACTACGGCGGCGGCGTCGGCGCCGTGGTCGCGTACAGCAAGGAGCGCGACGACCTCTGGGACGGCTTCCAGGCCAAGCGCACCTTCGCCACCACCGGCCCCAAGATCCGCGTGGTCTTCCGCGCCCGCACCTCCGACCGCATCGCCTACATGGGCGAGACCGTCACCCCCGACGGCGACCTGGAGTGGGACCTCGTCGTCTCCGCCCGCACCGACCTCGAGCCCGTCAGCCAGGACATGTCCCCCCTGGATCGCATCGAGATCTGGCAGGACGGCGAGGCCGGCATCCCCATGTGCGTCCTGGACGTCGAGGGTCTGGAGGAGGCCGAGGCCAGCTGCGAGCTGACCCTGACCGAAGGCCAGCGCACCTCGGTCATGGCCACGGTCATCCTCCAGGACGCCGAGCGCGCCTGGACGTCACCGATCTTCTTCGAATAGCCCCCCACCCGGACCCACCGACCGATTTTCGGACGCCCCGACCGATTTTCGGTCGATCCCCTTTCTACGCCTGACATCCACTGCAGAGACGTGCTGCGTTCACGCGGCTGGCACGGCGTTTGCGAACTCTCCCATTCGAACCTCGAACGGATGGGAGAAGGACCATGGGGAACCGGGTATTTGGGCTTCTGGCGATCTTCTTGGCGATGGCAATCGGGTGCGCGGAAGAGGCGGTGACGCCCGCGGGGGACGACGACGACACGATCGCGGACGACGATGACGCCGCCGCGGACGACGACGACGACACCTCGCCGGCTGGCGACGACGACGACACCACGACCGGCGACGACGACGACAGCGCCCTGGGCGACGACGACGACAGCGCGCCCGCGGGTGACGACGACGACAGCGCTGTCGGGGACGACGACGACGATACAGCCGTACCGGCGGACCGTGACGGCGACGGCTGGACCCCGGAAGACGGCGACTGCGACGACGAGAACCCGAACGTCCACCCCGGCGCGCTGGAAGGGTGCGACGGGATCGACACCGACTGCGACGGTCTACTCGGCACCCCTGAGGTGGACGACGACGGGGACGGCGCGAGCGAGTGCGACGGCGACTGCGACGACGCGGACGTGGCGCTCAACGTGCAGGATCTCGACGGGGACGGGTTCACGACCTGTGGGAACGACTGTGATGACACGGACGCGCATGCTCACCCCGGCGCGCCCGAGATCTGCAACGGGATCGACGACGACTGCGACGGTGTGATCCCGGCGGAGGAGACCGACGACGACGGAGACGGATTCGACGAGTGTGGGGATGGGGATTGCGACGACGCCGATCCCTCGGCCTACCCCGACGCGCCTGAGATCTGTGACGGCGTGGACAACAACTGCAACGGCGTGGTGCCGGCCGAGGAGATCGACGCGGACGGAGATGGTTTCGACGTCTGCGGTGACGGCGATTGCGACGACGCCGACGTCGATATGCACCCTGATGATCGGGACTTCGACGGCTACAGCCCGTGCGACGGGGACTGCAACGACGGCAACGGTGCCATCAACCCGCTGGCCACGGACGTGGTTGGCGACGGCGTGGACCAGAACTGCGACGGTCTGGACGGCGTGGACGCGGACGGCGACGGCTGGGCTGCGGTGTGGTCGGGCGGGGTGGATTGTGACGACGCTGACGCGTGGATGAACGCCGATGACGGCGACGCCGACGGAGCGTCCACGTGTGACGGGGACTGCG
>CAZLEO010000110.1:0-28050 GCA_964558555.1 uncultured Rickettsiales bacterium | reverse complement strand
GACATCCACACCCTGTAGCCGAGAGAGGTGAGCACGCCGTGAACCTGCTCGAGCAGGTCTTCGATCCCGTAGACCGTGGACGCCACCATCACGGTGGGTTCGGCTTCATCGTTCATCGAGAAGAACCTCCTCGGGGAATCCGGAAGTATCCGGAACTTCCGGATTCGGTGACGCCATTGCCTTCATGGCTCGAATTCGCGCCATTGGTTTGATCTTACGGGGAATATCTTGTGGAAGCATCCGGAAATTTCCGGATCTGGCAGGTTCACGTTCGGGTTGGAGTTGTTGGTCGAGATGGGCTAGGGGCTGGACGCGCGATCCCTCGGTCCGGTCGACTTGTTCCTGCGCGGAGGCAGCTCGCTCATCCTGTTGGATGACCGGATCGGAGCGACGAAGGACCTCGACGTCGTCTTGGGCACTGCCTGGCATCGCGGATGGCCGTGGAATTTGACCGCCTCTTACAGGTAGATGCGTCCTCGACTCCGATCACATGCTTGGCTTAGATCGAAATTACGAAGTTTATGGCTGGTTGATAAACTGGCTAATCTCTGTATAGTTTGGGCATGGACCCGATCACGAATCCCTTTGCGCCAGGCGCAGGTACACCTCCCCCGGAACTCGCGGGTAGGAATGAGTTGCGTGAAACCGTACGGATTGCCCTCGAGCGAATGCGTCGGGGCTTGCCATCGAAGAGCATCCTGATGGTCGGCCTACGAGGGGTGGGCAAGACCGTGCTCCTCGATCGAACGCGGGACGATGCGGAGGGCGCAGGTATCCACACATTGAGGATCGAAGCTCCAGAGAACCGCTCGTTGCCCGCCATGCTCGCACCACAGCTACGACAAGCATTGCTCCGCCTGTCGCGCAACGACCAGGCGAAGGACCTCGCCAAGAGGGCCCTCCGGGCGCTGGCCGGTTTCGCCCAGGCGCTGAAGGTGAAGTTCCAGGACATCGAGGTCGGTCTCGACTTCGATCCCGAGCCAGGGCTCGCCGACAACGGCGATCTGGAGATCGATTTGCAGGCCCTGCTCGAAGTAGCCGGGGCAGCGGCGCAGAAGGCGGGCACGGCTCTGGCGATGTTCGTGGATGAGTTGCAGTACGTGGAAGAGGACGAACTCGCGGCGCTCATCACGGCGCTACACCGCACCGCCCAGCGGCGCCTGCCCGTCGTCATGGTGGGTGCTGGACTACCTCAACTACGTGGGCGCATGGGGCGCGCGAAGTCCTATGCGGAGCGGCTCTTCGACTTTCCGGAGATCGGTCCCTTGCCCCGCGAGGCGGCGGAGCACGCCATCGCCAAACCCGTGCGTGAGCAGAGCGTTGAAGTGACCCCCGGAGCACTGTCGCTCATCGTGGAACGTACGCACGGCTACCCCTACTTCATCCAGGAGTGGGGGAAACACTCGTGGGACACGGCTGAAACCTCACCTATCACGGCTGATGACGTCGAGGCGGCCTCGATATCGGCGGTGGCGGCACTCGACGAGAGCTTCTTTCGTGTGCGCTTCGACAGGCTCACTCCGTCGGAGAAACGCTACCTGAGGGCGATGGCGGAGTTGGGGGCCGGACCGCACCGATCCGGAGACATCGCGGACGAACTGGGACGGAAGGTGACGTCCCTCGGACCGACCAGGAGCCAGCTGATCTCCAAGGGCATGATCTGGAGCCCCAGTCATGGCGACACGGCCTTCACCGTGCCGCTCTTCGACGAGTTCATGCTCCGCATCATGCCGGGCGATGACTGGAAGGTGTAGTAGCCCGAGCTAACCGACCGGTCATGCGCGATCCCGGTGCCCGTACACGTCGGGACCTACCTGCCCCGACCCTCTTCTTGCTGGAGCCACGCGGCGAGCAGCTCCAGGCGGCGCCCCGCCGGGGTCGCGTGCAGGCGCTGCGCGAGCCGGATGTGATCGGCTGCGGCCTCGTGAGCACCGTCCGCGATCAACGCGCGGGTCTCCCGGCGGGCTACGAAGCTGCGAGCGACCAGGCGCATCAGCGGTGTCAGGTCCGCACCGCAGCGGGAGCACGTGGTCCGTCCCCGGAAACCGGCGCGGCAGACCGGGCACGAGAGGAGGGTCACGCCGCACCTCCGTCGCTGCCGTCGACGAAGTACAGCAGCTCGCGCAGCTCGGCACAGGCGTCGACGAGGACTTCGCGTTCCTGCCGCTGCGTCGCGCCCTCGATGGCTTCGATCAGGGTGAGGGCGTCCCGGCGATCATCAGCGTGCATGGTGTCCAGCAGCGCTCGGGACCGCGCTGCCAAACCGCCTCCCTCGCCGACGAGGTCGAGCCAGTCGCCGTCGGGGCCAGCCGGCCCAGACGGATGTGCTGGAGCCCCCTGGCCACCGTTCACCGTCGGGCCGGCCGCGGTGCCGGCCGGGACCGATTGGGCAGCACTCTTCTCCTCGCTGGGGATCCCGGCCCCGGCAGAGGCCGTGTCGGGATCGGGTCGGTGGAGCTGCACCACTTTTTCACGGGCAGCTTCGAGTTGCGCATCGTCGAGCAGCTGCAGGGCTCCGTCGATGGTCACCTGCCTGGCCAGCCCCGTGACCTTCTCCGTGGCGGTCACCTCGAGGATTCCGTCGAGGTCGAGGTGCATCCGGCACAGGATCTCCACGGGCTCCTCCGCAGGAGTCAGGTCCTCGATCATGAACTTGCCTACCGGCAGGTTGCGCAATGCGTCGGGGTCGTCGCCCTGGTAGATGTTGATCTCCGCGGCTTTCTGGTACGGGCCGGCGGTGAAGTAGCGCTCCGCGCGGGTGACAGGTAGCGCGGTGTTGCGATGGATGGTGGGGCGATAGCAGTGGGGGTAGGGGACGCCGCCGCGTTCCCCGAGGTGGGAGATGCCGAAGGAGTAGGGCGTGATGTCCACCAGCACGCGGGGCACGTCGCGGCCGGCCAGCCTGGACGCCAGCACTCCGGCCCCGAGGGCGACGCAGAGGTCGGGGTGGATCTCATGGTGGGGAGTGTTGCCCGTGCGCTCGGCCAGCGTGCGCTGGAGCAGCGGCGTACGCGTGGAACCGCCCACGAGCAGGATGCGGTCGAGATCCTGGCCGCGGATACCGGCGTCTCCCATGGCGCGGCTGACGCTGTCCATGGTGCGCTCCACGTGGGGCTGGATCAGGGCTTCGTAGTCCTCGCGGTCGATCTCCACGTCCATGTGCAGCGGCGTGTTGCCGGAGACCGTGAGGTTCTCCTCCACGACCCGGGCATGGGGAGCCACGCTCAGGGTGCGCTTGGCCTCCTCGGCAGCCCACCAGACGCGTGACATGGCCGCCGTGTGCTCGCGGTCGCGCAGATCCACACCGTGCTCCCCGGAAAAGGCCCGGACCAGGTGCGTGACGAGCAGGTCGTTGAAGTCGTCCCCGCCGAGCTGGTTGTCTCCGTGACTGGCCAGCACCTCGGTGACCTCGCCCTCGATGCGGACGACCGAGACGTCGAAGGTCCCGCCACCGAGGTCGTATACCAGCACGGTCTCGCGGTCCTCGCCACAGCCGTAGGCCAGGCTCGCTGCGGTGGGCTCGTTGAGCACACGCACCACGTCGAGCCCGGCGAGCTTGCCGGCCTCGCGGGTGGCCTGGCGCTGGGCGTCGGAGAAGTAGGCCGGCACGGTGACGACCGCGCGGGTCGGCTCGGCCCCGAGGGCGTCGCCGGCCCAGCGCACGAGCTGGCCGAGGATCAGCGCGGATATCTCCTGGGGGGTGTACTCCTGCTCCCCCAGCCGGACGGTGTCCGTCGAGCCCATGCGCCGCTTGATGCTGCGTACGGTGCGGTCGGGGTACAGCAGAGCCTGGTTACGAGCGGGGAGCCCGACGAGCAGGTCCCCGTCGGGCGAGAGGCCCACGGACGACGGCAGAACGTTGCCCGACTTCGGTCCGAGGACCTGCACGTGGTCGCCCACGAGGGCGGCGATCTCCGAGTTCGAGGTGCCCAGGTCGATCCCGACGATGGTCTCGGTCATGACGTCGCTCCAGGTTCTTCGAGCAGGCCTTCCGGTGGGCCGGGGTGGTTCTCCCCCGAAGGGTTGCCGGCGACCCGAACCTCGGCGTGTCGCAGGATCTCGTCGCCGTCTCGATAACCGCGCCGCAGGACCTCGATCACCTCGCCCGGCCGCCAGCCCTCGCCCGCCTCGACCGCTACCGCTCGCATGCATGTGGGATCGAAGGGACGGCCTGCGCACGGGAGTTCGCTGACGCCGCTCTCGGCAAGGTGCTGGTCCAGGCGCTGCAGGGCCAGCGTGCTGCCCTCGTGGAGGGCCTCGGTCGCCGCGATCAGCTCATCCAGCGGGCCGCCCCACAGGCGCAGCATCCACGATGCCGCAGTCGCATGCTTCGCCCGCGCCAGGTGGTCTTCACACGCGGCGAGCCCCCTCAGGAGCCGGTCACGCAGGTCCATCTGCACCTCGAGCATGTCGAGCCGGAGCTCGCGCCGCGCCTGCTGGACGGCCTCGCGATCGCCCCGCGCGCTCTTGCCGGTGCGTACGTGCAGCAGGGCCGTCTGCACCGCCTCGTGGTGCGACGCCAGCGCCGCTTCCACGGCTCCGGGCAGCTCCGTGATGCCACCCAGCGAGGAGCCCAGCCGGTCGAAAGCCCGGCCCTGGAGTTTGACCTCCTGGGCCAGCGCCGTCATTGCCGACTGCAGCCGGTAGAGGTCGGGCTCGTCGCCTGTGGTCTCGCCACCTCCGGCCGCGATCTCCGCGAGCAGCTCCGCCGGCAGACCCTCGGGCGGGGATTCGTCCTGGAGGATTTCGTCGAGCCAGGCCGCGAAGCCGGCCACGAGATGGTCCCTGGCCTCGGGATCCACGATCAGCGCCCCCCGATGGCAGCGAGCCATGGTTTCGGCCCGACGTGGAGGCGCTCGCGTCGCTCGCCGACCAGCTCCTCCAGGGGCTGCAGAGGATCGCCCGCTTGCAGCAACCGCGCGACCCGCCGGGTGGGATCCCGGAGCAGATCGTGGGCGTCGCGAACGCGTTCGAACATCTCTGGATCCGAGTCGGGCGGGTGCTGACGGATCAGGCGCAGGTACGCCGCCCGGATCTCCGCCTCACTGGCGTCCCGGTCCAGCCCCAGAACCTCGTGGGGGTCCCCGGGCTCGGTGGTCTCGTGGTGTCGTCCCCAGTGGCTCACGCGTTCACCTCCGCTTTCGTTTCTTCTTCTTCTTCGAGCGGCGTCCGCCCGGGGCAGGTGGGAGGAAGTCGTCGTCCTGGGGGCCTGCGACCTCCATCAGGCGGCGGAAGAGGTCGGGATCGCGGCTGGCCACCTCCTCGGGGGAAGGCAGCTCGCCATCGGGGCCGGCGAACTTCTGGATCATCTCCAGCAGCAACGCCGTGGCCTCCTGCGACATCCGTTCGCCGTTCGGCCCGGCGAAGGCCTGGCCGAGGTCGTCGAGCACCTCGGGCATGACCTCCTCCGGAATGCCGTCGTGCAGTTCTCCCACGCCCTGGCCGAGGAGATCCTCCAGCAACGGCTCGTCGTCGTCCCAATCGCCGTCGTCGAGCTCGCCGCGGCGGCGCCGGCAGGCGGGACAGTCGCACACGTCGTCCGGGTCTTCGTACTCGTATCGGTCGTAGGTCGCCGGCGTCGGGAAGGCGGTGGTCTCCCGCTCGTGGCGTAGCGCTTGGGCCAGATCGTCGTCCTCCAGGGGAGCGAACTCGGTGGGAATCCCCCAGACCCGAGCTCCGCGGTCCTGTCCCGTCCAGCGCCGGTGGAGGTCCACCACCTGGCTTGCCAGATCTGCATCCCTTGCGCGCCGGGCAAGCGTCAGGGCTGCGCGCATGATCCGCACACGTCGCTCGATGGCGAAGCCCGGCAGCGCCTGACCCCGGAGGAACAGTAGATGGGCATCCCGCTCGCCCGCGGCCTGTAGCCCGGCGCCGGACGCGTGGTAGGCGAGGTGATCGTCGTGCTGGCGCAAAGCGGCGCTGGCCAGCCGGCCCAGCGCCGTGGGATCGAGCCCGCAGGGTCCCGACTCGACGTCCTTGCGCAGTGGGCCGAGCCAGGCCCGGGGGAGCGGCAACGGGCAAGCCATCTCGTCGCCCGCTTCGATGGCCCGGACCGCGGCCGCGGCGAGGGCGCCGTGGCGTACGAGCGCGGGCATCGCGGGCAGGGCCGCGTCCAGCTCGGGGCCCGTCTGACCACAGACCTCGGACACGCCGTGGAGCAAGGCGTGGGCTTCCAGCTCTCCGTCGATCAGCCCGACGGTCCGTTCGCGGTGATCCTTCTGTGCTTCGTCGTCTCCGGAGCGGAAGGTCGTGGCAAAGCTCAGTGCTTCGACGAACGCCTGCCGGCGGGCGACATTCGCCCCGCGGAGCGCCGTGAGTTGCGCGATGTCTCGCTCCGCGAGGTGGAGCTTGCCCCCCTTGATGTGGCGACGCGCCGTGGAGACGAGCAGCCTCAGCCGCGCGCGCACCACCTGGCTGTCCAGCGCGTCCAACGCCTCGGCGCGATCGAGATAGCCCAGGGCCTTCTTCAGGGCGTTACGCCGCTCGGCGGAGTCGGCCAGCAGCAGCAGCGGCCGGGGGTTGTCCGGCGCGGCCTCGTGCCACCTCAGCGCCACCTCGTCGGCCGGCCGCCAGTGATCCGACGTCTCGCGCACCCAGCCCAGCCATTCCCCGAACACCTCGGCCGAGGGGTGGCAGTCGGCCGCACGCGCGAAGATCCGGTCGATGTGGACGAAGTACGTATCGGGTGGCGTCGTCGGCGAGAGGGCGCGGATCTCGGCGGGCTGATCCTGGTAGTACGCCCGGTGGTTGTCGAAGCGGCGCAGGAACTGGGTCGGGTCCAACTCCCACCGCGGCTTGCGCAGCAGCATCGCCATGTGCAGGTAGACCGTCGCCTCCTCCACCCCGCCTCCGGCGATCCAGCCCTCGGCGATGGCGTGGCGTCGGAACTCTTCCCACGCGGCGCACGCCTGGAAAAGGTGGTACGCGCTGAACATCTCGTCCGCTTCGTACTCGGCCGCCCGGGCCAGCAGGCGCCAGAACCCCGCGTCCCTGCGCGAAGCCCCGCCCAGCGCCCGCCTCACCTCCGGCGTCGGCAGCTCCTCCAGGTAGCAGCGGATGGAGATGCGCTGCCGCAGGGCGTCCAGCAGCCCCGGGGCCGCACGCTCGCACTCCTTGACGGCGGCCCGGATGGCCTTTCCTTGCTCGCTCAGGCCGCTCCCATGTTCCAGCCGCTGTTCCAGCGTCCGCAGGTGGCCGCGCAGCTTTCGGAGGTCCGGCGACACGCGCTGGACCAGCGTTCGGGAGCACGCGTCGAGGCCGCGAGGAGCCGCCGGCGAGGTCATCGCTTCCAGGGCCGGCACGAGCCGGGCGGGCGCCGAGTCCTGCGGGAGCAGGGCGGCGGCCCGCAGGGCCTCGTCGTCCTCGCCACGATACAGGTGCGCCACCGCGCGTACGAGGTACTTCCACGCCGCCAGCGGACTCCTGCGCGAGACCTCGCGCAGCGCGATCTGCTCGTTGTCGAGCGGACCGCTCGTCACCGCCGCGAACGCATCCTCGAGAGCAGCCGCAGCCACGCGTAGCTCGTGCCCGTCGTCGAGCAGCGGGCAGGACGCCACGAGTCCGGGATCGCGTATCCAGCGCCGTATCTCCCGGTCGAGGTGCGCGCGTTGCGCCGGCGGCGGATCGCCGGCCGCCCACGGCCCCAACAAACCGCTCGCATCACCATGCCAGGCGGACAGGTAGTCCAGGCGCCGCTCGATCTCTGCCGCGTGCTCCGGCACTCGTTGCGCGGCCGCCTTGATCATTCCCTGCACCGCGGCGGCCTTCTTGTGTGGGATCGCGCGCTCGATCCGAGCGATGTTCGCCCGCGTGAGCAACTCGGCCGACTGGGTGCACGGCTCGCGTTTGTGCAGGCGACGCGCGCGTGCACAGGCTCCCTCGGCATCCCCATCGCGCAGCATCCTCGAAGCAAGGTCCAGCTCCTCGTCGAGGGATCCCTGGGCGGCGGTTGCCGCCCGCGACCGAGCGCTGGGCCGGCCGCGGCCCTTCTTTTTTTTCTTCCTGCGCGCCATCCTCGCTCGGTCCCCTGGTGTGGTCACCGCCCACCGCAGAACGATGAGAGCAAGGGATACATCGTCCTTGCACGACCGTCCAGGTGGAATCGGGGCCTCGCACGGAGCTCAACGTCGATCGACGGGTACGTGTACTCCCCCGTCACGCATCCTCGCGAGTGCGCGCCTTCTGGGCGGCCCCGGCCACCTGGCTCGGCAAGGACCGTCGCTTCGTTCGCCTCGGGACATCTACGAGGGCACGTCGCTCGTCGAGCCAGCGCAGATCCTGCGTCGCAATACGGCGGATGTCCTGTCGGCGGCCGACTTCTCGGCGGACGAGTGGTGGGAAGAGATGGAGCCACGCAAGGACCGCGTTCTCGCCTACCTCGGCAGCGTGAACCACGAGCTCTGACACCCGCAGTCAGGTCGAGGTCCTGCGGTAGCCATCGGACACATACGCTTGCACGCTCCAGGTTCTGTCTACGGACTGACCTGGCGTGCCAGATCAGCACAGGTTCTGCACGGTCTTCCCCTGCGATCTCCTCCTCAGCGCCATCTCGCCGCCACTCGTGTGGACCATTGTGCGTCCAACGAACGCCTGACTCTTTCCGGGAGCAACGAGCCATGAGTCGCATTGGAGTACGGAAACGGCTACTCAGAGCAGGTCTCTTCTCCTGTGTCCTGCTGGTGCTGCTGATTGCCGGGGCAGGCTCCTTGCTCTGGATCGGGTTCCCGGCGACCAGGAGTGACATTGCGGTCGTGAACCGCGATTGTGGGACCGAATTGTCAGAGAGGCCGGTCTACGCTTCCCACCGGGGATGGACCGATCGTACTTCCCTGTACCGCTTCAGAGCCACAATCGAAGAGGTCCGCGAGGTTGCCCAGGGCACCGGAATGAAAAGGGAATCCTATTCAGGAGGCCGTATCGACTGGCCACCAGCGCACGAGCCCTACTGGTGGAATCCACAACCCCATGAAGAGGGTCTGCTGTTCCTGAAACGGGACGATCCGAACCAGCTCTGGACCCTGTACTTCGACCCATGCACGGAGCGGGCCTACGTGATGTACTGGGAGACCTAGGAACGCCGAACCACCGCCAACGAGGCCGAATCCGATGCGTACCGCGGGCGGCCCCTGACCATCCTCGAGCCGCCATGGCGCGAGCGGATATCGGCGCACCTGCTTGCGGTGTGGCGACCCGTGACGGAACCCGGGGAAGGCCGTGGTCCTCGAAAACGCCATCCAGGCGCCCCGATTCCCTCGAGAGGCTCGAGACCCGTCCCGCCTGGCGCGCCGACGGCCCTGCACCCATACTCATTCCAGTGACTCGATATTCGGAGAACGGAGAGATCCACGATGATGGACACGTCGAATCCACCGCATGAGACGGCACGATTGCTGGAGGTGACCGAGACCGCCCAGAGCGAGCTGCTCAAGGCATTGCGAGCCCATGACGGGGAGACCCGACCGCTGCGCCTGGTCTTCCAGGGATATGGGTGAGGTGGGCCCAAGGTGGGCGTTGCCCCCGACGAGGCGAAGGAAAACGACGAGCAGATCGCAATCGGCGATCTGAGGTTCCTGCTCGCGCCGGAGGTCAAGCGCGTGTTCAGCGAGCAGGGAGGGCTGCATATCGACTACCAGGTCAACGACTGGGGTGGCCGGTTCGAGATCCAGTTCGATCAGGGCGGTGAGTGTTGCTGATCCGCGCGAGCCGACCTCAGTCCAGCCTCTCCCGCGCAGACCCGTCCCTGGCCCCGAACGTCCGGTAGATCGCCGGCAGGACCACCAGCGTCGCCAGCGTCGACGAGACGACCCCCCCGATGACGACCGTCGCGAGGGGCCGCTGCACCTCGGCGCCCACGCCGGTGTTCAGCGCCATGGGGACGAACCCCAGAGCGGCGACCATGCCGGTCATCAGGACGGGCCTCAATCGCGTCTGGGCAGCCTCTGAGATGGCCTCGGCCAGCCGCCGTCCCGCGGCCCTGAGCTGCCGGATGCTGGACACGAGCACGAGCTGGCCCAGCACGGACACGCCCGAGACGGCGATGAACCCGACCCCGGCGGAGATGGAGAACGGCATGTCCCGCAGCCACAGCGCGGCCACGCCGCCGACCGCGGCGAAGGGGACGCCGGTGAACACGAGGAGAGCGTCGCGGGGGCTGCCGAACGTCAGGTAGAGCAGCGTGAAGATCAGCGCGAGCGCGATGGGCACGACCACGGCGAGGCGCTTGCGGGCCCGCTGCAGGTGCTCGAACTGCCCGCCGTAGCGCACGTAGTACCCGTCGGGGAGGTCGACCTGGGTGGCGATGGCCTCCTCGACCTCGGCGACGAACGAGCCGACGTCGCGGTCGCGGACGTTGGTCTGGATGGTGATGCGACGCTTCGCCCACTCGCGGTGGATCGTGGACGGCCCCTCCACGATCGCGATGTCCGCCAGCTGGCCCAGGGGAACTCGCTGCCCGTCCGGCGCGGTGACCAGCAGGCGCTCGATGCGCCGGGGATCGTCGCGGTAGGGGTCGTCCAGGCGCAGGACCAGATCGAAGCGCATCTGCTCCTGGACCACCTCGCCCACGTGGAGCGTGCCCAGCGATTCGACGAGCTCGAGGACCTCGTCCGCGGGGATGCCGAACCGGGCCACGGCGTCGCGATCCACCTCGATACGCAGGATCGGCAGGCCGGTGATCTGCTCCAGCGTGATGTCCTCGGCGCCGTCGATCACCTCGACCACGAGCTGGATCTCGCGAGCCTTCGCCTTGAGGACCTCGAAGTCGTCGCCGAAGAGCTTGATGCCCACGTCCGCGCGGATGCCGGCGATCATCTCGTTCATCCGCATCTCGATGGGCTGGGTGAAGATGGCCCGCATGCCGGGCATGTCCTCGAGCGTGGCGCTCATCTGCTCGGTCAGATCGTCCTGGTTGCGCGCACGAGTCCACTGCTTGCGGGGCGTCAGCGTCATGAAGATGTCGGAGACCTCGAGCCCCATGGGATCCGTGGCCACCTCGGCGGTGCCCGTGCGCGTCCAGATGTGGGCGATCTCGTCGGGGAACTCGGCCATCAGCAGCCGCTCGAGCTGGGTGCCGTAGCGCACCGACTCCTCCAGCGACACCCCGGCGAGGCGGACCGTGTTCACCACGATCGCCTGCTCGCGCAGCCGCGGGATGAACTCGGAGCCCAGGCGCGTCGCGAGGATGGCCGCGCTGGCCCCCACGAGGAGGGCGAGCCCCAGGACCAGGCCGCGGTGGGACAGCGCCCAGCCCAGCACCGGACGGTAGGCGCGCTGGAGCACACGGATCAGGGCGGGGTCTCGATGCTCCTTGCGCCGCTTCAGCACCAGGCTCGCCAGCGCGGGCATGAGGGTCAGCGACAGGATCATCGACCCGGCCAGGGCGAAGATGACGGTCAGCGCCATGGGCTGGAACAGCTTCCCCTCGATGCCCTCCAGCGCCAGGATCGGCAGGTAGACGATGGCGATGATCAGCTCGCCGAAGAGCGTGGGCTTGCGGACCTCCACGGCGGCGTCGCGGACCACGTCGCGCACGCTGCGGCCGCTGCGGTCCTCGGCCACCCGGCGTGCGGCGTTCTCGACCATGATCACCGAGCTGTCCACCACCAGGCCGAAGTCGATGGCGCCCAGGCTCATCAGGCTGCCGGCGATGCCGAAGCGCAGCATGGCGTTGAACGCGAACAGCATCGACAGGGGGATGGCCAGCGCGACGATCAGCCCGGCGCGGAAGTTGCCCAGGAACACGAACAGGATCGCGATGACCAGCAGCGCCCCCTCGAGCAGGTTGTTGCGCACCGTGCGCAGCACCTTGTCCACGAGCTCGGTGCGGCTGTAGACCGGCTCGAGCACGACCTCCTCGGGGAGGCTCGCCTGAACCTCGGCCAGCCGGGTCTCGAGCGCGGCGGTGAGCTCGCGGCTGTTCTCCCCGGCCAGCATGAACCCCAGGCCGAGCACGGCCTCGCCCGAGCCCTCGGCGGTCGCGGCGCCGCGCCGGATCTCGTGGCCTTCCTCGACCCGGGCCACGTCCCGGATGTGGATCGGCACGCCGTCGCGGGCCGCCACCACGATGTTCTCCAGGTCGGCGACGCCCTCGGCCAGGGCGACGCCCTGGACGATCCGGGCCTCGCCGCCCCGGTTCACGATGCCCCCGCCGACGTTGGCGTTGTTCCGCCTCAGCGCCGTGGCCACGTCGTCCAGCGTCAGCTCGTGTTTGATCAGCAGGTCCGGATCGAACACGACGTGGAACTGCTTCTCGTAGCCACCCCAGGTGTTGATCTCGGCCACGCCGGCCACCTGCATCATCTGCGGCCGTACGACCCAGTGGTGCAGGGTGCGCAGCTCCTGTGCCGACAGCTCCTCGCTGCGGACGATGTACTGGAAGACCTCGCCCAGCCCCGTCGACACTGGCCCCATGGCGGGACGGTCCACCCCGTCGGGGAGCTCCACGGACTGGATACGCTCGCCCACGACCTGACGCGCCAGGTAGACGTCGGTGCCGTCCTCGAAGATCGCGGTGATCTGGGCGAACCCGAACTTGGAAATGGACCGGACCTCCTCGAGGCCCGGCAGCCCGCCGATGGCCTGCTCGAGGGGGAAGGTGATCTGGCGCTCCACCTCCAGGGGCGACAGCGCCGGCGCCACCGTGTTGACGGAGACCTGCACCGGCGTGGTGTCCGGATAGGCGTCCATCGGCAGCTGCCCGAAGGAGACTGCACCGGCGACGACCAGGACGGCCGTGGCGATCAGGACGATGCCGCGGTGGCGCAGCGACAGATCGATCAGTGCGTTGAGCATGTCAGCCCCCGCCCGGCCCCTCGACCTCGCAGCACCCCGCGCCGATGGCCTCCTTCGAGAGCTCCGTGCGCAGCAGGAAGGCGCCGGTCGTGACCACCGCCTCCCCCTCCTTCACGTCACCCGTCACCTGGACGAGGCGGCCGTCGGAGCGCCCGGGGGTGACGGTGCGGGGCTCGAACACGCCGTCGCCGACGCGAACGAACACCACCGACTCCTCACCCATCCGCTGGACGGCGTCCGCGGGGACGGTCGCGGCGTCCTGGGGAGCGGCGACCCGGACGGCGGCGCGCGCGAACTGGCCGGCGCGGAGTAGCCCTTCGGGGTTGTCGATCTCGGCGCGTGCAGAGACCGAACGGGTCTTCGGATCGACCTCGGACGCGATCCAGGACACCGTCCCGGTGAGCGCGTCGCCGGGGACGCCGTCCACCCGAAGGTCCACCTCCTGGCCGATCCGAACGACGGCCGCGTCCCACTCGGGGAGATCGAGCAGCGCCCACATCACCGACGTGTCGGAGACGGTGGCCAGGGAGTCCGACTCGGTGGCGTAGGTGCCCACCAGGGCCGGTCGGCGGACGATCGTGCCCGCGAGGGGTGCGTAGATCGTGAAGCGACCGTTGCTGGCCCCCTGGCCGGCCCCGTTCAGGCGCAGCGACTGCTCGATGGACCGCAGCTCCGCGTCCGCGGCCTCGAACTCCTGGCGGGCCAGGTCGATCTCCCGCTGCGACGTGAGGGCGTCCTCGTGGAGGACCTCCATCCTCTTCACGTTCGTCCGGGCCGCCTCGACCCGCTCCTGCGCGGCGCGGTGACGCGCCTGGAGATCGCCGACATCGGCGCTCTCGAGCGTGAACAGGCGGGCCCCCGCGGCTACCTGCTGTCCGAGATCCACGTGGATGTTGCGTACGATCCCCACGACGGGCGAGCGGATGTCCGCGGTCACGTTGCGGTCGAAGTCCAGCGTCGCCGTGCACTCCACGTCGATGCCCATCGAGTCCTTGGTGGCGGGCACGGTCGCGATCCCCGCCGCCTGCTCGATGGCCGGGGAGGCGAAGCGGACCACGGTGCTGGGCGCGGCCTTGGGGGTGGATGCGGTCGGCGGCGAGCCCTCGCCCGGGGGTTGCATCGGATTGCACTTCGGGCAGACCGACTCCGGGAAGCCGTGCGCCTCGCACCAGTCCCCGCTGGCCTTGAACTTCTCGATCAGCTCTGGGTTGCACACCGTGCACATGGACTCGGGCAGACCGCAGCCGCGGCACCAGTCGCTCGGGTCGCCGATCCGGGCGTCGGCGGCTCCCGGCGGTGGCATCGGGTTGCACACCGGGCAGACCGATTCGGGGAAGCCGTGCTCCTCGCAGTAGTCCCCCTTGGCCTTGTACTCGGCGATCAGCCCGGGATTGCACACCGTACACATGGACTCGGGCAGGCCGCAGCCGCCGCACCAGTCGGCGGGGTCGGCGACGATACCGGAGGAGTGGGTGGCCGGCTCTTCCGATGACGTGCCCTCGGGCTCGGGGCTGCAGCAGGAGGCCAGCAGCAGCGTGATTGCCACGACGGCTCCGACGGCCGTCGGCCGCTTCGGGTTCCCTGGAGTCATGGTTCAACTCCCTCTTCTCGCGGACGCGACTTCGCGCCCGGCCCGCCGCACCGGTGCCGCGGGCCTGGGTTGTCTGAAACTCGGATCAGGGATCAGACGAGGGAGATCGGAGGTCTGTAGATCTGTCTGGTGGGACCGTTCGCGGGCTCATCGGGGGGGTCGAGGAACTCCGCCCGACCGTTCGAGACTCGAGGGATCGCGACGAAGCCCGTCATCACGGCGACCACCCCGCCCGGGCAGCACGCGCAGTGGTCGCACCCTGGTGTGCACGACCCGTCGGGGCAGGAGCCCGGGTGACTCGCGTCGCCGTGGTCGTGGTCCACCCCGTTGTCGGCGTGGGTGCCTTGCTCGCAGGGACAGGAGGCCTCGCAGCCTTCGTCCGCGTCGCTCGCCTGCGCAGCTCGTGGGCTCAGTCCCGTGCCCAGCTGCCACAGGAGCACGCTGGCGAGCAACACCCCCGCACAGAGCCGCCTCGTCCGCATTCGTCCGCGTGTTTCCGCGGATGACGAGGTGGGGGTGCGCAGACTCATCGACAAGATCCCAACTGGATAGGGAGGGGAAGGACCCTCCATGGCCACAATAGGTCTGCAGTGTACCATGCTCAACCCCGGGTCCCCACGGGTGTCCGGAACGCGGGAGCGGCTGTCCGTTCGGCGGCGCTCGACCGCCCCCCCCGCAGATTCGATATGATCGACGCACTCGAGGGGAGTGCACGTGCCACCGAACCACCCACCCCGGCCACCCGAGGCCGTCCGCCGCCTGCTGGCCCACGCTCGCGACACGGCGGCGTCGGACTGGGGCTGGTCCCTGCGCAGGACCCTGCCCACGGAGCTGCGCGACAGCGCGGCGGGGCGGGTCGGGAAGCTGGGCCTGATCACCGTGGCCACGCTGCTGGTGTTCTGCCTGCTCAACGGCATCTCCCTGGCCGAGGAGGTACAGCAGACGGGGGTGGGGGAGGTCGCGCCGATCCTCGTCGCGGTCGGCATCGCGCTGGCGCTCTCGGTGGCGATCTTCGGGGTGTCGCGGTGGAAGCGGGACGAGCCCCACGTGATCATCGGCCTGGCCCTGCCGTACCAGGTGGTGATGGCTGCGGCGATCGGGGTCTGCGAGTACGGGGCGCCCTGCCTCGACGTGTCGAGCTCGATCAGCTGGTCGGGCGTGGCCGTGTGGATCATCATCTTCGCCGTGTTCGTCCCCGGCACGCCGGCGAGGACGCTGGTCACGTGCTCCGTGGCCGCGCTGATGGACCCACTGGCCCTGGTCGCGATGATCCTGTTGAAGGGGGAGGCCGCGCCGGACGGTCTGGTCCTGCTGGCCCAGTTCGGGCCCACGGCGCTGGCCGTGGCCACCGCGGTGGTCGCGTCGAGCATCACCTTCCGGCTCGGCAGCGCCGTACACGACGCCCGCCAGATGGGCAGCTACCGACTCGTCGAGCGGCTGGGCAAGGGCGGCATGGGTGAGGTCTGGCGCGCCGAGCACGAGCGGCTTGCGCGGCCCGCGGCGCTGAAGCTGATCCAGCCAGAGGCCCTGGCCAGGCCCGGGTCCCAGGACAACCTCCAGCTGCGGTTCCAGCGCGAGGCCCAGGCCACGGCCCTGCTGCAGTCCGAGCACACCATCGAGCTGTACGACTTCGGCGTGGCCGACGACGGCACCTTCTACTACGTCATGGAGCTGCTCGACGGCCTGGACCTCGACGAGATCGTCCGCAAGTTCGGGCCGATGACGCCGGCCCGGGCCGTCCACTGCCTGCTGCAGGTCTGCGAGTCCCTGGCCGAGGCCCACGCGAGGGGTCTGGTCCACCGCGACATCAAGCCGTCCAACGTCTACCTGTGCCGCAGGGGGCTCCAGCTCGACGTGGTCAAGGTGCTCGACTTCGGACTGGTGAAGGCAGGTACCGACTTCGTCGACCAGTCCGGCGACCTGACCACGGAGGGCGTGATCCGGGGGACGCCGGCCTACCTGCCCCCCGAGATCCTCCAGGGTTCCGACACGATCGACGGCCGGACCGATCTCTACGCCGTGGGGTGTCTGGCCTGGTGGTTGCTGACCGGACGCCTCGTGTTCGAGGCGTCGAACCCGATGATGATGGCGGCCAGCCACCTCAACACGGCGCCGCCGGAGCTCTCCGAGCACGCCACGCAGGCCATCCCCGACGATCTCGAGGCCCTGATCCTCCAGTGCCTGAGCAAGGACCCCAGGCAGCGACCCTCGACCGCCACCGAGCTCGCCACCCGCCTGTCCGCCGTCGACATCGGCGCCCCATGGGACCAGGAGTCGGCCCGGCTGTGGTGGCAGCCACGTCTCGATCCGTCGGCAGAGTCCGACGACCGGGTGCAGCTGGCGACCACGGTTGCCCGGCAGGTGGCGCCCATCGACACGCAGCCCGTCGAGGAGGAGGAGCGGTAAGAGCGCCCTCCCGGCCTACTCGCGGTCTCGTGTTTTCGGTGCCTCGCCCTCCGCGGGAATCGTGAACCGGGCCGTCGTCCCCTGGCCCGGCTCGCTTTGCAGGGAGATCGAGCCACCGTGGGCTTCCACGATGCGGCGGGAGAGGGCCAGCCCCAGGCCGATGCCCCCGGTGTCGCGGGTCCGGCTCTGGTCGGCCCGGAAGAACGGGCGGAAGACCCGGGCGAGATCTTCCTCGCGGATACCGATCCCCGTGTCCTGGACCTCGATGGTGAGGAGATCACCGCGACACGCCGCGCGCAAGGTGACCGGCTCGGACTCGTCCGACGCTCGGACGGCGTTGTCCAGGAGGTTGTCGATCACGCGACGCAGCAGCATCGGGTCGGCCTCGACGGTGGGCAGCGGCGGTGTGGCGTCGACCACGAGCCGGTCGGCGGAGTGGCGCGTGCCGAACCGCTCGACCGCTGCGGCGACGATCTGGTCGGCCGGCACGGATTCGGGGCGCATGGGCAGCTCAGCAGGCTGCATGGCGCCGCCGTCGAGGCTGAGACGCGCCGTGACGAGCACGTCCCCGACGAGGCGCTCCAGCTCCGCCAGATCCTGCTCGATCTCGGGCAGCTGCGCGCGTGCCTGCTCGGCGTCGCCCAGGGCGGCGATGTCGAGGGCGACGCGGATGCGGGCGATGGGGGTGCGGAGCTCGTGGGAGACGTTGGCGAGCAGCTCCTGCTGGGCGCGCATCAGCGCGGTGATCCGGTCGGCCATCTCGTCGAAGGTGGCCGCGAGCTGCCCGATCTCGTCCCCGCGGTCGAGGCGGGCGCGGACCTCGTGGTCCCCGGAACCGAACGCGCGGGCCGTCCGCGTCAGGTGGGTGATCGGCCGCGCGAGGGAGCGGGCGAGCAGCGCCGACGTGATCGCCAGGAATGCGAGGAACAGGCCCAGGGGGAGCGCGACGTGCCCGGCGTAGGGCAGGAGGGTGGACAGCGAGAACTGACCGTAGCCGACGATGGCGCCGTCCTCCACCACGCTGACGACGGCGCGGGCCGGTCTGCCCCGGACGAACTCCACCTCCTCGAGCATCCTGGCGCGTTCGCTCGCCGGGACCGGGGCGTGGGGTGAGTCGGCGCTGGACACCAGCAGTCGGTCCTGGCCGTCATGGACGGTGAAATCGGCGTCGGTGTGGGCCTGCAGCAGCGCCTGGATGCGCTGCATGGCCTCGGGATCGTCCCGATGGGCCACCACCTCGGCGACGAGGAATCGGCCGAAGGGTGGCAGGACCACGGGCCGATCGAACAGGGTGAGGATCCCCGCGACGGTCACGGCGGCCGTGACGATGGTCAGTATGGCCAGCAGGTAGATGCGCGTGGTCAAGCGCTCGGCCCTCTCACGGCTGCTCCGGCTCGGCGAGCATGTAGCCGACGCCGCGGATCGTCTTGAGCATGTCGGGGCGGCGGGGATCGTCGCCGAGCTTGCGTCGCAACCGGGAGACGTGCCCGTCGATGGACCGGTCGAAGGCATCACCCTCGTCGCCCTTGGCCAGGTCCAGGAGCTGGTCGCGGCTGACGGGGCGGCCGGCCCGCTCGGCCAGCACGCGCAGGATCGCGAACTCGACCGCGGTCAGCCCCAGATCGCGGCCGTCCAGGGAGGCCTGGAAGGAGCCGGGGAGGATGGTGAGGCGCCCGACCTGGAGGACCCGGTCGGGGGGGCCGAGCTGGCCCCGGGCGCGGCGGACGTGGGCGCGAATGCGGGCCAGCAGCTCGGGGGAGGAGAAGGGCTTGCACAGGTAGTCGTCCGCCCCGGCCTCGAAGCCGACCACGCGGTCCACCTCGTCACCCAGCGCGGTCACCATGATGATGGGGACGTCGGAGCGCCGGCGGATGTCCCGGCAGACCTCGAGACCGTTGCGGCCCGGGAGCAGCAGATCGAGCAGCACCACGTCGAAGCTCCCTCGCTTCAGCTCCGCCAGCCCGGCCGGGCCGCTGCTCGCCACGGTGACGAGCAGGCCGCGGATCTCCAGGTACTGGGCGGTGAGGCGCGCCAGCCGCGCGTCGTCCTCCACCAGCAGCACGCGGATCGTGCCGTCGGTCGTGCCGCCCATCGGATCGTCGGTCGTGCCGTCCACGGCACAAGCATATCGAAAGACCCTGCCCGCGGGGATCGCCGGTTCAGGGGTTGATGATGAATGCCGACCCGCCGCTGGTGCCGGTGCTGATCAGGGTCTCACCGGGCTGACCCTCGTTGGCCACGGCGATCTCGGTGTAGTCGATCGAGACGATCCACACCGGCGGCGAGCTGCCCAGGGCGGCGATGCCGGCGGCGGGGATGTCGAAGTTGCCGTCGTCGCCGGTGACGCACAGCAGCATCGACTCGTCGGTGATCACCACGATCGTGGTGCCGAGCATCCCGTCCCCGGCGACCCAGTCGACGGCCACGTCGGCGTCACCGCTGAACGTCTCGGGGGTCCAGGCGGCGGTGTCCGTGAGGACCTCCGGCGGCGCCGGCGCGGTCATCTGGACGGAGAAGCCAGGGACCACATCTCCGGGCGCAGACACGGTGAGGGTGTCGCCGTCGTCCCACCAGTCGCCGGTGGGGACGTCGAACACGTAGGCCGAGGTCTCCTCGTCGAAGGTGCCGGTCACCGTGGGGTATCGGGAACCACCCGTGATCGTGATGTCCCCCGGGATCGGCGGACCGGGGAGAGCGGCCGTCGGCACACACTCTCCCCCGCCGCAGTCGGGAGTCCACAGGCAGATCTCCTCGGTACCGCAGGCCGTGTCGCACGTGGGTGCCTCGATGGAGGTGATCGTGCACTCGCCGTCGGCGAACTCCTGGACCTCCATGCCGCACACCTCGCCGGTCTCGGACTCGATCCAGTAGGCCGCGGACGCCACGTTCATGAAGCCGCCGCCGATCTGGGCCTCGGCCATGTCCACCCACCCCACGGGTCGCCCCGGGAACGGGTCGTCGCCGCCAGGGCCGCCGCCGGGGCCCCCCTTGTCGGGACATCCTGGGAGCGCAGCGAGCACTCCCACGAGCAGCGCGAGCAGCGCCAGGGGTGCATGGGTTCGGTTCGAGCGGGTTTCGGGATTGGCATGAATGGGGAACATGATGGACATCCTCTCGATTCGTCCGTCTTCGTGAGGAGGGCACGTTCGGTGTGCGCCTCCGCTGTCATCTTCACGATGGACCACGAATGTCGTGGAAATGTGCGGGCCGTGAGCGGAGTTGTGCGCGCCCCGCTCTCCGTGCGCCGTCAGGCCCCCGCACATTCCGGCACCTCGGCCGCACAAACCCTGCACACGGGGGTGCGAGCCTGATCCCATTGGAGGTTCACGATGTTCACTCGATTCCCCTTCTCGTCCATGGCCTGGTCTGCAACCCTGTCCGCTGCCGCGATGTTCATGACCGTCTCGTGCGCGGAGCTCCCGGTGGAACAGGACCCCCCCGGGGACGATCCCCCCGAAGCGGACGATCGGCCCGATGGCTGGACCGACCCGACCCACGGGAAGGACGCCGATCCCGACTACGCCACGGTCTTCCCCCAGGACGCGGTCAACCGCATCGACATCACGATCGCGGCGGACGACTGGCAGGCGATGCAGGGCGACCTCACCGAGATGATCGGCGAGCCCGGCACCATGGCCGACGGCACACAGGAGATCCCCGACGCGTTCTTCGACGCCTGCGCTGACCTGGAGGAGGGCGACGACTGCGAGGCCTACGGGGGCGTCATCGTCGGGACATGCGTGTCCATCATGGGTAGCGACCTCGCGTGCTTCTCCGAGGAGATGCTCGAGGAGGTCCCCGAGTTCGACGGCAACATCGATCTGGTGCCGGAAAAGCCCCTCTACGTGCCGTGCACGGTCCACTTCGAGGGGATGACGTGGGAGCACGTGGGCGTGCGTTACAAGGGCAACTCGACCCTGGCCTACGCGTGGTGGATGGGATCGCCCAAGCTGCCGCTGCGGCTGGATTTCGACGAGTTCGAGGACGACTACCCCGAGATCGACGACCAGCGGTTCTTCGGCTTCAAGTGGCTGTCGCTGGCCAGCAACTTCAACGACGCGTCCTACCTGCGCCAGAAGGTGGCCGCCGACATCCTCCGCGACGCAGGGGTGCCGTCACCCACCACCGCCTTCTATGCGGTCCACATCGACCACGGCGACGGGCCGGTCTACTTCGGGCTGTACACGGCCACCGAGGTCCCCCACCATCCCATGCTCGACGAGCAGTACGGCTCGTCGGACGGCAACCTGTACAAGGCCAGCGGCGACGGCGCGACCTGGGCCGTCTTCGACACCGAGGCGTTCGAGCAGAAGACCCACGAGTCCGACGACGACTTCGACGAGCTGCAGCGGATGTACGACGCGCTGCACGCCTCGCGTGAAGAGCCCGAGGTCTGGCGCGCCGACCTGGAGGAGACGTTCGACGTGGACGGCTTCCTGCGCTGGCTCGCCACCAACACGGTGATCCAGAACTGGGACTCGTACGGGAACACGCCGCAGAACTACTACCTCTACTCGGATCCCCTCGACTCCGGGCGCGTGTCCTGGATCGCCTGGGACTTCAACGAGTCGTTCAAGTCCGAAGGCGTGTTGATGCCCGTGCTCACCCTCGGCCTCGACGAGGTGAGCGACAGCTGGCCCCTGATCCGGTTCCTGATGGACGATCCCATCTACCGCGATCAGTATCGGGTGCAGGTGGCCGACGTGGTCGACTCAGCGCTCGATGTGGACGCGACGCGAGCCCGTTTCGAGGCCAGCCACGATCTCATCCTTCCCCACGTGGTCGGGGAGGACGGAGAGCTCCCCGAGTACGCGCTCACCGATGCCGACCAGTTCGAAGGAGCCCTCGACGACCTGGTCGAGGGTGTTCAGGACAGGGACCTCGAAGTGCGCGCATTCCTCGAGGAGTAGGACGACAGAGTTCCTTGCGGGCTGGTGACTGCGCGTTCCACTCAGGGCCTCGTTGGGCTATGGTCGGATCGGGAGGTGCGCATGCGGGCCTGTATCGAATGTGGCGAGGAGGTCACCGGCGATCCCGAGCAGGGGTGCCCCCGGTGTGGAGGGACGGTCGCGCAGAAGGCGGAGGGGGACTTCAGCGAGACGGCCTGGTTCAAGGTGGGGGACGACGTGCGCAAGATCCTCGAGAGCACCGACGAGAACCTGGACGTCGGGGGGCTGGAGGACGAGTACGCCAGCGACACCCCCGCGGACACCGAGACCCGCCGTCAGTATTCGCTGGAGCACGTCCCGGGCGGCAAGGACGAGAAGTAGTCGCCCGCGCCGGTTCCTCACTTCCCTTCGCGTTTCATCCTGCGAATCCTCTTGGAGATGTCCTTGAAGCGGGCCTTGGAGTTCTCGCCGCGGTGCCGGGCGTCCCGGCGGCGCTGAAGCGCCTGGGCCTCGTCGCGGAGCTCCAGGTAGCGCTCCACGCGCCGCGGTTCGAGGGTGCCGTCGTCCTGGGCCTGCCGCACGGCGCAACCCGGTTCGTCGTCGTGGGTGCAGTCGCGGAAGCGGCAGCGGGCGGCCAGCGCCTCGACATCGTCGAAGGCGCGGCTCAGGCCGTCGCCGTCGAGCCAGACCCCGATCTCACGAAGCCCGGGGGTGTCGATCAGCAGCAGGCCCGTGGGGAGCCGGTGGAGGGTGCGCCGCACGGTGGTGTGGCGGCCGCGGTGGTCGGTCTCGCGCACGTCGCCGGTGGCCTCCAGCGAGCCGCCGGCCAGGGCGTTGGTCAGGCTGGACTTGCCGACACCCGAAGGCCCGATCAGCGCTGCAGTCGATCCGGGCGTGAGGTGGCGTCCCAGGGTGTCGATCCCCTCGCCGGTCGCGGCGCTCACCGCCAGGACCTCGATCCCTGGTGCAGCCCGCCGCGCTTCGAAGAGCGCGTCCTCGACGTCGGGGCACAGATCGACCTTGTTGAGCACCACCAGGGGCAGCGCCCCACCATCGAGCACCAGCGTCACCAGCCGCTCCAGCGCGCGGATCCCCGCGCTGCGGTCCAGGCCGCAGACCAGCGCCACGGTGTCGACGTTGGCCGCCATCACCTGGGACCGGGCGGCCTTCCCGGTGGCGCGGCGGGCCAGCGCGGTGCGGCGGGGCAGCCAGCTCCGCACGGGGACCAGACCGTCGGCTTGCGCGGCCCCAGGGGCCAGCACACACCAGTCCCCGACCACGGGCGGCTCGCCGACGCCGCTACGGGGTCGCCAGACCCCTTCGGCCGGGCCTCCAGCGCACCGAAGCGTCAACCTGCCGCGATCGACGGCCACGACCCGCGCCGGCTCGCCGGCGTCTGCCAGCGCCCTTTGCCAGGCGTCATCCCAGCCCCACGGGGCCAACCTCGGGGTCGTGTCGCTCATCTCGCTGTCCTTGGGGGCGTCCGTGCCGGTCGCCGCTCGGTTCTCGCGCTGGAGGAGCACTGGATAGACAGACGCTGCGTGGCTGTCAAGGGTCGTTCGCGGTGTATGGTGGGTCCGTGATCGCTCGACTCCCCATCGACGAGGTGTTGCCGGAGATCGTCGCCGCCGTCCGGCGCGAGGGCGCCGCCGTGGTCGTGGCGCCGCCCGGCGCGGGCAAGACGACCCGCGTGCCCCCGGCACTGCTCGACGTGGTCGAGGGGCGGATCGTCGTGCTGGAGCCGCGGCGGGTGGCTGCGCGGGCGGCGGCGCGGCGTATGGCCGAGGAGGCCGGGGGACGGCTGGGAGACCTCGTGGGCTATCGCATCCGCCTGGACCGGGCGGAGTCCGCGCGGACGCGGGTGCTGGTGGTCACCGAGGGCGTGCTGGTGCGCATGCTGCACGACGACCCGCTCGCAGATGGGATCGGCGCGGTGGTGATCGACGAGTTCCACGAGCGGTCGATCCACGCGGACCTGGCCCTGGCCATGGCGCGGCACGTGAAGCGCGAGGTGCGGCCCGACCTGACGATCGTGGTGATGTCCGCGACCATCCGGCCGGAGCCGGTGGCCCGGTTCCTCGGCGACGCGCCCGTGGTGTCCTCGGCCGGGAGACACCATCCCGTGGACCTGCAGTACCTGCCGACGACCGACTCCCGGCCGGTCCCCGAGCGGGTCGCGGCCGGGGTGAGGCGTGCCCTGGACGGGGGCGACGGCGACGTGCTGGCCTTCTTGCCGGGCGTGGGCGAGATCCGCCGCACCGCCGACGCGCTGGCCCCGGACGCGGCGCGTCGGGATCTGGCGGTCCTGCCGCTGTACGGGGACCTGCCGGGCGACCAGCAGGACGCCGTGTTGCGACCCGGACCGCGGCGCAAGGTCGTGCTGGCCACCAACGTGGCGGAGACCTCCATCACCATCGACGGCATCGCCGCGGTGGTCGACTCCGGGCTTGCGCGGGTGCCGGGGCACGATCCGGCCGTGGGCCTGGACCGCCTCGAGCTGCGGCGTATCTGCGCGGCGTCGGCAGCGCAGCGCGCCGGTCGGGCCGGCCGCACCGGGCCGGGGTGCGCGTTGCGGCTCTGGACCGCGGACGAACAGGCGCACCTCCCCGAGGTCGACCCGCCCGACGTGGCGCGGCTGGACCTGGCCGGACCGGCGCTGACCCTGCTGGCGTGGGGCGAGCATCCGCAGTCCTTCGACTGGTACGAGGCGCCGCCGGCGGACGCCCTGTTGAGGGCCCTGGAACTGCTGCGTACCCTCGGCGCCGTGGACGGCAACGATCACCTCACCTCCCGGGGGCGGGCCATGGCCGCGTTGCCGCTGCACCCGCGGCTGGCGCGCCTGGCCCTGGAGGGGGACGCGGGCGGCGCCGGGGATGCCGCCTGCCTGCTGGCCGCGATGCTCGCGGATCGCCCCCCGGTCCGCCGCGGTGACCCCCGCGACGCGGCCCCGCGCCTGCTCTCCCGATCCGACGTGCTCGACCTGCTGTCCGCGGTGGAGCACGTGGGTGATCCCGCCATCCAGACCCCCTACCGTGGCGACGAGATCCTGCGCGGTGCCGCCCGCCGGATCCTCGCGTCCGGCCGGCAGATCGCGCGCCGGGCGCGCGTCGATCGCCGCGCCCAGCTCCCCCCGGGCGAGGATCGCGACCACGCTCTGATGCGCGCCCTGCTCACCGCCTACCCCGATCGCCTCGTCCGCCGCCGGGCCGCCGGCAGCGACCGCGCCCGCATGGTCGGCGGCCGAGGCGTGCGCCTGGCGCCCTCGTCGGGGGTGGTGGACGACGAGCTGCTGGTGTGCGTGGAGCTGGTCGCCGGGCGGCGGGGGGCGCGGTCCGAGTCGCAGGTCCGGCTCGCGTCGGCGGTCGAGCGGGACTGGTTGCCCGGCTACCTGCTGCGGCGCGAGATCGCGCTGGCGTTCGACACGTCGGCACACAAGGTGGTCGCCCGCGAGCGGATCGCCGTGGCCGATCTCGTCCTGGACGAGCGCCCCACGGCGGCCCCGGATCCGGACGCCGTCGCACGGACCCTGGCCGCGGCGGCGGCCGCCGACCTCTGCCGGGCCCTGTCCCTGGACGACCCTCCGCTGTCAGGGCTGCTGGCGCGCTGGCAATTCCTGCGTCGTGCCATGCCCGACCTGGAGCTGCCAGAGCCCGTGGAGGTGCTGCGCGACGACGTGCTGCCCCTGCTGTGCGCGGGCCGCGCGTCCTTTGCCGAGCTGCGCGCCGCCCCGGTGGCGGACTCTCTGCTCGGATTGCTGAGCCCGCCCCAGCGCCGCGCCCTCGAGGCCGAGGCCCCCGAGCGCCTCGTCGTGCCCGGCGGACGTGCAGTACGGCTGCAATACCCCGAGGAAGGTCCCCCCGTGCTCGCGGCCCGCATCCAGGAGCTGTTCGGCCTCGCCGAGACCCCCCGCGTGGCCGGCGGCCGGGTGCCGCTGATGGTCCACCTGCTCGCCCCCAGCGGCCGCCCGCAGCAGGTCACAGCGGACCTGCGCAGCTTCTGGGACAACACATACGCGGAGGTGCGAAAGGAGCTTCGGGCGCGCTACCCCAAGCACGACTGGCCCGAGGACCCCTGGACCGCCAGGGCGTCGAGCCGTCCGGGACGTCGACGCGGATCATGACCCAACCCTCGCGAAGAAACCCATGCCGCTGTCCTTGCTGCCGACGGCCTGTCGCCGGATGATGGAGAGTCGTGCCTGGTCGATGCACCCGCGACTCGCGGGAGGCCCTCGACCAGAGCAGGCCAGCGGAAGGAGCCACCCATGAGCTTCGATCTGGTTGTCTTCCACGCCGAAGCCGCCCCCAAGGACGAGGACGGCTTCCTGCAGTGGTATCGAACCCAGGCCACGGGGGCGCCGGAGCCGGCCCGCCCTGCCCTGCGCGCCTGGTGTAGCGACATGGAGGACCGGGGCGGCCCGTTCGACGTGCACGCCACGAAGGACATGGTCTACGCGGCCTTCGCCAGGGACATGGCCACCGAGATCTTTCACACGGCCTTCGAGCTGGCCGGCCACCACGGCATCGGTCTGTTCGACCCCCAGTCGAACACGCGGTGGCTCCCGCGCGACGGCGGCAGCCTCTACCAGTACAGCGAGATCGCCGCCGTGGGCGGCGCCTCGGACGCCGCTGCCGTGGCCGAGGTGTTCCTCGACGCGATGGTCGAGTCCGGCGATCTGGAGCGCGACGACCTCGGGGACTGGGCGGACCTGACCACGCAGGTCACCAAGGTGCTGGACCGCGCGCGGCACCGCTCCGCGCTCTCCGAGCTGTGGCGGATCTTCATGAATCACGACGCCGTCGGCGAGCTGTACCTGGACAAGGGGGATCTGCTGCCCATCCTGCAGAGGGCGTCGGAGCACATGCGGGGCATTCCGCCGTCCTCGGAGACGGGCTGGATGTAGCCCAACCTCAGTCCTCGTCCAAGACCAACTCGACGATGGCGGTCTGGCTAGGACCGCAGGTCCTTCCAGATCACCCGGACCCTGTTCCTACCGGCCCGCTTGGCCCGGATCAGGGCCTGGTCGGCCAGGTCCACCAGGTGCATGTGGTACTTCTTCTCTCGCGCCTGGCTGGAGCTCTTCCACGTGCGAGCGGCGAGATCCCCTTCGAACGCGATGCCCGCGGCGCCGATACTGGCCGTGACGCGGAGTGAAGGGGCCACGTGGTCCATGACCAGGGCTTCGACCGCCTTGCGTAGACGCAGCGCCATCCACTCCAGTCCGGGCCTGTGCGGTCCCCTCAAGAGCACACAGAACTCGTCGCCGCCGTAGCGGAACACCACGTCCTCGTGCCTCACCGTATCCACGAGTAGCCGGGCGAAGGCCTCGAGCACGGCGTCCCCGGCGGTGTGCCCGAACCGATCGTTGATGTCCTTGAAGTGATCCAGGTCGAGGAGCAACACACCTACCGTGGACTCGTGGCGTCGAGCGAAACGCACTTCCTCGATCGCCCGCTGTTCGAAGTGGGACCGCTTGCCCACGCCGGTGAGGGGATCGAGCATCAGCGACTGCCTGAGCTCCCGATGGGCGCGCAGGCCGTGAGCGTCCAGGAGGGTGTACTGGAGCACGGTCTCGCGGCCGAGTCGGATCCGGCACGTGAGGGGGAGGTTCACGGTCTTGTCGACCCGTACCTCGTCCACGAAGGTGCCGTTGGAGCTGTCCAGATCGCGGAGACGGTGGCCTTCAGCCGTGGCGATCAGGCTCGCGTGCTGTCGCGAGACGGTCGGTTCGTGGAAGACGATGCTCACATTCTGCTCGCGACCGAGGACGCAACACTCCTCGTCCACGATCTCCAGAGATCCGGCACGAGATCCGGTGAGCACCATCAGGACCGCGCCGCAGGGGTCGTCCTGGACAGGACAGTCGCCGCTGGACACACCCGTCGTCACGTCGTCGAAATCGGTGTCCCGGATCCACTGGGTACGCGATGCCACCTGGGCCACTCCGCAGCGCAAGGGGGTTGGGATCTTCCGGGAGGCGGGGAAGCCCCGTGGGCGGGGGAAACCCCCGGGGCAGGTCGCCCCGCCTCCAGAGGATCAACGCCGGCGCGCGGTGGAACGTGGACTCTTTTTCAGTTGCGGCGCAAACGAAGGCGGAGCCTGACCATCCACAGCGCGGCGGCCAGCGCGACACCGACGGGGGCATCGTCCAGGGCGCCATATTGAACGCCAGTGCCGCGACAGTCCGACGAGCACCCCCCTGGGGACACGGACGCTGGTCCGTCGTCGTCCGTGGGATCGACGTCGTCGTCGTCGGAGGTGGCGTCGTCGTCATCGTCGAGGTCGTCGTCGTCATCGTCGACGTCGTCGTCGTCACCGGCCGAGTCGTCATCGTCATCGGCCGAGTCGTCGTCGTCGCCCGCCGAGTCGTCGTCGTCG
>CAZLEO010000109.1:0-28164 GCA_964558555.1 uncultured Rickettsiales bacterium | reverse complement strand
GCCGGCGTTCTTCGTCCTGGGCCGGTTGTGGCACCTCGCCGGGGTCGGCGTGCTGGGCGTGGACTCGGGTTCCGCGCGGGCCGTGGATCGGTGGATGACGGCGCTGCCCGGCCTGCTGGTGGTCCTGGCCGTGCTCCTGCTGGCCCTCGACGGCGCGACGCGGGAGGGGTGGCGGCGCGCGGCGCCGTGGCTCGCGGCGCTGCTGCTGTGTGATCTCGAGTTCGTGGTCGCGCAGAGCGCGAACCTGCGGCCGTACCCGCTGGTGATCCTGCTGGCCACCGCTGCGCTGGTGTGCGTCGTGAGGATGCTCGAGCGGGAGCGGACGACGGATCGCGACGGCGCGCTGCTGGGAGCGATCGTGGGCCTCGGCCTGCTCACGCACTACCTCTTCGCGCCCCTGGCCCTGGGCCTCGCCGCAGGGGTGGCCTGGAGCCGCCCGCCTCGGTGGCGGCGGACGCTGGTCGTCTCCCTCGCGGTCTCGGTGGCGCTGTTCGCGCCCTGGCTGGGGTTCGCAGGGCTGCCCACTCCGCCGGAGTACTTCCTGGGAGGCTGGGGGAGCCCGGCCGCCCTGCTCGGCGGCACCGAGCGCCTCCTGAAGATCTACGTCGAGCGAGCCACGGGCGCGGGGTCGCCTCTGCCGGGGCCGGTGATGGTCTGGTGGCTGGTCCTCACCGCCTGGCTGGTGACGCGGCGCGGTCCGGACGCCGACGTCCCCAGAGCCGTGGGGCTCGCCCTGGCCGCCTGCCTGCTGATCCCCATGGCCTACGACCTGCTGCGCCCCGCGCACCTGTTGACCAAGGACCGCACCGCGGTGGCCTGGGTCCCGACGATGTGCCTCGCGCTCTCGCTCCCCCTCGCCAGGCTCCTCGGCCGCGCGGCGCTGCCCGTGGTGGCGGTCCTCGCCCTCGCGGCCCACGTGCTGGTGCCGGCCTCCTCCCGGCCCGGCGATGAGGGGGAGACGTGGATCGAGCTGGGGCAGCGGACTCGAGACCAGGTCGCGGCCCGCCACGAGAAGCGCGCTACCCCCCGTTCCCTCCTCGTGGGGGCCAACTGCAACGCGCGAGGTGATCTCCTGCGCATGGCCCGCTACCTCCCGCAGGGCGGCGAGTTCGTCGGACTGCACGCGACCCGGATCAGCGGCCTCGCCGACGAGGTCGCCGGCGAGGACGTGGTGGTCCTGGTGTGGAAACGGCGGCCGGGGTACGGCCGCGGCCGGCCGCGGCTACCCGAGGCGGAGATGTCCGAGGTGCGGCGGCGCATGAAGGACCAGGGATACCGTCTGGTGAAGCGACGCGGACGGAAGATCTCGGGCTGGACGCTGTGGGTCAAGGCTCCGGGCTGACCCCTGCCGCGGGTCGAGTACAATCCCCCCGATGTCCCCCCGCCCCGACCACCTCGCGTTCACCGCCGCCGGACGCCGGTTCGTGTTCCTGACCGCCTCGTCCGCCCTGTTCGAGGTGGACGGCGAGCTGGACGACGCGGCCTGGGGCGATCTGGAGGCGGCCGGGGCCACGCGGCGGCAGCGGGACGAACCGCCCGCCGACGGGACACTGGCAACGCTGGTGCTGATGCTGCGTCGGTCGTGCAACCTGCGGTGCGCCTACTGCTACTCCCGTCCGGCGCCGCCGGCGCCGGGCCCCGATCGGATGGACGGATCCACCGCGCGCCGGGCCGTCGACCTGCTGTTCGCGCACCTCCCGGCCAGGGGGCCGGCGACCGTGACCTTCTTCGGCGGCGAGCCGCTGCTCGAGCTGCCGCTGCTGCGCGCCACGGCGGCGCACGCGCGGCGCCGCGCCGACGAGCTGGGGCGCGAGGTCACGTTCTCGGTGACCACCAACGCCACGACGGTGACCGAGGAGGCCGCGGACCTGCTGGCCGATCTCGAGGCGCGCGTGACGGTGAGCATCGACGGCGACCGGCGCCGCCACGACCGCAACCGGGTGTTCCCGGACGGGCGCGGCTCGTACGAGGCGGCGACGGCCGGCCTGCGCCTGCTCCAGCGGGGGCTGCAGCCCGCGGCGCGGGCGACGCTGACGGCGGCGTCGCCGGATCCGGTCCCCGTGGTGGATCACCTCCTCGGGGTGGGGTTCCGATCCGTCGGCGTGTCCCTGGCGGACGTGGCGGAACCGGCGCTGGCGCTGGACGAGGCCGGGCTCGGCGCCCTCGAGGACGGCATGGAGCGGCTCGCGGACCGCTACCTGGACGAGGCCCTCGCGGGCCGGCACCTGGGGTTTGCCAACCTCGACGGGCTGCTGCGGACGGTCCACCGCGGGATCAACCGGGACTTCCCCTGCGGGGCGGGCCTGCGGCTGGCGTGCTGCGACACCGACGGCACCCTGTACGCCTGCCACCGCCTGTGCGGCCGGGACGGATACGCGGTGGGCGACCTCGACGGCGGGTTCGATCCACGACGGCGATCGCTGCTGCGGGAGCTGGGGCTGCACGGCCGCACGGGATGCCACGCCTGCTGGGCCCGCCACCTCTGCGGCGGAGGCTGCCACCACGCGCGGCTGGTCCAGGGGCGTCCGGCCGACGAGCTGTCGGTCTGCCCCTGGCTGCGGCAATGGATGGGCAAGGGGCTCGAGGTGTACGCCACGCTGATGGTGCGCGGTGCGCCGTTCCTGGCGGAATTCGTCGATCCGGCGCCGCCGTGCGCGGTAGAGTAGCGGGGTTCGGAGGCAGCCCATGGCCAAGGGAATTCGACCGATCAACCTCAAGGCGCGCAAACTCCTGCGACGTGACGTGAACGGCTGCGCGTTCAGCGAGTGCTCGTCCACGTTCGCGCCTGGCTGGGAGGTGGGCGAGTTCGGCGATCCGGACCCGTGCCCGTGGAAGTTCGACCTGGAGATGTGCTGGGCCACCTGCTACTGGACCGGCCAGGTCCCCGACATGTACCTGTACCCCGACTGGCTCGGCGCGTGCGCGAACATCAACCTCGACTGGCGCAACCTGTGCACCATCCCCGACAACTAGTCCTGGTCCTCGTGGCGGCGCTCATGGTGGCCGCTCCGGCGGCGGCCGAGCGCGCCTGGGTGGCATCCACCACCATCCGCGTCATCGATCTGGACTCCGGCCAGATGGTGGGGAGCGCCTCGGTGGCGCCACAACAGGTGATCCGCGAGATCGCCTTCGACGCGGCCGGGGCGCGGGCCTACGTGGCGTCCATGGGGGGGCTGTTCGTGGTGGACACCACGACCCTGGGCGTGGTCTCGCAGCTCAGCGACAGGCCCACCTGCTCGGTGGCCGTGGCCGCGGACACCGGCGCCGTGGCGGCGCTGCACCTCAAGCCCGCGGGCGAGGGGCTGGCGGACCGCGAGCAGGGAATCCCGTCCTCGGTGACGCTGGCGGTCTACGACGCGGCCGGGGCGAGCGCGCAGGCGCAGGCCGAGGTGCACGGCCGCCCCCTCCGTGTGCGGCTGGCTCGTGACGGCTCTCGCCTGTACGTGCTGGACTCCAACGAGGCGGTGCTCTCGGTGTTCGACGCCGGGGCGGCGCCCCTGGGCGAGATCGACCTGGCGCCCGACGCGGTCGAAGGGCAGCTGTTCATGTGCGCCGACCTGGGCCAGGGCCCCGACGGCACCCTGGCCGTGGCCCGGAGCTCGTCCGCGGGATCCGCGCTGGTGCTGGTGCGGCCCGGCGAGGCCGCGGCCGACGCTGCGGTCACGGTGGCGCCCACCGGGACCGATCACCGCGTGCGCGGCGCGGCGTTCCCGCCCGCCGGGGGTTCGGTGTACGCCTCGGCCATGGGGTACGTCGCTCGCCTGAGCCTGGACGCACCCGAGGCCTCCTGGCGGCACGTGGGCCACCGCTTCGCCGCCGTGGAGGTGTCCCCCAGCGGCGCGTACCTGGTCATGGCCACGCCCGTGTTCGACGAGGTGCGCGACACCGGCGGCGTCCTCGTCGCAGACCCGGAAGGCAACCCCCTGCGCATCGTCGAGCTCGCGGACATCTCCCCCTACACCCTCGCCATCCAGCCGTGACCCCGGAGGCTGGCTTCACCGTCTCGGCCCGCGGACACCGCCCCCTCGCGGATCGCGACCACCTGCCCCCGTGGCTGCGCGCGGCGCCCCGCTCCCACCTCCGCCTGGGATCGGGCGTGTGCGCCCGCCTGCTGCCCGACGAGGCGACGCTGGGCCGGGAGCTGCGCTGGGCCCGCGAGGAGGGGCTCGGCGTGGAGCTGGAGACGCCGGTGGTGAGTGACGCGTCCCTGGCCCGGCTGCGCGAGCTGCTGATCCGCCTCTCCGAGGAGGCTCCGGACGCCCACATCTGCGTCAACGACCTCGGCGTCATGCGGGTGCTGATCCGGCGCGGTCGCTCCCTGCGCGTCACGGCCGGGCGGTTGCTCCACCGCCAGATGAGGGATCCGCGCCTCGCGGGCCTGCGCCCCCGCGATCTCGGAGGTGAACGGTGGCCCGCCGCCTGGCGCTGGGGATCGTCCTCTTCACCGGCGTGGAGGGATCTGGCGACGGCCTGCGGTGTCGCCCGGATCGAGTTGGACTGGACGTATCAGGGGCTCGACGGCACCCCCCCGCGGGGATTCGACGTGTCGCTGCACCTGCCGTTCTCGCTGGCCGCGACGGGACGCACATGCCTCTCCTGCGGCCCCGCCGGGCCGCTGGACGGGTACGGAGTGGGCCGCGCCTGCGCTCGCGAATGCAGGGACGACGGGACCGGGGTACTCCTGGACGCGGGCCACCAGGACGTGGAGATGGTCCGCGCCGGGCGCGCCGAGCTCGTGCACCACCGAAGCGAGCAGCTCGACCGGGCCCGGTCCTGGCTCGAATCCGGCCCGCGCGGCCTGCGCGTGGTGGTCTCGGGCGGGGAGTGTTGACCGTGGACGTGCTCGCGCCCCTCTCCGCCGTCGACGAGGTCGAGCCGCTGGTCCGCTGCGGCGCGACCGACCTGTACTGCGGGGTCTTCGACGCAGGGTGGGCGCGGCGGTTCGGCCTCGGCGCGTGGCCCAACCGACGCGGCGCCGGCCCGGCGAACCTCGACGACGTGGACCTGCTGGCGGAGGCTGCGGACCGGGCGCACCGCACCGGCGCGAGGCTGCACCTGGTGCTCAACGCGCCGCTGCTCGACGCACACCAGGAGGATGCCGTGACGGCCCTGGCGCGGCACGCCGCGACCGAACTGGGGGTGGACGGCCTCGTGCTGGCGAACCCGGGCCTGCTGCGCCCCCTGGCCGACACGGGGGCGATCCTGACGACCAGCACCCTGTGTACGGCGCGCAACTCCGAGGCCGTGCTGCTGCTGGCGGATCTGGGCGCGCACCGCGTCATCCTCAGCCGCCAGCTGACCCTGTCCGAGATCCGCGCCATCCGCGCGGCCGCGCCCGACGTCCAGCTGGAGGCGTTCGTGCTCAACGACGCGTGCGCATTCGAGGAGGGCTCCTGCCTGACGGCCCACGCGCTGCCGTCCGGACCGGGCCCGTACTGCCTCGCCCGGCGGACCGTCGAAGGCGGCGACGACGCGAGCTGGGCGCGCCACCAGGGCTGGCTGGCCGGCCTGGGGGCCGGCGGGTTCTCCACATCGGGTCTGCCGCGCGGGCCCTGCGGACTGTGCGCCCTGCCCGATCTCGCCGACGCGGGCATCGACGGGGTCAAGGTGGTGGGTCGGGAGGCCCACCCGTACCGCAAGGTGCGATCCGTGCAGATGGTGCGCCACGTGCTGGACGCGCTGCCCGACGCGGACGAGGCGCGATCCCGCGCCCTCGCCCTGCGGGACGATGCCCGGGGTTGCCGGGGCGGGCTGTCGTGCCTGTACCCCGAGGTGAGGCCGGGTCATGGCTGACGGTCGCGCCGACACGTCGCGGTGGCGCGAGCTGGCCCGGGTCCTGGCCTGGCTGCGGCCGCACTGGCGCGTGCAGGCGGGCCTGCTGGGCCTCATGGCCGCCGGCACGGGCCTCTCGCTGACCTACCCCTGGCTGCTCAAGCTGGTGTTCGACCACGTGTTCGGGCGGGGTCGCTACGAGCTGCTGCCGTGGCTGGCGCTGGGCATCGCCGCGTCCGCCGTGGCCGGCGCGGGCCTGAGCGCCCTGGGGTCGTGGCACCAGGCCCGGCTCGCGGTGGTGGTGCTGGTGGACCTGCGCACGGCCCTGTTCGATCGACTGCAACGCCTGGGCCTGGACTACGTCCAGCGGGCACGGCTGGGCGATCTGCTGGCGCGGCTCGGAGGCGACCTCAACGAGGTCCAGCAGGTGGCCACCTCCACGGTCATCCCGCTGGCCGGAGCCCTGCTCAACCTGGCGGGCTCGGTGGTCCTGCTCGCCTGGATCTCCCCTGCCCTGCTGGGCGTGGCGCTGCTGTTCGCACCTGTCGCGTGGGGGCTCGTGCGCCTGTTCCGGCCGCGCGTCGAGGGCCGCGCGATGGACGTGCGCGAGCGCAACGCCGACCTGGGCAGCCAGATGGTCGAGAGCCTGCAGGAGGCGCGGTTCGTGCGCGCCAGCGGCACCGCCGACCTCGAGGTCTCCCGCTTCGCCGCCCTCAACCGCGCCCTGGCCGGCAGCGTCCTGGGATTCCAGCGGCTGTCGCTGCTGTACGGCGGCAGCGGGCAGGTGCTGGTCGCCCTCAACGGCCTCGCGATCCTGCTGGTCGGCGCCGCCCTGGTGCGCCAGGAGATCCTCAGCGTGGGGGACCTCGTGGCCTTTGCCCTGTACCAGGCGCGCCTGTTCGGGCCGGTGAGGGGCCTGACCAACATGGCCATGGGGTTGCAGCGCGCGCGCGCCTCCATACGACGGGTGTTCGAGGTGCTCGACGAGGACCTCCCCGCCCTGCCCGCCGACGGCGGCACCGTCCTCGAGGAGGTCCGCGGCGAGGTCGAGCTCGAGGGCGTGCACTTCGAGTACGGCCGGGGCGGACCCGTGCTCCAGGACGTGTCGTTGTGCGTCCCTCCAGGGCGATGCCTGGCCGTGGTCGGCCCCTCCGGCGTGGGCAAGACCACGCTGGTGGACCTGTTGCTCGGACTGCGCGCCCCCACCGCAGGGGTGGTCCGCATCGACGGCGTCTCCCTCGGCGACGCCGACATGGGCTCCTTGCTGCCGCGCATGGCCCTGGTGAGCCAGCGGCCGGCGGTGTGGAGCGGCAGCTGGCGGGAGAACCTGGAGTACGGCATCGAGCCGGTCGCGGACGACGCCCTGTGGGAGGTCCTGGATCGGGTCGGCCTGACGCCGCGGGTCCGGGCCGAGGGGCTGGACGCCCACGTGGGCCAGCGGGGCGCCCGCCTCAGCGAGGGGCAACGGCAGCGGCTGGGCCTGGCGCGCGCGCTGCTGAGGCGCCCCGCCGTGCTGGTCCTGGACGAGGTGACCGCCGGGCTCGACTGGGAGGCCGACCACCTCGTGGCCGACTTGCTGCGTTCCCTGGGCGGCGACGTCACGCGCATCCTCGTCACCCACCGCCTCACCCTCGCGGCCGCTGCCGACGAGGTGGTGGTGTTGCAGGACGGGCGCGTGGTGCAGCGGGGCGATCACGAGACGCTGCGGGCACGGGCGGGGCTCTACCGCGATCTCCTCGGGAGGCAGGTGGACGTTGGCTGACCCCTCCCCTGCCCCGCCCCTGGTCGCGGTGCTGGACAGCGGCGTGAACCCGCGGCACCCACACCTCGCCCACGTCCAGCTCGCCGGCTTTGCCGAGGCGGACGAGACGGGCTCCCTCGTCGGCACGCGTCCCCCCCGGGACCTCCACGGCCACGGCACGGCGGTGGCCGCGGCCGTGTTCCGGCACCACCGGTGCGGACGATTGCTGGCCGTGCGCGTGCTGGACGACCGGCTGGTGGGAGACTCCCGCCTGCTCTGCGCCGCCATCGACCTCGCGGCGCAGCGCGGCGCGCGGCTGATCAACGTATCCATGGGCACGACCGCCCCGGACGCCGCGACCGCCCTGGCCGCTACCGTGGAGCGCGCCGCCGCCGCCGGGGCGACCGTGATCGCGGCCGTACCTCCAGGAGGCCGCGGCTGGCCTGCGGATCTGCCCGGGGTCGTCGGGGTCCGGGGGGATCCGGGCTGCCCACCGGACCGCGCGATCGCCGAGGATCGCCGTGGAGGCTTGCCCGGCGCGCCCGAATGCGCTTTGCTCCGGTTTCGGGCCCACGCCGCGGCCGTGCCCCCGGGCGGCACGCCGAGGCAGGGCAACCTCGCCGGCAGCAGCCTGGCGGCGGGCCACGTCACCGGCCTCGCTGCGGCCCTGCTGGCGCAGGATCCTCACCTCGACGCGCTGGGGATCGCGCAGCGCCTCGCCCGGGGCCCGTGGTCGGAAGGAGGGAACCCATGAGACGGATTCTCGCGCCGTGTCTGATCGGCGTCGTGCTGGCCTCCACCGCGGGCACGGCCCTGGCCAACCAGGGCGACATCATGGGCATCGGCGCGGCGGCCATGGGCCGTGGCGGCGGCGGCGTGGCCATCGCCGACGACGTGTTCGCGCTGTACTACAACCCCGCGGGCATGGCCCAGCTGGAGCGCGGCGCCTTCGCCTTCGGCGCCCACGGCGGCCACATGCGCTTGCAGGGCTTCCCACCCATCGCCTGGGACGCCAACAACGACGGCGTGATCAACCCCAACAACCCGTACGACCGCTGGACCGTGGAGGACTACGACTACGACGATCCCAGCGGCTTCCACGTCGGCCTGGTCAAGAGCTACACCAAGTGGCTTCGCACCGGCATCGCCGCGACCCTGCCGTGGAAGCGGATCATCGCCGTGCAGCAGGAGGATCCCTACCTCCCCTACTACATCCGCTGGAAGAACCGTCCCCAGCGGCTGAGCCTCTACGCGGGCTTCTCGCTGCAGCCGGTGGACGGCCTCTCGTTCGGCGTCTCCCTGGCGATCCTGGCGCGCTGCAAGCTCGTGCTCGACTTCCAGATCGACGCCACCATCGACGACGAGCAGCTCCAGGGGAACCCCGAGGAGTCCCTCTCCCTCGACCTCATCGTCAACCCCCAGTACATCGAGCTGGACGTGCGGCCCGCCTTCGCCCCGATCCTCGGCCTCTACCTGGACATGAAGGTGTTCCACGAGGCCCTGGAGGGCTGGACCTGGGGCGTGACCTACCGCCACCCCATCGACCTGCTGATCGAACCGACCATCCTGGGCCTGGACCTGTTCGGCCGCGCCGAGGACCTGGGCTCGCTGGATTCGATCATCATCCCCCTGCAGGCGCAGATCTACTTCTCCATCCTCGACTACTTCACCCCGCGGCAGCTGGCCATGGGCACGGCCCTGCGCAAGGAGTTCTTCTCCGTCTACGTGGACCTGACGTGGAACCAGTGGTCCAAGGCTGCGCCGTCGGTGGGCCGCATCGACCAGACGGAGACCGAGGTGAAGATCGGCCTGGTGGATCTGGATCCGCGCGTGGTCAACGCTCGCGAGATCGACCCCCTGGAGTGGCGGGACACCTGGGTGCTCCGTTCCGGCTTCGAGATCACACCCCGGCCCAAGCGGCTGAACAACCGGTTCAAGGAGATCGGCGTCGTCTTCCGCGCCGGGTACGCGTACGACCCCACCTGGATCCCCGAACAGACCCAGCTGACCAACTTCATGGACTCGGACCACCACCTGGTCTCCTTCGGCACGGGCGTGCGGGTCGGCGACCCGTTCGACGCCGTGGAGGGTCCCATCTCGCTGGACGTGTTCCTGCAGCTGCAGAAGATGACGTCGCGCACCCACGCCAAGGACCCCGAGCTCATCGCCGACGGGCACGCGCCGCCGGGGTATCCCATGACCCACGAGATCACCGGCGACGGGCTGATCGTGGCGGCGGGCGGCACCATGACCTTCACCTACTGAGCCGAGGAGACATCGATGCTCCGACTCGCGACCCTGACGGCCGGGCTCGGGCTGTGCACCGCCGCGGGGTGCGCGTCCCTGGAAGACCCGCTGTACGTTGACGAGGCACCCATCATCGGCGGCGAGGTCACCATGGGCCACGAGGCCGTGGTGGCCATCGTGTTCCGCCTGTCGGGCACCCAGTCCACCATCTGCTCCGGGACCATCATCCACCCCGAGTGGATCCTCACCGCGGCCCACTGCCCTCCCGCCTCGTTCGACGAGGGCGGCAGCGCGGTGTACGTGGGCTGGGACTTCTACGGCGAGGCGGACCCCATCGGCTTCGACGAGGCCCACACCCACCCGGAGTACAACGGCGTGGCCAACGACGTGGCCGTGCTGCACCTGGTCGAGCCGGCGTGGGTGGAGCCCGTCCCCATCAACCGCGACGAGGCCTTCGACAGCACCTACGCCGGGGAGATCGCCACGTTCGTGGGCTTCGGGCTGACCGACCCGGACGGCCAGATCGACGGCCAGAAGCGCGTGGTGGACATGGAGGTCATCGACTCCACGGGCACGGTGTTCTACTACGGCGACGATGGCGCCAACACCAGCAACGGCGACTCGGGCGGACCGGCCCTGTTCGACTTCGGGGACGGCGACCGCGTGGTCGGGGTGACGTCCTGGGGCTGGTCGGACACCGGCGTCAGCACCTGCGTCGACGTACACGCCGAGTGGATCGACGACTTCACCGGCGGCGACTGGGTCGATCCCGGGGCCGACGACGATGACGACGACGACGCGGCCGGCGCGGGTGACGACGACTACTTCGGCGGCAGCGACGAGTCCGGCGGCTGCGAGTGCGGGGTCGTGTCGCGGCGCGGGGATGCGATCCGGGGGGCGGGCGGTGCCGGCCCCGGCCTGCTGCTGGGCGCGCTCGCCGCGTGTTTCGTGCTTGCCCGCCTCCGCGTCTTCGGATAAAAGCCCTCCGCCCGGAGGACGGATGCCCGAGCCCCACAACCTCTCCATCGAGGACGCCGAGGAGGCGTACGCCGCAGGCCAGCTGGACGACGCCCTGGCGATCTGCGAGCTCCTCGTGGAGGCGAACCCCGACGACGTGCCCGCCCTCTTCCTCATGGCCGAGGCCATGCTGGACATGGACGAGTTCGAGGGGGCCGAGGAGCTGTACCGGGACGTGCTGCGGCTCGAGCCGGACTCGGCGGGTTGTTACACCGGCCTCGGCGTGGCCCTGTTCGAGCTGTGCCGCTTCGACGAGGCGCGCCGCGCCCTGGAGACCGCCAACGATCTCGACCCCCGCATCGGCGAGGGCCGCATGTACCTGGGCTACTTCCACGAGCGGCGTGGCGAGTTCGAGCGCGCGCAGGAGTGCTTCGAGAGTGCCGTGGAGCTGGCGCCGGACCGCTACCAGCTACCCCAGACCCTCACCGACGAGGAGCTGCAGGAGACCACCCTCGACGTGATCGCCGGGCTGCCCGCGCCCTTGCAGGACTACCTCGGCGCCACGTCGTGGTCCGTGGACTACCTCCCCCCCACGTCCCTACTGACGCGCAACCGCCCGCCGCTCAGCCCGTTGACCCTGTGCCTCTTCCTCGGCCCGGTGCGCGATCCCCGGAGCTCCGGCGCGCCCCTCGACCACGCACCCCTCGGGGTCGCGCTGTTCCGCGCCAACTTCGAGAAGTCGCTGCACGACGGCGTGGAGCTCGCCGACGTGGTCCGCAACGCCCTGCTGGCCGAGATCGAGCTGTTCCTCACCCTCAGCCGCGACGAGGTGGCGGACCTGGGGCTCGACGGCCTGTACCGCGGGCCGCAGTGGTTGTCCCAACCCCCCGCCCTCGACGCGGCGTTCGACGCCTTCGCGGCCGAGCCCATCCCGCCGAACCGCACGCTGCACTGATCGTCGGGCCCCCTGGTACACTGTGGCCCATGCGACTGACGGTCATCGGAAGCGGAACCATCGCGCCGCAGCCTCGACGCCGGCCACCGGCCTATCTGCTGCGCAGCGAGTCCACCAGCGTCCTGCTGGACATGGGCCCGGGCACCTTGCACCAGCTCGCGACCATGAGCGTCCAGCCCTGGGACATCGACGCGGTGCTGCTGTCCCACCTGCACCTCGACCACGCCATCGACACGCTCCACCTGCTGGCCCAGCGGTCCATCGCCTCGCACCGCGAGCGGCGAGAGGGCCTGCGCATCCTCGGGCCCGCCGGCTTCGGCGCCGAGCTCAAGGCCTGGGTGCGGGCCGTGAACCCGGGCATCCTCGACGAGAATGGCGACGTGGTCTGGGAGGAGATGGGCGTCGGCGCCACCGAGCTGGGCCCCTGGACGGTCCACGCAGTCCCGGTCAACCACCGCAACAGCGGTGCGTCCGGGGCGGTGGGCTACCACATCGAGTGCGACGACGGCGTGCTCTCCTACTCCGGCGACTCCTCCCTGTGCCACGGGCTGACGCGGCTGCTGGATCATCGCGGTTGTATGCTGTGCGAGTGCACCTCCCCCGACCGGGATCCCCAGATGGGGCACCTCACCCCGGCGCAGGTGCGCAGGCTCGCCACGCGCAACCCGCCGCAGCTGCTGTTGCTGACCCACGTGGGCCCCCTCTTCGACCGCAACGAGCTGCCGGGCGAGGCCTTCGCCGGCTACCCGGGTCGAGTAGATGTGGCTACGGACGGGCTCGTGGTCTCCTTTGATTCCAACTACATACATACGCATGCTGGGGGAGATGGTTGAAGGTTGGAGGTTGAAGGTGGGAGAGCCTAGCGGGCCTGGCGCATCAGGCGACTGAACTCCCCGCCGGTGATCGCGTCCAGGCGAGCCGTGGTCTCGCGCAGGTCCAGCTCGAGTTCGATCCGCTGAAGGGGTTCGAGATCGATCTCCGAGGTGAGGCGGGCGCGGAGCCGCTGGCGCTGGTAGTAGAGGTGGGTGGCCTCCTCGACCACCCGGGCCCGCAGCTGGACGCGGTCGGCCTCCTCGGACAGGACGCGGATGCGCTCGTAGCTCATGACGAGGTCCGCGAGGTCCCACTCGATATCGACGGAGATGTCCCAGCCGCGGCCGTCTTCGGTGCCCTCGATGTTGTCGAAGGGATCGGTGTCCACGTCGCGATCCCCGTCCAGGCCCGCGCCGAGGCTGATCTCGGGCAGGGCGCCGAAGGCGCGGGAGTCGCGCTGCAGCTGACCGAGGGTGGCGGGATCGCAGCGCGCGAACTCGACGGCGGCGCGCTGGACGGCGTCGATGGACGGCTCGCCGTCGAGGAGCCGGTCGAGGTCCGGGGCGATCGGAGGTGTCGCCGGCCCCCTCGCCGGCGAAGGGATCGGGAAGCGCCTGGGGCCGCGGAATTCCAGGGCCAGGGCCAGCGCTGGCTCGCCAGACGCCAGCGAGAGGGACACCGTCACGCGAGGGGGGAGGATGCGCGGCGGCCCCAGCCGCCCCCGGAGGCGGGCCCACGGAGCGTCCGCGTCGTCCGCCAGCCACAGCAGCTCCGGTTCGTAGACCTCCCCGGGTTCGATCCCCATCCGGGCCAGGGCGTACTCCCGCACCCGGTCGTCCAGCCAGCGGGTCACCTCGTCCGCGCGGCACGGGGCCGCCGCGCACAGGCCCAGCAGGACCACAGCACACATCGTCCTCATGGATCACTCTCTGGGGGGGCGCCGGACGCCGGGGGACGGGCCGAGCGTCACGCCGCACAACCTGGGCACGCAGCGAGGGTTGTCAAGGCCACCGATGAGGGCCATAGTCCCCTCCATGAGAGTCTTCGAAGAACTGGCCAGACTGGAGAAGCAGGGCGCCGCCTGCGTCCTGTGTACCGTGTTGCAGACGCGGGGCTCCGTACCCCAGAAACCCGGCTCCAAGATGGTGGTGCGCGTGGACGGCACCATCGTCGGCACCGTGGGCGGTGGCGCCCTCGAGCACGAGATCCGGCGTCGCGCCGGCGAGGCCCTGCGCTCCGGCGAGCCGGAGCTGTACGAGGCCAGGCTCGGCCCGGACCTCGGCATGGCCTGCGGCGGTGCGGTGACCGCGTTCATCGAGCCCCTGTTCGCCGCGCCCGATCTGATCATCGTGGGCGCGGGCCACATCGGCCGCGACCTGTGCGCCATGGCCAGCCGCGCCGGCTTCCGCGTCACCGTGGTGGACCAACGCGAGGAGTGGGCCACCCCCGACGCGTTCCCGGACGCCGCGTCCGTGCAGGCCGCCGATCCCGTGACCGTGCTCGACGAGCTGCCCCTGGGCGCCAACGCTTACGTGGTACTCGTGAGCCACTCCCACGACGTGGACCAGCGAGTTCTGGGTGAGGTGGCCAGCCGTACCTGGCACTACCTGGGCATGATCGCGTCCAGGCGGAAGGTCAAGCAGGTGTTCGCCGCGCTCGAGGAGCAGGGTGTGGACCCCGACCGCCTCGCGCAGGTCCACTCCCCCATCGGCCTCAAGATCGGCTCCGTCGATCCCGGGGAGATCGCGGTGAGCATCCTCGCGGAGTTGATTCGCGTGAAGCGCGGCAAGCCGGCGGATCCGAAGACCGAGTTCTGACCCCTACTCGTCCTCGCCGAAGAACACCGCCTCGAACCGGAACAGCTCCGCGCCGGCCATCCACGCGTCGTCGGGCAGGCCCGCCTTGAGGCAGGTGTGCTCGACGAAGGTGCGCGCGCTCCAGCCCTGCTCGGTGGCCACCTGCGGCAACAACAGACCTCGGCTGAAGCCGCGCTGGACCACGAGGCCGTGCTGGCCCACCACCACGTCCTCGGGCCCCTCGATGGGCTCCAGCGGCGACATCACGGTGACCTCGATGTGCAGGTCGGTCAGCTCGTCGGCGCCCAGCGGTGGAAAACGCGGGTCCTCGCGGGCTGCCGATCGCGCGAGATCGGCCACCGAACGCGTCAGGGGCACATCCGCGGTGATGCGGCCGATGCAGCCCCGCAGCTGACCGCGGCGCTTCAGGGTGACGAAGACGCCGTCGTGGCGGGCCAGGACCGAACCGGGGTCCGGAGGGGCGAGCTGTGCGGTCTGCCCCTCGACCATGGTCTCGAGGGACTGGCGCGCCACGCGCAGGAGTTCAGCGCGCTGGTCAGCGTCCAGCTGCAGGGTGAACTTGGACATGGGGGGCCTCGTGAGGCGGTCAGGAACCGGCGGCCTCGAGGTGGAAGGTGATGGCGGTCTCGCCGATGACGATCTGCTCACCGCCCACCAGCTTCTTGCGGGACACGGCGCGGCCGTCGACGATGGTGCCGTTGGAGGAGTTGTTGTCCTCCATGAAGTACTCGCCGTCCTTGAAGATCACGCGGCAGTGGTATCGGGAGACCTTGCCGTCGTTCTTGATCTGCAGGTCGTTGTTGCGGCCGCGGCCGATGGACAGGATGGCGCCGGTGACGGCGATCTCCTGGGGCGGCCCCTGCTTGGGCACCATGGACATGCGCGCGGTCTTCTCGACGCCGTCCGCGATCCCGTCGCCGAGGAAGCCGCCTTCCGACTCGTCGGCGGGCTCGTCGGCGGGCTCGGCCTCGGGCGCCGCCTCCTCGGAGCCGCCCGTGTCGCCGGCCTCGCCGACGTCCTCGGCCTCGACCGTCTCGGGTTGGTCCGACACATCGACCGGCTCCGGCTCGACCGGGGCCGCGGCCGGGTCCACGTCGTCCGTCTCCGCGAAGTAGCCGCCCTCTTCGGGCTGCTCCTCCGCCTCGGCCGGCGCGTCCTCGAGCTCCTCCTCGATGTCCACCTCGGGCTGCTCTGCGGCGGCGTCGGCCTCGTCGCCCAGGAAGCCGTCCCCGGCGGGCTGGGCGTCCTCGATCCACGCCTCAGGCGCTGGCTCGTCCTGGTCCGACACATCGGCGGGCTCCTCACCCGGCTCCTCGATCCAGGCCAGCTCGTCGGCTTCCTCGACCGGTGATGGCTCCTCCTCGGCAGGGGCGTCCTCTGGCGCGTCGGCCTCTGGCTCCTCCTCGTGGTCCGACACATCGGCCGGCTCGTCGATCCACGCGAGATCGTCGGCGGGTTCCGGCTCCGGCTCCGGCTCGGGCTGGTCCGACACATCGGCGGGATCGGGCTCCGGCTCGGGATCGGGCTCCGGCTCGGGATCGGGCTCCGGCTCGGGCTCCGGCTCCGGCTCCGGCTCCGGTTGGTCCGACACATCGGCGGGATCGGGCTCGGATTCGGGCTCGGGCTCCGGTTCCGGCTCGGGCTCGTCCGACACCTCGGCGGGCTCCTCCGCCGCCGGCGCCGCCTCGAGATCCGCACCGTCCTGCAGGGCGCCGAGCTTCTCCTGGGCTCCCGCCGCCAGAGCCAGGACCTCCTCCAGCGCGGCCTTGCGGCCGGTGAGGGCCTCCAGCTGACCGCCGAGATCGCCGATGTGCGCCTCGAGTTCGGTGGAGACGAGATCGAACTCGTCCTCGTCGAGCTCGCCGATCATCTTGCGCAGCTCGAGCTCCTCGCGCTCCATCTCCTTGTTCTTGAGCTCCGCCTCGACCGGCTCGGGAGCCTCCTCCTCCTCGGCGACGAGCCGCTCGAGCTCGGCGATGGCCGGGGCCATCTTCTCCAGCTCGCCGCGGTACTTGCCCAGGTAGTCGGACAGCACCTTCTCGACGATCGCCGCGCTGAACTTGCCCTGGTTGTCCTGTACTTTTTCGATGCGGTCGGCGTAGACGCGGCACTGCTCGACCGCGTCGTTGACCTCGTTGGCTGCCGGGGGAAGCAGGACGCCCTGATCTGCGTCGCCGCTCGGGTTGTTGTCCTGATTGTCGGAACCGCGCTTTGCCTTGGCCATTGACGTGCTCCCATGGGTTGCGGGGACCATCGAGTCTATTGAGCGGCCGCGCGAGGTGTCAAGGCGGGTCAGAGCCGCAAGACGATGCCCGCGCCGCAGGCCCAGCGGTCTTTCCCTAGCGGCACCACGCCCGCGTACCAGCGCAGGCCAGAGCGGTAGGCCAGACCCGCCGACATCACGCGGGCCGATATCTCGACGACGCCCATGACGGTGGCGCCGATGAAGTCCCAGTTCAGGGCCACGGCGAGCACGATCACCGCGTCGATGACCAGGACCCCACCGAGGTACAGGGCGCCCAGGCCGGGTTGGCCGGTGACCGCGAGCCCCAGCCCCGGCAGGAAGAAGCTGGCCGCGGCGAGTCCGGCGGCCCGTCGACGGGCGCGACGGATGCGCTTCTGGGCCTCCTCGGTGTCGGGGATCTCCACCCTGGGCAGGGGCAGATCGCCGGTGCGCTCGTCCACGCGGATCACGGCGATGATCTCGTCCTCGATGTGCATCATCTCGTCGTCGACCATCAGCCCCAGGCGACGGCCGTCATAGGACCTCGCGTGGCCGGAGACGGTCCCTCCCCGCGTCAGCTCGAGGGTCACCAGGTCACCGGCGCGCAGCTCGTCCACGGTGACCTCGAAGGCGCGGGCCGGCGCGACGAGGACGGCGGCGAGGGCCGCGGCCAGGGCGATCAGGCGGGTGTGGGAAGAGGACGACACGGTGGGATCAGTATTGATCCTTGGCGAGGTTCAGGAAACGCCCGATCTCCTTGTCGAAGTACAGCTCGACGCGACCGGTGGGGCCGTTACGCTGCTTGGCGAGCTCCACCTCGGCCACGTTGGGCCGCTCGCTCGCCTCCTTGGTGTAGTAGTCGTCCCGGTGGATGAACATCACCAGGTCGGCGTCCTGCTCGATGGCGCCGGACTCGCGCAGGTCGCTCAGCATCGGCCGCTTGTCCTTGCGCGCCTCGGCGCTGCGGTTGAGCTGGGACAGCACCAGCAGGGACACGTGCAGCTCCTTGGCCAGCCCCTTGAGACCGCGGGCCAGGGCCGAGATCTGCTGCTCGCGGCTCTGAATGGAGGCGTCGGTGCCCATCAGCTGCAGGTAGTCGATGACGATCAGCTCGATGGCGTGCTCGGCCTTGAGCCGGCGCGCCTTGGACCGCAGCTCCGCCAGGGAGATGGACGGGGTGTCGTCGATGTGGATGGGCACCCCCGACATCTCGGCCTGCGCCTGGACCAGGCGGCTCCAGTCCTCGTCGGTGAGCGTGCCCTTGCGCAGGTGATCGGCCTTGACCTGGCCGTGCATGCTGAACAGGCGCATGCCCAGGGACTCCTTGGACATCTCCAGCGAGAAGAACGCCGCCGGCCGGCCGTAGTCCACGGCCGTGTTCAGCAGCATGTTCAGCGCCAGGGCGGTCTTGCCCATGGAGGGACGCGCGGCCAGGATGATCAGCTCCTCGGGCTGCAGCCCGGCCGTCATTCGGTCCAGGTCGGCCAGGCCGGTGGGTACCCCCACCACCTCGCCCTGTCGCGCGGCGCGCTCCTCCACCTGCTTGAACGTCCTCTCCAGGACCAAACGCAGGGGCGCCACGTCGCGCGCGTCGCGGAACTCGCCGAGCTCGAACACCCGCGACTCGGCCTTGTCCATCAAGGGCTGGATGTCGTGAGGGCTGTCGTACGCGTCCTCCACCAGCTCCGTGCACGTCTTGATGAGGCTGCGCAGGATCGACTTGTTCTTGACGATCTCGATGTAGTACTGCAGCGTCACCGACGCCGGGATGGAGGCGGCGAGTTCGGCGATGTAGGGCACACCGCCGACCTCGTCGAGCACGTCCTCGGTGCGCAGGGCGTTGGCCAGGGTCACCTCGTCGATGGGCGTGCCGCCCTCGAAGAGCTCGAGCATGGCGCGGAAGATGCGCCGGTGGGCGGGGCGGTGGTAGGCGGCGTCCGTGAGGACGCCGGTGATGCGTCCCAGGGCGTCGTTGTCCAGCAGGACGGCGCCGAGGACGGCCTGTTCCGCCTCGTGGGAGTAAGGTGGGGTGCGGCCAGAGCCGCGGCGCGGATCGTCCATCAGTCCTGCTCGGCGACCACCTTGACCGTCAACGGGGCGGCTTCGGATTCCTTGAGCTTGATGTGCACCACGTGCTCGCCCACGGTCTTGATGGGCTCACCGATCACGATGGTGCGACGGTCCAGCTGGATGCCCTTGGCGGCCAGCAGGTCGGCGATCTCCACGTTGGTCACGGACCCGTAGAGCTTGTCCTCCTCGCCGGCGCGCTTGGAGATCTCGAGACTCGTGGCCGCGATGGCCTCGCGGATCTCGGCGCTGTGGGCGGCCACCTTCTTGCGGTGGACGTCCACGAGCCGGCGCGCGTGCTCGATGTGCTTGATGTTCTTGCTGTTCGCCGGCATGGCCAGCTGCTTGGGGATCAGGTAGTTGCGACCGTAGCCGTCCTTGACGGTCACGACCTCACCGGCCTTGCCCAGATTCGACACGTCTTCCTTGAGAATCAGCTTCATGACGACGATCCCCTAGGCGTTGGTGGCCAGGTACGGCAGCAGCGCGATGTTGCGCGCGCGCTTGATGGCGTGCGACAGCTTCCGCTGGTGCTTGGCACAGTTACCCGAGATCCGGCGGGGCACGATCTTGCCGCGCTCGGTGATGTAGTTCTTGAGGATCTTCACCTCTTTGTAATCGATCGCCAGGTTGGAGTCCGCACAGAACTTGCAGACCTTCCGCCGTGATCTCCGCTTCCTACCCATCCACATCTTTCGACTCCTCTCGCGGTGGGACCTCGGTCCCGACCGCCGATGTCTTGACGCTGCACCGCCCTCCCCGATCGGGGGTCTCGGCGGTGGTCGTGGTTACTCGCTCGGGTCTGCCTCGGGCTTGGCCTCTGCGGCCGGCTCGGGCTCTGCAGCCGGCTCGGGCTCGGCGACCGGCTCGGGCTCGGCGACCGGCTCGGGCTCGGCGACCGGCTCGGGCTCGGCGACCGGCTCGGGCTCGGCGGCCGGCTCGGGCTCGGCCTCGGCCGGAGCCTCGGCAGCGGCGGGCTCGGCCGGAGCCTCGGCAGCAACCTCGGCCGGCTTCTCGGCCGGCTTCTCGGCCGGCTTCTCGGCAGCCTTCTCAACCGGCTTCTCGGCCGGCTTCTCGGCCGGCTTCTCGGCCGGCTTCTCGGGGGCCTTCTCGGCCGGCTTCTCGGCCGGCTTGTCGGCGGCAGGCGCCGCGGCCGCAGCCTCGGCGTCGCGCTTCTCGGCCGCCGCGCGGGCCTTCTCTTCCCAGTACGCGCGCTCCTCGGCGGCCTTGCGGGCCTCCTCCTCCTCCTTGGCGCGCTTGGCGGCGCGGGCCGCCTCCTCGGCGTCGGCGCGCTCCTTGCGCGTCTCCACCTCGACGCGGTCGGAGATCTTGGTGGTCATGAACCGCAGCACGACCTCCTCGAACCTCAGCGCCCGCTCCAGGCCGGCCACGGTCTCGGCATCGCCCAGGAAGCCGAAGAGGTAGAACACCCCCTTGTTGAAGTCCTGGATCTCGTAGGCCAGACGCTTGCGGCCCCACAGCACCAGCTGCAGCTTGACGCCGCCATTCTCCTCCGTCGCAGCCGCGAGCTTCTCGGAGATCTGCTGGATGGCAGCCTCGTCGGTCTCCGGCTTGACGATGAAGATCAGCTCGTATTCCCGTAGATACATCGTCTCTCCCTGTGGGGGGGCCGTCACGGACCCTCGCCCCTGGTGTTGTACTCGTTCATCGACGCGCGGATGCCCTCTCCCAGGGTCATCTCCACCGCGTCGGCGGCCCGATCGACCATGCCCCCCACCGCGGCTTTCTCGTCCGGGTGGAAGCTACTGAGCACGTGGTCGGTCGAGCCCGACTGGGCGCGCGGGCGCCCGATTCCCATACGGACGCGGAGGAACTCGGCGCTCCCCACGGCCCGCATGATGTCCCGCACGCCGTTGTGACCGCCGTGGCCGCCTCCAGCCTTGAGCTTGAGGCGCCCCGACTCCAGGTCCAGGTCGTCGTGCACGACCAGCACCTGCTCCGGGGGGATGTGGAACCAGCCCGCCATCACGCCCACGGAGTCGCCGCTGCGGTTCATGTAGGTCTGCGGCTTGGACAGCAGCACCGACCGCTCGCCGATCGTCCCGCTGCCGTAGACGGCGCGGAACTTCTTGGTCTTGAGGTCGATGCCATGCCGGCGCGCGAGCTCGTCCACCACCGCAAAACCCAGGTTGTGCCGGGTGTTGCGGTAGCCTGCTCCGGGGTTTCCCAACCCCACGACCAGTTGCTTGCCACGCGCCATCGTCGTTCGCTCCGGGCTCGGTCGAGCCGGCTACTCCTCGTCAGCCGCCTCTTCGCCCTCTTCGCCCTCTTCGCCCTCTTCGGCCTCCTCGTCGACCTCCTCGTCCTCGTCCACGCCCTTCATGCCCTTGGCAGAGATGGCGAGGACAGGGAAGCGCTGCTCGTAGACGATCTCGACTCCCTCGGGGGTGTGGAGATCGTCCACGTACAGCTTGGCGCCGGTTTCGAGGGGGCTGACGTCCACGGTCAACGCCGTGGGGATGTCCGAGCTCTTGCAGAGCACGTCCACGGCGTGACGCAGCATCTGCAGGCGTCCGCCCGTCTCCTCACCCATGGCCCGGCCCACGGTGGCGATCTTGACCGTCACGACGATGGGACGATCCTCGTCGATGTTCCAGAAGTCCACGTGTAGCAGGCTGCGGGTCAGGGGGTGCCGCTGGGTGTCCTTGACCATGACCAGACGCTTGCCGGCCAGGCCGTCCACGTTCAGGGTCACGGGCGTGTTCATGCCCAGGGGCTGCCGTCGCAGCTTCTCCACGTCGCCGGGGGCCACGGAGAGGCCGGTGGCCTCCTTGCCGTCGCCGTACAGCACCGCAGGGATCTGCCCCGCCGCACGTAGCTTGCGGGCCGCGCCCTTTCCGCCGCTCGTCCGCAGCTGCGCCGAAATCTCGTAGGTACTCATCGCTCCGCAAATCCTCCGCCGGGACCTTCACACGGTCCCGTATCGGTCCCAACCCAAACGGGTGGGACATGTCGTGTCTTGTCTGTCCGAGGAGAGTTTCTCTCTCCTCCCGTCCGCCACCGAAGTGGCGCCATCAGGGTGCGCGGCCTACTCGAAGAGGGAGGATACGGATTCGCTGTTGTGAATCCTTCTGACCGCCTCGCCGAGCTTCGGAGCCGCGGATACGACCCGAATCTTCTTGCAGGCCTTGGCCTCCTTGGACAGCGGAATCGAGTCGCTGATGACCAGCTGGTCGATCACCGACTCGGATATCCGCGTCACCGCCGGTCCCGACAGGACAGGGTGCGTACAGCAGGCGAATACCTGCTTCGCACCGTTCTCCTTCAGGGCTCCGGCGGCCTTGGTCAAGGTGCCTGCGGTGTCGACGAGATCGTCGAGCAGGACGGCGTTTTTCCCCGCGACATCCCCGATGATTCTCATTTCCCCGACCACGTTCGGGGCATCCCGCCGCTTGTCGATCACGGCGAGTCCACAACCAAAATACTTGGCGTAGTGCCGGGCACGCTCGACGCCGCCAGCGTCCGGGGACACGATGACCGATCCCTCGGAGCTGATGAATTCGCGCAGATACGGCAGTACGGCTGAAGTGAAGTAGAGGTGGTCCACCGGGATGTTGAAGAACCCCTGGATCTGACCTGCGTGCAGATCCATGGTCAACACCCGCGACGCGCCCGCTGTCTCCAGCAGGTCGGCCACCAGCTTGGACGAGATGGGGGTCCGCGGCGCCACCTTGCGATCCTGCCTCGCGTACCCGAAGTACGGCAGGACCACGGTCAGGCGGCCCGAGGACGCGCGCTTCACCGCGTCCATGATGATCAACAGTTCCACGAGGTTCTCGTTGACGGGCGTGCAGGTGGACTGGACCACGAACACGTCGCGACCGCGGATGTTCTCCTCGATCTCGACGCTCACCTCACCGTCGGCGAACCGCTTGACCGTCATCGCCGCGACGCGGACGTTGAGGTAGCGGGCCATCGCCTTGGCGAAGGACGGGTTGGAGCTACCCGTCAGGATGGTCAGGCCATTGGCCGTCATCGGAACTCCATGCTTGCGACTGCCGCCGCCGTCTCTCCTGGCTGGGGCGGCAGGATTCGAACCTGCGGTACACGGGACCAAAACCCGTTGCCTTACCACTTGGCCACGCCCCACCGGGAGCAGCGTAGGTCGTCGCCGACCTGTGTCACGCGGAACAAACGCGCACACCGCGCCGCTTCGCGGGGGCGGAACCTAGCACGCACGTCAAGGGATTACAACACCACCTTGAGCTTCTTGACGGCCCGCTCGAGCCCGTCGAGGGTCAGGGGGTACATGGGGAAGAGCTGGCCGATGGCGCGGATCGTGGGGTGGTTCCAGTACCGCTCGGGCTCGGGGTTGAGCCAGATCCGGTGCGTGAAGTGGCCGCGCACGCGGCGCAGCCACTCGATACCGGGGGTGCGGTTCTGTTCGTAGTAATAGATGGCGCCGCCGGCCGCGCTGAGCTCCCACGGGGCCATGCAAGCGTCGCCCACGAGGATCACCTTGGTGTCCGCCGGGTACTTGGCGAACACCCGCTCCGTGGCCACGCGGCGGCGGTTGTAGATGTCGCGGTACACCGACCCGTAGATGCAGTTGTGGAAGTAGAAGTAGTGGAACTGCTTGAAGTGGCTGGACTCGTGCGCGGCGGTGAACAGCTGGCTGACCAGCTCGGCGTAGGGCGCCATGGAGCCCCCCGCGTCCATCATCAGCAGCAGCTTGACCCGGTTCTTGCGGGAGCGGTCGTAGACCAGCTCGATGTCGCCGGCGTTGCGGCAGGTCTCGTCGATGGTGTCGTCGAGATCCAGCTCCTCCTCCCCTTCCCGGGCCAGTTGCCGCAACCCCTTCAGCGCCACCTTGAACTGGCGCACGTCCAGGGCCACGTCGGTGCGGTAGTTGCGATAGCGCCGGTCCTCGGCCACCTGCACCGCCGTGCGGCCTCCGCCGGGGCCGATGCGGACACCGGACGGGTGCTGGCCGCCGCTGCCGAAGGGGCTGGTCCCGCCCGTGCCGATGAACCGGCTGCCGCCGTCGTGGCGCTCCTGCTGCTCGCGCAGCATCTCCTCGAAGCGCTTGCGCAGCTCGTCCATGGACAGGCCGGTGAGCTTGGCCAGCACCTCGGGATCCAGGTGCTCGCGGCTCAGGGGGTTCTGCAGCCACTCGCGGATGGCGTCGCGCACATCCACCGGGGTCTCGATGCCGCGGAACACCTGCAGGAACGACTGGTCGAAGGCGTCGTAGTGGGCCTCGGACTTGACCATCACGGCGCGGCCCACCGAGTACAGGGTGTCCAGGTCCGTGACCAGGCCCATGGACAGGGCCTCGTGGAAGGTCAACAGCTCCGTCAGCGAGGCGGGCACCCCGCGGCGGCGCAGGTCGATGAAAAGCTCGAGGAACACCGCGCCGCTACCAGCCCCTTCCGCCCCGGCGAGGGCCGCCGCGCGCGATGGTCTGCTGGTCCTGCTCCTGCTTGATCAGCGTGCCCATGAACGGCAGCGCCTTCTCCACCTCGTGGGGGGACACGCCGCTGCGCACCAGCACGTAGATCCAGTCGATCAGCTCGGACGTCGAGGGGTTCTTGCGCAGGCCCTGGACGTCGCGCACCTCGTAGAAGCGCTTGATGGTGGCGCCGAGGAGCTTGCGGTCCACGTCGGGGTGGTGGACGCGGACGATGCGCTCCATCAGCTCGGGCTCGGGGAAGGCGATGTAATGGAACACACAGCGCCGCAGGAACGCGTCGGGCAGCTCCTTCTCGGCGTTGGAGGTGATCACCACCACAGGGCGGTGCACGGCGCGCACGGTCTCGTCGAGCTCGGGGATGTGGAACGCCATCTCGTCGAGCTCGCGCAGCAGGTCGTTGGGGAACTCCAGATCGGCCTTGTCGATCTCGTCGATGAGCAGCACCACCTGAGCCTCGGCCGAGAAGGCCTGCCCCAGCACGCCGAGCTTGATGTACTTGCGGATGTCCGACACGTCGGCCGCGTCGCCGAACCGGCTGTCGTTGAGGCGCTGCACCACGTCGTAGTGGTACAGGCCCTCGGTGGCCTTGGAGGTGGACTTGATGTGCCACGTCAGCAGGGGCATGCCCAGCCCCTCGGCCACGGCGTGGGCCAGCAGGGTCTTGCCCGTGCCGGGCTCCCCCTTGACCAGCAGCGGCCGGCGCAGGGCCACCGCGGCGTCCACGTCCGAGCGCAGGCCGCCGTCGGCGATGTAGGTGGGCGTGCCCTCGAAGCGGGCGAAGGTGTCGTCGCTCAAGTTGTCGTCCTTCACTCCGGGATGGTGAACTCGGCCTCGAGCATGTTCGACTCGTTGCCGCCCCGGTCCTCCAGCAGGATTCCGTAGTTCCAGGCCTCGCCCACGGGGAAGCCGGTGTAGCCGCCGATGTCGCCGTAGGTGGACAGGGTGCCGCTGGCGGCGTCGTCGGCGTCGTCGAGCACCTCCTGGCCGGCGTAGTCCGCGTCACCGATGGGCAGCTCCTGGGTGGTGAACAGGCGGATCACGCCGCCGGAGATGTCCTCGTCCGCGTCCTCGAAGTCGAAGGTGAAGACCAGCATGTCGTCGGTCTCCCCGTCGGGGACGCCGACGTAGATATCGAGGTTGCTGATCACCGGCGCCGAGGGGGCGACCGTGTCGTCGTCGTCGCCGACCTCGGCGCTGTCGTCGTCCCCCTCCTCCGACGGACAGCCCACCAGCAGCGCCAGCGCCAACCCGGCGACCATCCACGTCCTCGTCCACACCATGGCGTCCCTCCGTTTCGCCTTTCCTTCTGTCCGGTGCCGAGTAGGATAGCGCCTGCGAACGACCGCGCAACCGGGGGAGCGATAGATGAACGCGATCCACGCATTCCTGGACACCCTCTCGGGCCACCTGGGCACCCTGTCCGGCTGGATCTGGGGCGCACCCATGCTGGTGCTGCTGGTGGGGACGGGCGTCTTCCTGACCATCCGCCTGCGCGGCGTGCAGTTCCACGGCCTGATCCACGGGCTGTACATGGCCCTGATCGTCCGCCGCGAGAAGGGCGCGGCCGGCGACATCTCCCACTTCCAGGCCCTGATGACCGCCCTGGCCGCCACGGTGGGGACCGGGAACATCGCCGGCGTGGCCACCGCGGTGGCGGCCGGCGGCCCCGGCGCCCTGTTCTGGATGTGGGTCACCGGCCTGTTCGGCATGGCCACCAAGTACGGCGAGGCCGTGCTCGCGGTGAAGTACCGCACCACCGACGCCCGGGGCCAGATGGCCGGCGGGCCCATGTACTACCTGCGCGACGGCCTCGGCAGCGCCTGGCTGGGCTACGCCTTCGCCCTGTTCGCCGCCATCGCCGCGTTCGGCATCGGCAACATGGTCCAGACCAACTCCGTGGCGGACGCGGTGGAGGCCACCTTTGCCGTGCCCAGCTGGGTCACCGGCCTGGTCCTCGCGGTGCTCACCGCCGCGGTGATCCTGTTCGGCATCAAGGGCATCGGCAAGGTCACCGGCGTGCTGGTGCCGGTGATGATCGTCGCGTACATGATCGGCGCGCTGGTGCTGCTGGTGATCCACATCGAGAAGCTCCCCGAAGCCCTCGCGCTGGTCTTCCGCCACGCCTTCTCGCCCACGGCCGCGGCCGGCGGCTTTGCCGGCGCCATGGTCAAGGAGGCCGTCCGCTTCGGCGTGGCCCGCGGCGTGTTCTCCAACGAGTCCGGGCTCGGCTCGTCGCCCATCGCCGCCGCCGCAGCCCAGACCTCCAACCCCGTGTCCCAGGCCCTGGTCTCCATGACCCAGACCTTCATCGACACCATCGTCGTGTGCTCGCTGACCGGCCTGTCCATCCTCGTCACCGGCGCATGGATGGCCGAGAAGTCCGGCGAGGCCCTCACCGGCGCTCCGCTGACCGTGCACGCGTTCTCCGAGGGGCTGGGCTGGATGGTGGAGTTCGGCGGCAGGGAGTGGGCCGTCGGCGGCCTGGTGGTCACGGTCGGGCTGATCCTCTTCGCCTACTCCACCATCCTGGGCTGGTGTTACTACGGCGAGAAGTCGGTGGAGTTCCTCGTCGGCTCGCGGGCCGTGGTCCCGTACCGCGTCGCATTCGTGGTGCTCGCCGCCGTCGGCGCGTCGGTCCAGGTCGACCTGGTCTGGAACCTCTCGGACTGCATGAACGGCCTGATGGCCTTCCCCAACCTCGTGGGCCTGCTGTTGCTGTCCGGCGTCATCGCGCGGGAGACGCGTACTTACTTTGATGCCCGCAAGCGCTGAATCGTGTCCCTATCTGCCCGAGCAAAGCGTCTGCTTTTCGAATATTTACTGTGGCAAGCGGGTCTCTGACCCGGTATACAGCGGCAAATCCCTGCTCCAAGGGCGGGGTACCCAGCACTGAAGGAGACATCTGATGACCACGTGGAAATGGACCTTCCTGTTCGCACTGATCTGCGGTTTCGTGATGGTGGGTTGCCCCGAAGACGAGCCGGTCGGAGACGACGACGACGACGACAGCGCCGCTGGCGACGACGATGACGCCACCGCCGGTGACGACGACGACAGCGCCGTGGGCGACGACGACGACACCATCCCCGGTGACGACGACGACGCGGCCGGTGATCCCGACATCCAGACCGCCCCGGGCGCCTTGAACTTCGGCGTCGTCAGCGTGGGCGGCACCTCGGACATCCCGCTCGACGTCCGCAACCTGGGCACCGGCGACCTCGAGGTCTTCAACATGGCCTCCCCCATGTCCCAGATCAACTTCACGCCCTTCGTCGGCATCATCGCCCCCGGCGGCGTCGAGACCGTGGTCATCACCGCCGTGTGCACCGTCGAGGAGATCGCCACGGGCAACCTGATCATCACCAGCAACGACCCCGACGAGAGCCCCCTGTCCCTGCAGGTGTCCATGGACTGCGACGAGACCTGATCTCGTTGACATGAAGTCCTGGAAACTCACCCGCCGCGACATCCTCTTCGAGTCCCCCGTCTTCAAGCTCCGACGCGATCAGCTCGTGTCGCCCCGCAACGGCCTCGAAGCCCCGTACTTCGTGATGGAGACCGCCGACTGGGTCAACGTCGTGGCGATCACCGCCGAGCGCCAGATCGTGCTGGTCAACCAGTACCGCTTCGGCCGCGAGACGTTCTCCCTCGAGGTCCCCGGCGGCGTGGTCGAACCGGGCGAGGACCCCCAGCTCGCCGGCCTGCGCGAGCTCCGCGAGGAGACCGGCTACGCCGGCGGCACCGTCACCGACCTGGGCTGGGTCGAGCCCAACGCGGCGATCCAGTCCAACGCGTGCCACATGCTGCTCGTGGAGGGCTGCACACTCCAGGCCGAGCAGGAGCTGGACGAGGGGGAGGACGTGGAGGTGGTGCTGATGGAATTGGATCGCGTGCCCGAGGCGATCCGGTCGGGGGAGATCCGGCACGCGCTGTCGATGGTGGCGCTGTATCGGATGGGGGTGGTCGCGGGAGGATGAGGGTCGAGCGGTCCCCGAGCTGATACGCTCTCCACAGGGAGGGACCATGTTCAGCTCCAGCCATCTGCTCACGCTCGTCGCAGCCCTGCTCGTCTTCGCGGGTTGCCCGCCGGGCGACGACGACGACGTCACCCCAGCCGACGACGACGACACCACAGCA
>CAZLEO010000108.1:0-28221 GCA_964558555.1 uncultured Rickettsiales bacterium | reverse complement strand
AACTTCTCCCAGAAGCCGGCCACCTGCGGGATGTGCTTCTTGCGGTAGCGGCCCAGGTACTCGCCGTCGGCGTCGATGACCGCGGCGGTGTTGTAGTACACGCCGGTCATGGCCTTCTCGTAGATCGGCACCACGATGACCATGCCGTGCTTGCGGGCCAGATCCTGGGACCACTCGATGGACGGGCCGCCCGGGACCTCCTCGGCCAGGCCGTACCACTTGGCGTCCTGGCTGGGGCAGAAGTACGGGCCGTTGAAGACCTCCTGGAAGCACAGGATCTGCACGCCCTGAGCTGCGGCCTGCTCCACGAAGGGCAGGTGCTTGTCGAACATGGCGTCGCGGATCTTCTCCACGGACTCGCTGGTGTCCAGGGCGTTGGCGCACTGGATGAGTCCACACTTGACGATTCTGGGCATGATTCACTCCCGATCAGATCGCGGGTTGACTTGTCACTCGGTCCCCCGTCGGGCGTTTCTACAACAGGCCGGGGAATCTCGTCAAAAAGGATCGCGCGTGCGAGAGAACCGATCGACGGCCGCGGCGCGTCTCAGGCGAGCGCAGGGAGGATCTCCGCGGCCTTGGCGCGGACCTCGTCCAGCTGCTTCGAGGTCAGCTCCAGCCGGTCCCAGGCCAGCGCCCGAGACGTCGGGTGCGTGGTGTCGAGGGTCTTGCCCTTCTCCTGGTCGGCCAGGCCGGCGATGCCGAAGCCCAGCTCGTTGGCCAGCGCCTCGGCCTCGCAGACGATGGCTGCCAGAGGCTCGACCGGCTGGGACGCGGACGCGAGGTGGTGGGTGCGGGCGATCTCCTCCACGGTGCTCGACAGCTGCCAGAGGTTCACCATCTGCGCCGAGGCCTCGGCGTGGATGCGGTCCAGCCCGGGCCACAGGGGATCGAGGGCGGGCGGCCTCCACTCCTCGCCGAGGATCACCAGCATGCCGGCGTACCCCACGTCGTGGAACAGCCCGCACAGGAACGCCTGCTCCGCGGGGAACGCGGTGAGCTTGCCGAGCATGCGGGCGAGGTGCGCCGTGGCCCGGCAGTGGCGCGCCACGCGCTGCATGGGCACCACGTAGCCCTGAGTCTGGAACACGCCGATCTCCAGCGCCACCTCCGTGACGATGTCCACCAGCATGCGCAGTCCGAAGCGGGTGATGGCGTGCTTCAGCGACGTGATCTCGGTGTTGGTGGTGCAGTAGAACGGCGACCGGGCCAGGCTGAGCACGCGGCCCGCGATCAGCTGATCCTTCTCCAGCGTCGTGGCGATGACGTTGAACGAGACGCGGGGATCCTCGGCGAGCTTGAGGATCTCCATGGCCACCGACGGCAGGGCGGGTGGGCGGTAGCCGGCCGAGGAGAACGTGGCGAGCATCTTGCGCGCCACGTCGTCCGCGTCCTGGCCGGCGACCTGTGTTCTGCCCAGCGTGTAGGCACCCGGCGACCCGTTACTCCGTGTTTCGTCGTGCTCGGTCAAGCTCCAACCTCCCAGCCGTGTGTTCCAATATAGATCAGCTTGCGGCCGCCCGAAGCACTTGTCTCGGTGGTCCGGCGACACTACTTTTCCTATCGAGATCGTGGACATGAACCGGGAGCACGTTGCCTTGAGACATCTCTTCCTCGCCCTGTCGCTGCTGTTGCCGCTGGTCGGCGGATGCGCCGCGGACCTGCTCGAGGGCGACGATCCCTTCGAGTGCAGCGACGGCGCCGACAACGACCGCGACGGCATGTTCGACTGCGACGACCAGGACTGCTTCTCCAGCCCCGACTGCCTCGGGGACGACGACGACGTCGGGGACGACGACGACGTGGAGGTGCCGCCGGGCTGCGAGGACAGCGACGGCGACGGCCTCGAGGACGATTACGAAGCCGTGATCGGCACCGATCCGGACATGGCCGACACCGACGGCGACAACCACGTGGACGGCGACGAGTGGGACCAGTTCAGCGATCCGCTGGCTGCCGCCGACTTCCCCTACCTCGGCGGCTGGGACCACCACCCGTACCCCAACGGCCTGGGGGGCGGCTCCGCCGCGGTGGGCGACGTGCTGTACAACTTCCAGGCGATGGACCAGTTCAACCAGCAGGTGGGACTGCACTCCTTCTACGGCAACGTGATCCAGATCATGCACTCGTCCGACGGATGTGGCGGGGCGTGGTGCCTGGCGTCGACCGCGGAGGAGGAGTACCAGGCCTACATGCTGGACGGCTACATGCACATCGTCCTGCTCGCCGTGGGCCCGCCCACCGACGCGCCGGCCGAGGTCGCCGCGGTCCATGGCTGGACCATGCCGGTCCTCGACGACCTCGCCCACGTGATCGGCCCGGACCTGGGCAACGACGACTCCATCCCCTGGCGCGTGCTGATCGGGCGCGACATGACCGTGCGCTGGATGGGCACCGAGTTCCCGCCCATGGACCTGTTCGAGGAGCTCCTGGACGAGCCCTGGCCGCAGGTCGACCGGCCCGAGAACCCCTGCGAGTAGCCCCTCCCCTTCCCCACCCCCCTGAGCCCGCGTATGGTGGTCCCTGCACGGAGAAGGGGACGACTTGGGCGACGACGACAGAGCCACACGACCGAAGCGCGGCCTGGTCCTGTCCGGCGGCGGCGCGCTGGGCGCCTACCAGGCCGGGGCGCTGGTGGCGCTCAGGCACGCGGGCATCGAGTTCGACATCATCGCCGCCACCTCCATCGGCGTGCTGCACGCCCTGGTGTGGAACCGTGGCGAGGAGATGATCCACGACCTGGAGCACACCTGGGTGGACACGGTGCGCTGGGTCAAGCCGTTCGCGGCGAAGCGGCTGATGAAGCTGCAGAACCCCTTCGCCTACGGCGACGCCCTGGACCGCATCTTCGGGCGCTACCGCGACAGCCAGCCGCCGGCCACCGAGGAGGGCCAGGTCCCCATCGAGGTGTTCCTCACCGACGCCGACACGCACCGCAGCGTGTCGTTCAACACTGCCGAGGGGGGCTTCGACCGCGACGAGCGCGAGCTCATCTACCGCGCCTCCGCGGCCATCCCCGCCCTGGGCGACCGCGCCATCGAGGTGCGGGGCAAGCGCTACTACGACGGCGGCTTCACCAACAACCTGCCGCTGAACGCCCTGGTGAAGAAGGACCTGGACGAGATCTGGGCCATCACGCCGTTTCGCAAGCGGCGGAAGCTGCGTCACCGGCTGCGGCGACGGCGGTCCGACTCGGGGCGTTCCCGCTTCGACGGCGAGATGGTCATCATCCGGCCGGCGGCCGAGCATGGGGCGGCGGACTTCCGCATGGTCCACGCGGTGCTGTTCTCGGTGGGCAACATCCAGCGGCTGTTCGGGCGCGGCACCGCGGACGGCGAGGCCGTCTGCCGGGAGTACCTGGACCGATGACGCGCACCACCGCACCGAATACCCGCGGATGCGCGCACGTCCATGCCCCCATGGCCAAGCACATCCTGTCGTCCGTAGTACTCGCCCTGTGCGCGCTGTGCCTGACCCCGCCCGCCGGGGCCGAGGAGATGCGCCGCTTCAACTTCACCTTCAACGACGAGAACAACACCGAGCGCAAGATCCGCTTCGTCCTGCCCAAGGCCGACGTGCGCTCCGACATGGGCGCCGCCATGGGGTTTCCCTACGAGGACGCCGTGGCCGTGCAGGTCAAGGCCGCGCGCAGGTACGCCAAGACCGTCGACGATGTGGAGCTGAAGGTCCGCGGCCTGGATCGCGGCATCACCATCTCCGCCTCGGGCCGCGACCGGCGCGCCATGAAGGAGGCGATGAACGCGGCCCAGGACGCGGCCGACGTGGCCTTCGAGGCCTACCTCACCCAGCATCGCTGGACCCGCCACAAGGGGAAGATCCAGCCCGACCACGAGGCCCTGGTCCGCGACTACACCGATGACCTCGAGCCCCTGGCCAACGCCCTGGCGAGGGGCCTCGACCTCGACGATCCCGACGACCGGCGCGCCTTCGTCCGCCGCGCCCTGTGCTTCGTCCAGTCCATCCCCTACGAGGAGCGCAAGCGCGGCAAGGACTACGCCGGGTACCGCCGGCCGCTCGCCGTCCTCGGCGCGAAGAAGGGCGACTGCGACTCCAAGTCCGTGCTCTACCTGGCGATCCTGCGCGCGGCCCTGCCCGATCTGCCCGTGGCCATGATGTACATCCCCAACCACGCGTTCGTGGCCGTCGGGCTCGACAAGCAAGAGGGCGATCTGTGCGTCCGCGTCGCCGGCACCCGGATGATCGTGGCCGAACCCGTGGGTCCGGCGCGCACGCGGTTCGGCGACGCGGGCAAGCGGTCCAAGGGCCACGTGCGCTGCGGCCTGGCGCGCAAGGAGAACGTGCCCTGATCTCCCCGCCCCGCGGCGTCAGAACATCCCGACCACGCCGACGGCCCCGAACGACAGCATCGGCATCGCCCACGGCCGGCGGACCGGCCGCGCCCGCGATCCGTGCACGTCCAGCTGCAGCACGTCCTCGCGGCTCAGGCCCAGCTCCTCGCCCAGCGCCTCGTTGTACTCCCGGATCAGCTCGTCGGCTCGCTCGGGAGCGTAGAAGTTGGCCAGGTAACTCTGGCGGATCCTCTCGGCCAGCAGGGGGCCGGGCGCCATGCACATGAAGACGATCCCCGTGCTGAAGACGATCGTGCCGGCGATGAGTGGTTCGTCGCCCCACAACACCTCCTCGTCGAGCTTCTTGAAGACGACCAATCCGCCCACGAACATGGCGGCGCCTGCTCCGAGGAACACGAACCCGGTGGCGGTCGCGCCCACCCGTCGTTTCTTCATCAGGTCCAGCGTCGGCTGGTCGCCCACCCGCATGGCGAACGTCAGGGCGGAGTACGGCGCTCCACCCCCGTCCTTGATCCCCCACGTCACGACCGTGCTCACGGACTGGGCGTTACCCGACGTGATGCTCAGCGCGTCCCGCACCAGTCGCCGGGAACGGTACTCCCGCATGGCCGACAGCCGCTCGAGGTAGGCTTCGTCGCGCTCGTCGATGGTTCGCGCCCGGGCCACGGCCTCGTCCAGGGACACGCCGTCGCGCACCGGCAGGTCCTCGACGACCACGCCCAGCCCTTCGAGCAGCTTCGCGGCCAGCAGGAACTCCAGCTGGAAGAACTCCTCCTCCGCGCCGGTCGCCTGCACCGACAGCTCTACCTCCCCCGTGGCCACCGACACCACCCGGGCGTCGAGCCGCATGCCGTCCATACCCGCCGTCATCGATCCCACGACCACGTGGGACGCCCCCAGCCCATCGCCCAGCCTCTGCGCCGTGGCCTCGTCGATGTACTGCGACCGCCCCAGCTCCAGCTCCGCCAGCACCTCGTTGAGCCGGTTGCGCTCCACCACCCGCACGCCCTTCGCCCGCGCCAGATCGGTCATGAGCATGTCCGCCACGCCTCGGCCCAGCGGCTCGAGCTCCGGCCGCACCGAGTGGGCGTCGAAGTAGGTCACGGCCAACACGTAGGAGTCGGCGGATGCCTCGCCGGCCGCCAGGGTGAAAGCGACTGCGAGCAGGGTCACGAGTCTTCGCACGGGATCCCCCTTTCCAGCACCGATTATAGGGGGTAACTTCACGGCGATCCCCACCACGACGGTGGACACGGAGAGTCGCCATGCGCGGAGACGTCATCATCGTCGAGGAGCACCACCGCGAGGCCGCCGCCATCATCGCCGAGCGCATCGCCCCGGCCATCCGCGGGTGCCTCCGTCGCTTCACCATCACCGTGGCCGGCGAGTCCGGCAGCGGCAAGTCCGAGACCGCCCAGGCCGTGGCCGAGGCCCTGGGCGAGCTGGGCATCCCCTGCGGCATCTACCAGCAGGACGACTACTTCGTGCTGCCCCCCAAGAGCAACGACGCGCGCCGCCGCGAGGGCATCGACTGGGTGGGCACCGGCGAGGTCAAGCTCGACCTGCTCGACGAGCACCTGCTCGCCGCGCGCGACGGCGCCGACGAGGTGGTCAAGCCGCTGGTGCTGTACGACGAGGACACCGTGGTCGAGGAGACGATGTCCCTGCAAGGGCTGAAGGTGCTCATCGCCGAGGGCACCTACTGCACCACCCTGTCCAACGTGGACACCAGGATCTTCATCGCTCGCAACCGCCTCGAGACCATGGCCGCCCGCAAGAAGCGGGCCCGCGAGGCCATGGACCCGTTCATCGAAGACGTGCTGAAGATCGAGCACGCGATCATCTCGCAGCACAGGGCCGACGCGGACATCGTCATCACGCGCGACTACGACGTCGAGATCCCGTGAAGCCCACCTGGGAAGAGCTGGAGCGCGGCTGGTACGACGCCGCGCTGCGCACCGATCTGTACCGCGACTACCGCCACGGGCGCCTGAGCTTCGTGCCCTACCTGTTGCCGGAGCTGGCCGTGCGCGAGCCCACCGAGCACATCCTCGACGTGCTCGCCGACCGCCTCGGCCCGGCGCTGGATCTGGCCCTGGACCCGGCCCACGCCGATCCCGACACCCCGCTGCCCGACGCCCTGCGCAGCCCCGTCGCCGACCGGCCCGACGGCCGCTGGATCACCCGCAGCAACGTCGTCGGCGTGAACATCCGCACGCTGGGCTCGGCCTGGGACGTGGTCAAGTACACCCTGACCCTGCCCGCCGCCTTCGACGCCATCCACCTGCTGCCCGTGTGGCAGCCCGGCGTCGTCGAGAGTCTTTATGGCCCCTCCAGCTGGGACATCGACCGCTCCATCTTCAGCCCCGAGCTCGCCGCGGCCCGCCCCGGCCTCGACACCCCCGAGCGCCAGCTCCGCGCCGTGGTCCACCTCCTGCACGCCCTCGGCCGCGCCGTGGGCATGGACGTGATCCCCCACTGCGACCGCTACGCCGAGATGGCCCTGACCCACCCCGAACACTTCGAGTGGCTGCGCCGCCGAGGCATGGAGATCGTCGACCACCGCGCCGACCTGCACGAGGACGTCCAGCAGCGCGTCTTCGAGTTCGTGGTCGAGCAGGGCCCGGCCGTGGACGACCCGCCGCTGCCCGCCACCGCCGCCGAGCTCTACGCCCCGACCACCGACGAGCGCACCCGTCGCCACCTCGTCTTCGGCCGCGCCGCCGACATCGAGTCTCGCGAGGCCCGCCGCCTGGCCCTGGTCAAGGCCCTGCACGCCGACGGCTTCGAGCCCGTCCCCGCCACCATGGCGCCGCCGTACCGCGGCCTCGAGGTCGATCCCGACCCCGACGCCGTGATCACCGACGAGCACGGCATGCGCTGGCGCGACTACCGCATCACCGAGCCCCAGGAGATGTCCCGCGTCTTCGGCCCCCTGGCCCGCTACAAGCTCTACGACCGCCTCGACGACAACGCCGCCTGGGCCATCGACTTCGACCGCCCCCGCGAGGCCGCCTGGCGCTACGTCTGCGACCACTACGCCGCCGTCCAGCGCCGCTTCGGCTTCGACTTCATGCGCGGCGACATGTCCCACGTCCAGATGCGCCCCGACGGCGTCCCCGACCACACCGACGACCGCTACGATCCCCTGCACGCCGTCAAGGAACACGTCCGCGCCACCGGTACCCCCTGGTTCGCCTACTTCGCCGAGTCCTTCCTCGGCCCCCCCGACTTCATGGCCTACGGCGACGAGGTCGCCCACCTCGAGGCCTGCAACGCCGACGCCACCCTCGGAAACCTCCAGTCCTACCCCGTCGGCACGCCGGAGTTCCTCACCGAGCTCGCCCACTACCTCGACGTGGCCGCCCGATCCCCGGTCAAGCCCTCCATGACCACGATCACCGCCGACAAGGACGACCCCCGCTTCGACGCCTTCTTCGTCACCGGCAACACCACCCGCCTCATGCTCGCCCTCTTCCAGCCCGACCTCCCCTCCTACACCGGCCTCGGCTTCGAATGCCGCGATCCGCACCTCGAACCCTGGCCCAACGAGCACTACACCAAGCTCTACGTCTTCCACGAGCGCCAGGGTCCCAAGGCCCGCTCCGGCCCCTGGATCTGGGGCCGCAACGCCGCGCTGTTCGACCTGATGACGCGGTTGCGGCTGCTGGCCGAGGAGATCGGTCCGGAGATCGCGGGGCGGGCGACGCGGTGGTTGGTGCCGCCGGATCCGACGGGGGGCAACCCGGTGCTGGCGTGGACCCAGCGCGGAGACGAGGCGCGGTACGTCTTCGTGGTCAACACGGCGGCGGAGAACGGGGTCGAGCAGGTGCGGCTGCCGTCGGTGCCCGGTCCGCGATTGCGGCTGATGTTCTCGACCGAACAGTTCCCGTCGGACCGGGTGGTCGAACGGGATGGCGAGGGATTCGCGCTGGCCGGGGATGAAGGGCGCGTCTACCGGATCGACGAGTAGCCGTTCCTAGCTCCCGCGCAGATGACGTCCCCCCACATCGCGATGTTGTTGTCCTCGTCGCACTCGAGCAACACCCCCTCACCAGAGCCGTCGTCATCCACGACGACGACCAGCGTTCGGCCCGCGATGAGGGCAGGCTCGATCTCCACCGGGATGGCCTGAGTCAGCGTGCCCGAGGCGAGGGTCTCGATCTCCACGGTCTCGAGCAGGATCAAGGTACCGGCGTCGTTGGCGTAGAGGCTGAGATGGAACGGCTCCTCGATGGCGACGGTGCCGTGGTTGCACACCTGCACGTGGACCAGGACGCGAGCGCCGTCACACTCGAGCTCGCACACGTCGAGGATCTCCACCTCGACGTCGTGGGCGATGGTGGGGCCGACGCTGATGTCCCCCGACCGGAAGTTGTTGTAGGTGTCCCAGTTCACGGCGGCGTGGGTCGGGATCGTGCCGTCGTCCTCGACGTTGGTGATGCTGTACGCGTGCTGGTTCCAGATGGGTCGGGTCGGCCGCCAGGAGTCGTCGAGGTCCTCGACCACGGACAGGCCCGTGCCGCCGGGGCCGTTGCCGGTGTTGTGCGTGAACACGATCTCGGCGTGCCCGTCCGAGTCCACGTCGGCGATGACGGGGTACTCGAGCCATGTGTTGGAGGTGTGCTGGGATTCGCGGAGCTTGACGCTGCCGTCGGGACCGGCGAACACCCACAGGTCGAGCTCGTCGGCGTAGACCACCTCGCAGATGCCGTCCCCCTCGAAGTCGAACACCGAAGAGCCTGTCACTCCGGAGGACGCGTCGGTCGTGGTCCTGGTCCACAGGAGCGTGCCATCCGTGTCGTACACCGCGTAGTTGGTCCGCGACGCGACGCCGACCTCGACCTCCCCGTCGCCATCCAGGTCGGCGATGGTCGGAGGGCCACCGTCCATTCCGAGCAGGGGGGTCGACCACAACAGCGCTCCATCGTCGTCGTACAGGCGAACGGCCTGCTGGCCGACCAGGACGATCTCGCCCTGCGGATCGCCGTCGAAGTTGGCCACGCCAGGAAACCCGTCGTCCACCCCTAGCGACAGCTCGAGCGTGCCGTCCAGGTTGTAGATGGAGCAACCGGCGAGGACCTCCTCGATCCCGTCGCGGTCGTAGTCCGCGGCAAAGGAACTGGCGCCGACGCTCCCCCAGGGGTTGAAGCCCTGGCATCCCAGGCCTCGGCCCAGGATGGCCCCGTCCGCGCCAGCCACGATTGCGGAGCCAACGATCACCTCGACATCCCCATCGTGGTCCATGTCGCTCAGCGCAGGATTGTTGCTGTCCATGGGCATGTGTTCGCCCAGGGGCGGGGTGCGCCACTTGAACGTGGCGTCGTGCTCGAAGGCGATGATCCCCAGATCGCCCGTGGTGGCCACGATCTCCGGGAAGCCGTCCACGTCGATGTCCCCGATGGCCAGACCCGTTTGACCGTCGACCGGCTCGAGGGACGTCCAGATCTCGGCGCCGTCGTGGCCGGACACGACCCGGATGTATCCTCCCGACTGATAGGTCACCAGGGCGATGTCCGGATCGTCGTCCGCGTCGATGTTTCCGTCACCGTTGTCATCGGTGAGGTTGGCGACCATGGGCGCCATCATCGAGTCGTCGTAGTTCGACTGGAACGCCCACGTGGGCCGCGACCACCGGATGACCGGGGTGAACGTCCCCACGTCCTCGACGACGCAGTCCTCGTCGATGCTGCACTCGCCCCCGCCGATCCCCAGCTCGTCGCAGAACTCGGGCGGCGTACTGTCATCGTCATCGACCGGTGTGGTGTCGTCGTCGTCACCCACGGGCTCGGGTGGCGTAGGCGTATCCTCCTCGCCTTCCAGTTCGTAGTCGCTGCAGGCCACCAGCGCGAGGACCAGAAGCGCCGGTGCTGTGGAGTGCGAGAATCGCATCGCGTCCCCTCCCTGTTCGGAGGATAGCACGCAGGTTTCGGACGATGGACGGCGCGCGCCCCCCGCACCGACTCGCCGCGGGTCAAGACCTCCGATACCGTGTCGTCGCCCGGTTCCCCGTTCGAGTCACAGCGCCCTGCTCGACGGCCGTACGAAGGTCGCGGCTGGCCGTTGCCGACGAGATCGTCCGGAACAGCGCCATGTAGTCCTTGCGCGAGAACTCCCGGTCTCCGAAGTGGTCGAGGGCGCGGGTGAGGCGAGTCGCTGCGGACGACGGCACGGGCCGGATCGTGGCGACCAGCTCCGCCAGCGAGCGAGCGACCAGATCGAGCATGAACTCCACGAACCGGGTCGACTCGCCGGCGTGGTCACACTCCGACAGGACCGCGTAGTAGTCGGCCTGGTGCTCACGCACGAGGCTCTCGACGGGGAGGTGCTCGAAGACCGGCTCGTGGGCCGCGCAGACGACCTGCTGCCACAGCCTGCCCATCCTGCCGTTGCCGTCACTGAAGGGGTGGATGAACTCCAGCTCGTAGTGGAACACACCGGCACGGATCAGCCACGGCAGGTCCCTCACCCGGCGAAGGAAGGTGAACAGATCCTTCATCAGGTCCGGCACACGGTGAGCAGGAGGGGCGACGTGGGCCACGCGGCTTCCTCGCAGCACACCCACGTCCCCCGTCCGCCATTGCCCGGGGTCCTCGATCAACCCGTCCATCATCGCGGCGTGCGCCTGCAGCAGGGAGACCGAGGAATTCGGCCGCCAGCGCGCCAGGTTCGCGTAGACACGGTTCGCGTTGCGCACCTCGCGAATGTCCTGGGTCGGTCCCACCACGTGGACGCCATCGAGGACGTCGGTCACCTGGTCCAGGGACAACGTGTTTCCCTCGATCGCCAGCGTCCCGTGGATCGTCCGGATGCGGTTGCTCCGCCTCAACTGCGGTTGTGGTGTCGTCCCCCCGAGCCCCTCGAGCTTGCCCAGCTCCCGGTGGATGGAGGCCGTGAGTTCGAGGATCGACGGTGTGATCGTGATCGGTGGTTCAGGCATGGCTTGATAGTATCAAATGATACAATGACCGTGAAGCCGGGGACGTCTACGTCCTGCTGTACGCCTCTCCGGAGGGGTGAGCTCGACGTATCGAGTCGTCGAAGAAAAGGCGTACAGGTGTGAGCGTCCCTTTTCCCGCGCCACACAGTCGAGGTTTTCGGATTCGGCCCCTACGGCCGCTGGTGTAGGGTACGGATAGGGAGAGTCTCCGGGGAGAGTGATCCGGAAGGGGTGGGATCCAGATGTTGGGCAGGGCGATCCAGCTGCTCGTGACGTCCTTCGCCGTCGTCGTCGGTGCGGGCGCGGCGGCGGAGCCCGCAGTCCTCGTGATGATCGGCGAGGAGGTTCGCGTCGATGCAAGTCAGGAGCTGTACAGGGCCATCGCGTCGCAGGTGGGGGACCTGGAGACGGAGCTCGTGCTGCGCTGGGTCGGCGAGCTGCCCGCGGAGGTGACCCAGCAGCGGCAGCTCGCCGCAGAGATCGCCACGCAGGAGTCAGCTACCGTCGTGTTCTGGTGCGACCTGTCCGAGACGGGTCAGCTGTCGTTCTACCTCGGCGAGCGCGCGGCCAGCCCGCACCGGACGCGCGAGGTGGCGTCTGCCGGGAGCGAGGCTGGCTCGCGGTTCGAGGCCATCGCGCTGATCGTCCGCGCCACCGTCGAGGCGCTCCGCGCCGTCGAAGAGACACCGACCGAAGACCTCTCGATCGCCGAAGCCGAGTCCGAGCCCGAGCCCGAGTCCGAGCCGGAGCGCGAGGCCGAGATCGAGTCCGTGCCCGAGTTCGAATCCCAGCCACGCTTCCGCCCGACCCCCATCCTCGGCGCGGACTACGCCCTGCACGGGATGGCCACCCAGCAACGGGTACGCCACCGCATCGAGGTCCGTCTGGGTCTACACGTGAGCCGGCGTTGGTCCGTGGTCGCCAGCTACAGCCTCGGTCCCGGCGTCGGGGTGCAGGCCGAGGGGATCTCGCTGTCGGACACGGTCCACGACATCCAGGTCGGGCTGGCCTTCGATCACCCGGAGGGCATCCTCACGCTGGGCGGGCGTATCGCCGCGGCGGTCGAGCTGCACGCCTGGGACGCCCGCTCCGAGGCCACCGAGGTCGAGGCCATGGAGGAATCGACGGCGGTGGGTGCGGGCGCCTCGCTGGAGTTCAGGCTGGGTCTCCGCATCGGTCGCGGTCTCCACCTGCGGACCGGACCGGGGCTGGTCCTGTGGTTCGCCAATCCCTCCTTCGGTGTGCGGATCGACGGTGAGACGCGCACCATCCTCGAGCCCTGGCCGGCTCAGCCGTACTGGTTCGTGGGGCTGGTCGGGGGTGTCCCCTGACGAAGATCCTCCCCGTTTTCGGTGGTGCCGGCACTTGTAGGGGTAGAGGTTCATGGACGAAGCGCGGGAGAAGCTGAGGCGAGACGCTCGCTTGATGTCGCTCGTGGCGGGGGGGGACGCCCGCGCCAAGCGCGATCTGATCGAGCTGCTGTGGCCCCGCGTCCGCGGCATCGCCCGACACATGAGCCCCTACGAGCAGGAGGTGGAGGATCTGAGCCAGGAAGCCCTGTTGCAGGTGTTGCGCGCCGCCCCCCGGTTCCGGGCCGACGGGTGCCTGGAGGCGTGGGCCGACGTGATCGTCGTGCGCACCGTGCTCAAGCGGTTGCGGGCCCTGCACGCTCGCAACCGCGTGTTCGAGTCCGAGGAGTCCGCGCCACCGCTGCGGGCCGTGGAGGGTGCCGAGGCGATGGCGAGCAAGGAGCGCGCCGATTGTGTCACCGCGCTCCTCCACCAGCTGCCGCCGCTGCAGCGCCTCGTGCTCGTACTCAAGCTGGTCCAGGGCCACACCGTGGTCGAGGTGGCCGAGCTCGTGGGCAAGAGCGACGACGCGGTCCGCTATCACCTCAAGAACGCCCGCGCGAATCTTCGCGGCCTCGCCCTCTCCGATCCGGTCGCGCAGGAACTGTTCACACGGAGGAGCCGCTGATGCCGCACACGCCCTGCCGCCGCTTCGAGGCCCTCCAGGATCGAGTGCTCCTGGATGGACCCCAGCTGGATGCCGAGGAGCAGGCGTTCGTCGCCGAACACCGCGAGACCTGTTCGACCTGCGCGATCTCTGTATCGGTGATCGAGATGCTCGAGGGGACACCCCCCGCGGTCGAGGACGGTGAGGGCGTGGACTTCGACGAGGTCGCGCGGGCCGTACAGCGCCGTGGGGAGGACGACATCGCTGCCACGGGCTCGCGCAGCCGTCGATGGATCGTGGCGCTGGCCATGGCCGCGGCCGTGGCCGTCGCTCTTGTGATGATTCGCCCCTCCAGCCGGGATCTCGAGACGACCGCCGATTCCGCCGCACCCGCGTCGGGCGGGAGCTGCGAAGCCACCGTCGGTGAGATCGTCGGCGAGGCCCGGCTGGACGGGGCGGTCCTCTCCCGCGGGTCCTGTCTGCCCGCCGGAGAGGCCGTCATCGTGGACGCGGGCTCCGTCGAGCTGGCATTGGCCGACGGCTCCCGTGTCCAGCTGGACGAGGGCACACGGCTCGCGATCGCGGCCTCGGATCGGCCCGGCGCCCGGCTGCAGCTGACGGCGGGCCGCGCAGAGTTCGAGGTGGAGCCGCAGGCCGAAGACGCTGCGTTCGTCGTGGCGACGCCGGAGGGCGACATCCGCGTCGTGGGGACGCGGTTCGAGGTGTCGCTGCCCGGGCAGGGCATCCGTATCCAGGTGTCCGAGGGGAGCGTCGTCTTCGAGCCCACGACGGGTCCAGCCACGACCCTGTTGCCCGGCGATAGCTTCGACAGCCACGCCCCGATATCGGAAGGCCAGGATCTCACGGCGCGACTCGACGAGTCACCGGCCGAGGGCGCTCCCGGACCGGAGGAAGAGGTCGAGACGGGGATCCCCGAAGCCGACGACGGATCGCACCCCGAGCATTCCCGGATCGCCGCCATGCTCGACGACGCCCGCAGCCACCGCAATCGCGGCGAGTGGGACGCGGCGGTCGACGCGTACGCCGAACTCATCGAGACCTATCCGGAATCCTCGGATGCGGAGACCTGCAGGGTCGCCATGGGTGAGATCCAGCTGAAGCACCTGGGCGCGCCGCAGTCCGCCCTGGAGTCGTTCCAGTCCTACATCGCCGGCGCGGGACACGCGGCACTACTCGAAGAGGCCGAGTGGGGCGCCGCCTGCGCCCTCGAGCAGCTCGGCGAAGCCGAACGGGAGCGCGGAGCGCTGCGAGATTTCGTCGCCCATCACCCCGACAGCCTGTACGCACCCCGGGCGCGCACGCGCCTCGAATCCCTCGAAGGAGGTTCGTCACCATGAAACCGACCCCCTGGACTCTCCTGCTCGCCGTCCTCCTCGCCCTGGGCTGTTCGGAGCGCGTCGTGGTCGGCGAGGGCTCGGATCCGCATGGCGGAGACGACGACACCTCGCAGCCCGATGACGACGACGTCGCGGACGACGACCAGGCCGACGACGACGACGATGACGTGGTCGACACGGGGGACTGCGGAGACGAGGAGTGGCCCGAACTGCAGGTCGACGTGGTCGAGGGTTGCTGGGTGGACCCGGGCCAGGAGCTCTGGGACTTGCAGATCACGTGGGAGTTCCAGGGAGACACGAACTGCGGCCCGGTTCACGTGGGCAGGATGATGGACGCCAACGGCGACGGGGCGGTCGACAGCACCGATCCGATGCAGATCCTGTCCCACCAGTCGATGTACACACAGGCCGAGCTGATTTCCCACGAGGGCGTGGGGATCACCTCATTCCTCGCCGATGCCCGGACGATATCGGCCTCCATCGGAGACGTGGACCCGAACACTCCCGGAATGGAGATCGTCGCGGCTTTCGATCCCACCTGGGACGATGACTACGACAAGCTCGCGATGTGGGACGGCACCGGGGCCACCCAGCTGTGGATGGTCGACATAGCCCTCATGTCCGAGCGGCGACCATGGCTGACCGACCTCGAAGGGGACGGCCAGGTCGAGGTGCTCAGCGGGTCTCGCGTCTACGACGGGTTGACCGGAACGACGTTGGCCTACCTCGACGGGATGCCGGGCCAGGACACGGGCGCGCCGATCGCCGCGGATCTGGACCTCGACGGGACCCAGGAGATCATCGCGACTTCCGAGTACGACGCCCAGCTGATGGGGATATTCGCTCCCGATGGCTCCCTGCTGCACTCGTGCTACACGGACTCGAACCACTGGAGCTACTTGATCTACGCCGTCGGCGACTTCGACGGAGATCCGGAAGGCGAGATCGTGGCCGCGGGACACCGCTTCATCGGCCTGTACGACTCGGATTGCAACGAGATCGCCACGGCCGACCACGGGGCACAGCAACCGTCTGTGCTCGCCGTGGGCGAGCTCGACGGGGATCCTGATCCGGAGATCGTCATCGGGGACCAGCCCAACGGGATCTTCGTGCTCGAGCACGATCTGTCCCTCGCGTGGCGTTGGGAGCACGCCACCCCGAACATCAGCCACTACCCCTTCGCACTGGCCGACCTCGACGGGGACGGCCTGCACGAGATCTACATCCGCACCTATCCTGATCTGGTGGTGCTGGACGGCACGGGCGCCGAGATCCTCACACTCACGCCCAACACATGCACCTGTTCGTCGTGGATCGGCGCCCCCGCCATCCTCGACATCGACGCCGACGGGCTCGCCGAGATCGTCATGCCCGCCTGGCCCACGGTGGCCGTGGTCGAGAACGACTTCAGCGGCTGGAGCCTGGAGGGTTCGGACGAACCCTGGACGTGGGTCGAGAAGTTCCCCGGCAGCCGCTCCCCCACAGGCCAGGTCCCGGATCCCAGCACCCGACCCTGGCAGTCCCCTTCCACCAACGTCTGGCAGGCGCTCCCCGTCGGCTCCAAGCCCGACGTCCCACGGCCCGACCTGCTCATCGGCGACATCGACGTGTGCATCTCCGAGGACGCCACCCACGCCCTGGTCACGGCCTACGTGGTCAACCAGGGCGAGTTCGCAGTGGAGGACCCGGTCGTCTGCCATGCCCTCGATCCCATCGACGGCGCGTTCCTCGACGACGCCACCCTCGCCCCCATCCTCCCCAGCGGCATGGCCCATCCAATCCAGTTCGCCGTCGCCGTGGACGCCCTGGAGGACGGCCTGGACGTGGTCGTGGACGTCCTCGACGACGTCCTCGAATGCGACGAGGGCAACAACCACGGCGCCTGGCAGCCCTGAATCGCGACGCCGGCCCCGCCTCACCTCACCCCGGCATCCGGAACCGCAGGCAGTAGTAGAAGCGGCTGATCGCCTCACTCAGCACGTCCTCGGCTCCGTCCGGCAACAGCTCTACCGGGCAGTGTGGATCGCTGTCGTAGAACGTCATCATCTTGAACGTCGCACGGTGGTACAGGCCGTGGCGGCGGCCGGGTTCGAGCTGCTCGTCCACCACGACGATGGGGGTGCCGGGGCGGGCGACGCGGGCCATCTCGGCGAGGGCGACGGAGGGCCGCTGGTAGCTGCCGGCGGCGCCCACGTGGAAGACGCGGTCGAAGGTGTGGTCGGGGAACGGCAGGGCGTGGGCGTCGGCCATGAGCAGGCGCAGCGGCAGCGCGCGGCCCTGGCGACGCAGGCGGGCGTGCCGGCGGCGGCAGCGGGTGAGCATGCCGCGGCTGAAGTCCGCGCCCCAGAGCTCGACGTCCAGGCCGGGGGGGAGGGCGTCGGCCAGCAGGTCGAGGTTGATGCCGTCGCCGATGCCGACCTCGAGGATGCGCAACGGGGTGCCGTCCGGGTTCGGGCGCAGGGCGCCGAGCTCGAGGCGGCGGATGTAGCCGGCGCGGGTGGCGCCCTCGGTGCGGAACTGCATCAGGGGCAGCAGCAGGCGGTTGGCGGGGCGGTGGAGGCGCGGCAGGGCGTCGTAGATGTGCCGCATCAGCCGGTCGGTGCCCTGGACGTCGAGGTCGCGGTACAGCTGCAGCAGGCCGTCGGCCACGGGCCAGGGGGTGGAGCAGCCGGGGCAGGCGAACGTGCCGTCCTCGAGGGGGCTGTCGTCCGCGGGTCGGCCGTGGTCCTGCGCCGCGCCGCAGTCCGGACAGACGACGTGGGCGAGGTCGCGGTGGCGAAGGGGGATCATGCCTCGAGGAATTCGATGAAGCCGCGGGTCTCGTCGAGGTCGTAGTTGCCGCCCATCTCCTCGAACAGGCGGACCGCCTCGCGGGCGTGCTCGAGCGCGTCCGGGGACTCGGGCTGGCGGCGGGCCAGGTGCAGGTGGGCCTGGGCCAGCTCGTGGCTCGTGTCGAGCCGGACGGCCTCGTCGATGCACTCGGTCCAGCGCGCGACGGCCTTGTCCTGCTTGCCCTCGAGCCACAGCAGCCAGCCGTCCATGAGCATCCAGGCGGGCCGGCCGAAGGGGAACACGCGGGAGTGGCCCTTGAGCGCCTTGACCAGCTTGCGCGCGCCGTCGGCCCAGCGGGCGCCGTCCTCGCCGTCCATCTCCCACATGCGCAGGTGGGCCTCGGCGCCGGCGTGCAGGCCGCTGAGGACCCAGTAGACCAGCGTGTTGGTGCTGCCGGCGAGCTCGACGGCCTCGGCGGCGAGGCGCTCGGCGTCGAACCGGCGGCCCTCGAAGAGGTTGCCCAGGGCCATCATGCCGGTGGGGCAGACCTTCTCGTTGGAGGCGGCCTTGTGCTCGATCCAGCGCTCCATCTCGCCGAAGCGATCCAGCACGTCCTCGGTGCGGCCCTGGCGCACGCGGCACTCGATCGCGACGATCAGCCCCCAGCCCTCGGTCTGCTGGTCGCCCCGCTCCGCAGCGGTGACGATCAGCTCCTCGGCCAGCTCGGCGCCCTCGTCCAGGCGCCCCTGGTAGTGCAGCCCCTTGGCGAGGCAGACCATCGTCTCCTCGAGGTGGCGGCCGTCGCGGACCTCGCGGCAGACCTCCATGCCCGACCGCATCTCGGGCTCGAGCACGCCCCAGTCCGCCGTGCCGAGGTGATAGCAGGCCCGGCCGATGCAGACCGCGGCGCTGTCGCTCTGCGTGCCGGCGCGGTCGGCGATCTGCAGCGCGTACTCGGCGTAGCGGGTGGCGAGGCCGTGCAGCGGCACCGAGCCGATGAGCACGGTCATCAGGCTGTAGCCGCGCGCGAGCTCGGGAGTGTCGCCCAGCGGCGCGCCCAGGTTGACGACCTTCAGTCCGGACCACATCAGGGGGACCGTCTGCTCGGCGTAGATGAACAGCTCGCTCATGCGCTCCTGCACGCGCATGGCCGCGTACCGCTTGCGGCGTTTCGCGGCGTCGCGGACCTGGAAGAGGCTGGGCAGCAGGGCCTGCAGCGTCCGCACCCCGATCTGCCACCACAGGCCGGCGATCCAGCCCAGGGTGTTGCCCGGCATGCCGTGGCCGTAGAGCTTCAGCGCCCGTGTGCCGTGCGCGCGGATGTCCTCGAGCTTGCCCAGCTGGAACGACGCCTCGGCCAGCTGCGCCGAGATGTCGGCCTGGGTCCAGACCGTGGCCTCTTCCGTACCCGAAGGGCCCACCGGGACCTCGATCCCCTGCTCGGGGAGGACTTCGCCGGCGCGGGTGAGCAGCTGGATCGCATTGTTGCACGCGCCGGTGCCCAGGGCGTTCACGGCGGCCAGGATGGAGTAGCGGCACTCCTTCTCGGCGTCCCCGAACTGCCCCCAGTGCCAGGCCAGCTGCGCCAGGTGCTCGACATCGCTGCCGTACATCTGTTCCAGGGCCTCGGCGACCTGGCCGTGGGTCGCGCGGCGGCGGTCAGGGCCGATCTCCTCGAGCAGACCCTCGCGCAGCTTGTCGTGGGCGAACCGCAGGTGGCCGTCGGCGCTGTCGACCAGGGCGATGGCGTGCAGCTCGTCGAGCCACTGGCTCAGATCCGTGTCCGGGAACAGGCGCTCCATCAGCACCATGTCCAGGCGGCGGCCCGCCACGGCGGCCAGCTCGGTGACGGGGCGCGCCCCGTCGGAGAGCCGCGCCAGGCGCACGCCGATGATGCGCTGGATTCCGCCGGCGAGGATGGACTCGGGCAGCTCGATCTCGGCCACCTGGTCCAGCTGACCAGCCTCCTCGGCCAGGGATCGCAGCACCTCGACGAGGAAGAACGGGTTGCCCTCGGTCTCGGTCTGCAGTCGAGTCAGCAGCTCTGCGGGGAGGTGGTCGCTACCGAGCACCTGCCGCGACAGGGTGCGGATCGCGTCCTCGGTCAGACGCTGTAGCTTGATCACCTGGGCCTCGGGCAGGGCCTGGGCCAGCTCGGGGCGCTCGTCGTCGCGGAAGGACGCGAGGAGACACAGGCGGGCGTCGGCGGCGACGTCGAGCATCTCCGCGAGCAGCTCGATGCTGGCCGGGGACGACCAGTGGATGTCCTCCAGGATCACCACGGTCGGCCTGGACTGACGCGTCAGCACGTCCTTGAGCACCGCGGCCAGGCGGTGGCGCGAGCCGGACGGGTCCAGCGGCGGTGGCGGCTGGACGTCCCGGTCCAGCATCACGCCGATGTCCCGGACCAGGCCGGACAGGACGCCGACCTCGAAGTCGCTCAGCTCCGCCGCGAGGCACAGGGTGCGGCAGATCTCCCGCCACTCCTGGAACGGGGAGCCGCCGGCGCTCACCGCCTGACCGGTGAGCAGCAGCCCGCCGCGGACCTGGGTCTGGATGCGCACCTCTTCCAGCAGCCGCGACTTGCCCACGCCGCTCTCACCCGCGAGGAGGTAGGTGCCGCCGCGGCCGTCGAACGCCTCCTCGATCACCTCGGTCAACCGCTCGACCTCGGCGTCGCGACCCACCAGGGGGGCGGACTCGAGGAAGCTCTCCCGCGTGCGCACGGTCTCCAGGGCGATGGACTGGTTGGCGGCCCGGGACAGGTCCGCGATCACGGCCCGCGCCGACGAGTAGCGCTTGCCCGGGGGTTTGGCCAGCAGCCGCCCGAGCAGGAGCTTGATGCCCCCGGGCAGGTCGAGGGTGTCGATCTCGGGCTCCCGCTGCAGGGCGTTGTGCATGTTCTGCACCAGCGTGCCGGTGGGGAACGGCAGCCGCCCGGTGAACAGCTGGTAGGCCATGATGCCCACGGCGTACAGATCGGACTCCACGCTGGGGGGATCACCGTAGAACAGCTCGGGCGCCATGTAGGCCGTGGTGCCGCTGATCTCCTGGCCGAGATCGTCGAGCTTGTCCACGGTCAACGACAGGCCGAAGTCGAGCACGCGCACGTCGTCGCCCACCACCAGGACGTTGCCCGGCTTGATGTCGCGGTGGAGGATCTGGCGCCAGTGCAGGTAGTCCAGGGCCTGCAGCAGCTGGGACAGCAGCTCCACCTTGACCGCGAAGGGCCGGTCGGCGGCGGCCTCGTCGAAGGGCAGGCCGTTCTCCACCAGGGGCATGGTGAAGTAGGGCTGTCCGGCCGCATCGAAGCCGTAGTCCATCACCCCGATGATGTTGGGGTGGCGCAGCGACGGCAGCAGCTCGAACTCCCGGGCCAGGGCCATGCGCAGGTTGCGGGAGCGCTCGGAAGCCTTGACCGCGGTGGTGTCCGAGCCGCCGGGTACGAACGTGGTCTGGGTGTCCTCGGCGGCAGGTGCGCCATCCACGGGCGCCCCGGGGTGTGCGGGGACAGGGCGCGTCTCGGCGTCCCGGTCCAGCCAGCCCTCGGTCGCCGTCTTGCGCTCCAGGGAGGGCTCGGTCAGCGATCCGTCGAGCTCGTCGCGCTGCGCGATGCCGATCTCACCGATGGACGCGCGGACCGTCTTGAGCGTGATCACGCCGCTGGTGGTCAGATCGATGGCGCGGTAGACGCGGCCCATGCCGCCCTCGCCCAGCACGTTCAGGGGCCGATAGCGTCCACCGATCAGATCCGTCGAATCTCCTGACGGCATGAAACCCCGCTCCCTCCCGTGCTCCCCGGAACGACTAGGCGAACGCGTCCACCAGCGCGTACAGCACCGGCACGGTGGCCAGGGACTTCGCGGCGTCCTCGGCCGTCATCTTCTGAGTCGCATCGACACGCGCCTGCAGGGCGTTGAGCGCGCTCCGCATCACCTTCATCCCGGCCGTCTGCTTGCCGATGCCGGCGTACACGCCGGTGACCATCATCAGGCCCGCGACCTCCTGGGTCGTGATGCCCTCCATCAGCCCCCAGTAGATGTGGATGGCCAGCTCCATGGAGGCGCGCTGCGACGCCAGCAACACGATCAACCCCACCTCGCGCTCCTTGGCGGTGAGGCCGGCCAGGGAGCGGGACCGGCGGCCCTCGCCGCCGCCGAAGAGGCTGTCGTGGATCGCGGTGACGTAGTCCTCGCTCTCCGGGAAGTCCCGCACCAGGGCCGCGGTGGCGGTGGCGGCCATCACCTCCCGGTCGTACCCCCCGCGCAACGAACGCACCGCCCTCCTCGTCAACAGCGCAGCAACCTCGCCGCCGCCGATCTGGGTCTTGTTCGTGTCGTTCATGAGCTGACTCCTCTCTCAGCGTCGCCGTCCCGAGCCCCTCGACCGGGTCAGTCCCGGGGGTTCATCAGGACGTCGAGCAGGTGCTGGGACATACCCCCGGTGAAATCGATGGTCGCGCCGTTGAACCAGTAGGCCTCTTCGCGCATCAGCAGGCTGACCAGGGCGCCCACCTCGGGCGTGGTCAACATCCGCCCCGCCGGGGTGGCGTCGGCGTGGGTGCGCTCCAGCCGGGCGAAGGCGGCGTCGTCGAGGACCTTGGCCACCGCCGGCGTCACCGTGGTCGAGTACTTGATCACGTTGACGCGGTGCCCGTGCGGCCCCAGCTCCATGGCCAGCTGCCGCGCGTACTGCTCCAGCGCGGCCTTGGCCGGGGCGATGGCGCTGCCGGTGGCGACGTTGGTCTCGGTCAGCACATTGCTCAGCCCGAACATGCGCGAACGCGGCGCGAGCAGATCCCGCTCGTACAGCGCCTGGATCCAGTGCACGAACGAGTTGGCCATCGAGTTCATGGACTTCTCGAGCTTGGCCGCGGAGATGTGCGTACCGTCCCGCGAGGTCAGGCTGCCCACCGAAGCGTTGGCGATGGCGTGCACGAACAGTCCCACGCTGTGGGTTCCGCAGATCTCCTGGACCTGCTCGGCGAGGCGGACCGCGCCATCGGCAGTGCCTGCGTCCCCCAGCGGCAGCGCCACGGACCGGCCGGCCTCCCGCACGTCGCGCTCGAGGGCCTCCGCCTGCTCGGCGTAGTGCCCCCGGTGGAAGCCGATCACGTTGAGACCAGGATCGCGCGCCACCGCGCGCGCGATGGCTTCGCCTCCCCCCGAAGAGACTCCGAGGATCAGTGCCCACGGACGTGTATCTGTCACTTGGTTCGCCCCAATCAGTCCAACCTGATTTTCTACCGTAGCGCCCAGACGAGCGCAAGACACGGCGACGGTTGCCGAGCTGGTATAAAGTCGCCCCATGCACCTCGATTTCACCCGATCACAGCGAGCGATCCAGGAGCGAACTCGCGCGTTCGTCCGCGAACACATCGCACCCCACGCCCGCGCGTGGGACGAGAGCGGCGCCATCCCCCGCGCCCTGTTCGAGGCCATGGGCCGCGACGGGCTGCTCGGAGGGCCGCTGCCCGGCGAGTACGGCGGCGGTGACTGGGACTCGATTTCCCTGGCCGCGTGCTACGAGGAACTCGGCCGGGTCGATTCCTCCGTGCGCGGCTTCATGACCGTGCAGACGTCCCTGGTGTCCCAGTGCATCCTTCAGTGGGGCACGGACGCCCAGCGCGAGCAGACCCTGCCGCGACTCGCCAGCGGCGAGTGGCTCGGCTGCTACTGCCTCACCGAGCCGGGTGCCGGCTCGGACGCCGCCGCGATCGCGACCCGTGCCCGGCTCGACGGCGACGAGTACGTCCTCGACGGCGAGAAGATCTGGATCACCAACGGCGGGATCGCCGACGTGGCCGTCATCTTCGCCCAGGCCGATCCCGACAGGCGCCACCGCGGAATCTGCGCGTTCCTCGTGCCCACCGACACGCCGGGGTTCGAGCGGCACGCCATGGACGGCCGCGAGCTCGGCCACCGCGCGTCCGACCACGCCCGGATCGTCCTGGACGGGGTACGCGTCCCGAGCTCGGCGCTGCTGGGCGCTCCCGGCGGCGGGTTCAAGGTGGCCATGTCGGCGCTGGACCACGGCCGCCTGGGTGTGGCCGCGGGGGCGGTGGGCATCGGCCGCGCCTGCCTCGACGCGTGCGTCGACTTCGCCCGCACCCGCCGGCAGTTCGGCAAGCGCATCGGCGACTTCGAGATGATCCAGGCCGATCTGGCGGACATGGCCGCCGACGTGGACGCGGCGCGGTGGCTGCTCTACCGGGCCGCCTGGTGCAAGGACCAGGGGGGACGCGTGACCCGCGAGGTGTCCACGGCCAAGCTGTTCGCCACCGAGGCCGCCGCCCGGGCGGCGTCCAGGGCCGTGCTGCTGCACGGTGGACGCGGGTACTCCAGCCGCTACCCGGTCGAGCGGTACTACCGCGACATCAAGGGGCTGCAGATCTACGAGGGTACGTCCCACGTGCAGCGGATCGTGGTGGCACGGCAGCTGCTGGGCAAGGAGGACACGTGAGAGCGCAGAACACGACGATGCTGAACAACCTGCCCGTGGACGTGGCCGAGCAGCGCAAGGTGATCGCCACGCTGCACCGCCTGCCCCTGTTCAACGAGATCACGTCCAACCAGATCTTCGGGCTGGTGCGCCAGGCCGAGCACGGGACCTTCCAGGCGGGGGAGAGGGTCCGCCCCTCCCTGCACGAGGGCTCGCCGTACTTCCTGGTGGTGCTCGACGGCGAGCTGAAGGTCGAGTTCGACCCGGGACCGCACCGGGTCGACCGTCCCTACATCGGCATCCGCAACAAGGAGTGCTACGGGGTATACGCATTCGCGACGGGGCAGGTCCCGCAGGGCGAGGTGACCGCGCTGCGCGAGTCGGACGTGCTGTTCGTCCACCGCGAGGACTTCGAGGAGCTGTTCCGCGACTCCGCGTCGTTCCGGCGGGGGATCCGGCGCGGGTGGGAGCGGCTCGCGGGCCAGGTACGCAAGCCCGGGCACGCGCCCGCCGCGGAGGCGGACGACAAGCGCTTCCCCCCGCCGCAGGGCGAGCTCGTGGTGCTGGAGGTCGGCGAGGGCGAGGAGCCCATCCCGACGGACGGTCTCACGGCGCTGCTGGCCACGGCCGTGGCCCGGAGCTTCGACGACAAGGTCCTGCTGATCCGCCGCGCCGACCCGGACGAGGCGATCGCGGGCAAGACCGTGCGCGTGGGGCCGCTGAACGTGGTGGCGGTGGCGGAGGGCAAGCTGGCCAGGACCCTGGTCAAGCGCGGGCGTCACTACGACTACATCTTCGTGCAGGCCGGGGACAGCGCCCAGGTCCACGAGGAGCTCGGCCCGTTCCGCGACCGCATCTCGCGCGTGAGGTTGTGGCGTACACCGCCCACCCTGGCTCAGACGGACGACTTCACCCATCCGCAGGTCCTGGAGACGGTGCTGCTGTCCGACCGCGCCTCGAGGCGCCCACGCCGCCGCTGGCGGCGGGACAGGAGCCTGTCCGAGGGTCAGGGCCTGGGGGAGGGTTTCCCCCGCCTGGAGAGCCGGGTGAAGGTGGACATCGACGCTCTGGAAGCGGCCTGGAAGGGGGGCCGGGCCAGGGCGATCGCCGCTCGAGTCCCGGACGACGATGAGCACGCGGCCCGCTGGGCCCGCGGGCTCACGGGCCGCTGCGTGGGCATCGCCCTGGGCGGCGGCGGCGCGTGGGGGTACGCCCACGTGGCCCTGCTCCGCCGCCTCCACGAGGCCGGCGTGCCCATCGACGTGGTCAGCAGCGCCAGCTTCGGCTCGGTGGTGGGCGCCTACTACGCCGTCCACGGGCTCTCCGGGCTGGACGAGCTCGTCCGCCGCGGCAACAGGATGGAGTGGCTCTCGACCTTCTCCATGGCCACCACGCGGCTGCTCGAGGCGCAGCTCACCCACGATCTGGGACACACGCGCCTGGAGGAGACGCCCGTGCTGTTCCACCCGTACTCCACCAACCTCAAGACGCGCGCCGGGGTGGCGTTCACCCGCGGTCGCGTCGCGCTGGCGGTGCGCGCGAGCAGCTCGGCGCCGGGGGTGTTCGGTCCGACCATCGTGCTCAGACAGGGCCGCTACGTGGATGGCTGCATCACCGAGAACGTGCCCACCGTGGTGCTGTACGCCCGCAACGCCGCACTCCGCATCGCCGCCAACGTCTATCCCAAGCCGAAGGCGCGGCCCGCGAGCCGGTGGCACCTGACCGCGGTGCTGTCCCAGATCAATCCGGCAGACCGGCTGCTCGACGCCGGCGCCAGCGGCAGCCTGATGCTGCACATCGACGGCGTGCGCGAGTCCGCCATCGCGTCGGTGGTGTACGACGTCAAGGAGAACCGCGGCACCTCTCCGCTGTGGACCGCGTCCAAGTTCGGCGAAGCCGCGAAGATCGTCAGTGAAGCGTGGGACGATCCCGCCCTGCTGCGGTCCGTGGAGGACGCCAAGCTCAAGTGGGGCGTGATCACAGGGAGGGCTGGATCGTGATCTCCGTTCGTATCCTCGGCACCGCCAGCCTGCTGCCCGGCCCCGAGATCCGCACCGTGGACCTCGCCGCCGAGGTCATGCCCGACCGTGATCCGGAGTACATCGTCGGCCGCACCGGCATCGAGACGCGCCACTGGTCCGATCCGGACACACCCCTGGCCGAGTACGCGGCCGAGGCCATGCGCAGCGCCCTGGACGAGGCAGGACTGAAGGCCACCGACCTGCGCCGCATCGTGGTCGCCAACTGCACCGGCGCGGAGCTGGCGTTCCCTGCCATCAGCAACGCCATCTGCGCCGAGCTGGGGCTGCAGGGCTCCTGCGACACGTTTGCGCTGAACAACGCCTGCTGCGGCTTCATGTCCAGCTTCGACGTGGCCGCGCGCTCCGTGGCCACGGGCCTGTCGCCCGTCGGCGTGGTCGCGGTGGAGCTGTGCTCGCGCCACATCACGCCCGACGACCCCCGCCCCTACCTGGTGTTCGCCGACGCGGTGGGCGCGGCCGTGCTCGGCCCTGGCCGCGAGGGCGAGGGTGTGCTGGCGTCGTTCCTGGCCAACGACGGCACCATGCCGGGCAACGCCGTGCTGGCCAACCCCACCCTCACGCGCAAGCCGGAATACATCGAGTTCCCCTCCACCAGCGCCGAGATGACCCGGCTGGCGGCCGAGCGCCTGCAGCACGCCGCGGACACCACGCTGGCCGAGGCCGGCATGGAACTCGACGACGTGGAGTGGGTCCTGCCCCACCAGCCCAACGGCTCCATGTTCGACCGGATCGTCGAGAAGATGGGGATCGACCCCGAACGGACCGTGCGGATCGTCGACCAGATCGGCAGCCCGGGCTCGCCGAGCATCGCCATCAGCCTCGACCGCCTGCTGCACACGCGACCGGTGAAGCCCGGCCAGCACATCCTGATGGTGGGCGTGGGTTCGGGCGTGTCGTACGGCGCCATCCTGCTGCGGGTCGGCCGATGAGCGACTTCAACATCCCGCTGGCGACCTACCTCACGGCGTGGCGGTTCTACCGCCGCTGGTTCAGGTACGAGACGGAGGGGCTGGAGCACCTCGACCTGGACCGCGCCGCCCTGATCGTCGGCTACCACGGCCGACCGTTCGCCTACGACATGCTCATCCTCGCCGTGGAGATGTACGAGCGGTACGGCTACCTGCCCCACGGCATCATCCACGGCGCCGTCGAGACCAACCCCGTGATGCGCTGGCTGACCGACGGCCTGGGCTTCGTCACCGGCGACGGCCCCGCCATCGAGGCCGCCGTGGCCCGCGGCGAGCACATCGCCACCGTGCCCGGCGGCACCCGCGAGGGCTGCCGCAGCGTGATGGACCGCTACCGCGTCGAGTGGGGCAACCGCACCGGCTACATCCGCCTGGCGCTGAAGTACGGCCTGCCCATCGTGCCCGTGGGCGCCACCGGCGTGGACGACGCCTACATCGGTCTCAACGACGGCTACCGCTGGGGCAAGCAGCTGCGCGTCCCCGCCCGCCTGCCGTTCTGGCTGGGCGTCGGCCCCATCGGGCTGTGGCCCCTGTCCCCCCCCTTCCCCGTCAAGATCCGCCAGCGCATCGGCGCGCCCATCGATCTGGAGGCCGCCGGCCCCGTCGACATCGAGGACCGCGAGGCGCTGCTGGTGTGCCACCGCCGCGTGCGGGGCGCGGTCCAGGACCTCATCGACGGACTCAGGGCCTGATCTCCCCTTCTCCCTCCCCTTCCCGGGAAACCAAGACGCCACCAAGTTCCGCCAAACGGAACTTCACCTCATCTTGGTCGACCAAGACCGTGTGGAGTGCCGTTTGAAGGAACTTCGGACCGTGTTGGATCGGGATCCTGAGGAAAACTCCAGTCGATCTCCCCTTGGCGCCTTGGCTCCTTGGCGCCTTGGCGTGATCTCTTCTTCCTCTTCCTTCTTCAAACGTCGCGTCGTGGCGTGCTTCTTCTTTCTTCCTCTTCGAATCCGCTACCGCCGCCGCCGCACCATCACCCCCACCAGCCCCAGCAACATCGCCACGTTCGCCGCGGCCGAGCCGTACCCGCCGTCGGCGCGGCATTCGCAGGTGTCGGACTCGGCGGAGTCGTCGTCGTCGCCCGCCTCGCAGACGGACTCGTCGTCGGCGAGGCCGTTGCAGTCGTTGTCCATGCCGTCGTTGCAGATCTCCTCGGCGTCGGGGTTGACCGCGGGGTCCTCGTCGTCGCAGTCCTCGCCGCCACAGTCGATGGGGGCGTAGCCGTCGGCGTCGGCGTCGGCGTCGTCGACGAGGTCGTTGCAGTCGTTGTCGGCGAAGTCGCAGACCTCCTCGGCGCCGGGGTAGGTGGCCATGGAGGCGTCGTCGCAGTCGCCGGCGCAGGTGGAGAAGCCGTCGCCGTCGGCGTCGTCGGTGGAGGCCGAGTCGTCGGGGTAGTCGCACTCCCCC
>CAZLEO010000107.1:0-28294 GCA_964558555.1 uncultured Rickettsiales bacterium | reverse complement strand
CGCGACCGCCGCCGCCGCCGCCGCGACCGCCGCCGCCGCCGCCGCGACCGCCGCGGTCATTGCGCGGGCGGGCCTCGTTGACCTTCAGCGCGCGTCCGTCTGACATGTGGCCGTCCAGGGCCTCGATGGCGGTCTTGGCCTCGCCAGCGTCGACCATCTCCACGAAGCCGAAGCCTCTCGAGCGGCCCGTCTCGCGATCGGTGATGATGTCCGCCGAGGCGACCTGACCGTGCTCCTCGAAGAGGTTGCCCAGATCGTCCTCCGACATGGACCAAGGGATGTTTCCGACGTAGATCCTCACGTTGCTCCGACTCCTAACCCGAGACTTTTTCGTTTCTGAACCTGCCTGGACGCTCGGGCCAATCACGGCAGATTCTCGGCAGCTCCCCGACTGCACGAGGGTCGACGACACGACCGCGGGGGTCGCAGCTCGGGTCGCTCGTGGTTTGCAGGGGGGGCACCAACCGAATCACTCCGCCGAGGAGTCTACCGGTGGAGATTTGCCGGGGGCAAGGGAAACCCTCGACCTCAGCTGCGCCGCGAGCGGCGCCGATCGCGCATTGCTGTGGCGGAATCGCGCAGGCGCGAGGCCACACGCTGAGCCAGGCTGCCGAAGGGATCGTCGTTGACGATGTAGGTCCACGTGGACGCTGGCACGTCGAGCCCCTCTCGCTGCAGGTCGACGCCGTCGGCGGTGATGTGGGCGGAGTGCAGGCGGTCGACGATGGCGTCGTCGAGGCCGTCCCAGGCCTCGGAGAAGGCGGCGGCCACGGCGCGGTGGAAGGCCACGAGGGGATCCTGACCGGCGCCGAAGGGGCTGCTGCCGGCCATGGCGTGCAGGTGGATACCCTCGCGGATGTCCGCGACGCGGGCCAGGTGGTCGGCCCACATCTCGTCGATCAGCGCCAGGGAGAGCTGCCGCTCGGCCCGCTGCACGCCGGCCGCGCCCACGGTGGCGGCGAGCTCGGCGTGGCGGCGAGGAGCGACGGCAGCGTACAGCTCGGCGGCGCCGTGCAGGGCGTCGTGACGGCGGGCGGCGACGAGGGCGCGCTGCCCCTCGACGATGGACGAGTACTTGAACAGGGTCTTGCGGATCTCGAAGCTCTGGCCCTCGACGATACGCTGGACCCGGTCCACCTCGCGCAGCACCACGGGATCGTCCACGGGGTCGTCCTGGGGCGCCGGCCGGTGGGCCCGGGGGATCAGCTCCTGCACGCCGTAGCGCTGCATGAGGTCGTCGTCCAGGGCCACGAAGAAGCGGCTGGAGCCGGGATCACCCTGGCGGGCCGCGCGGCCGCGCAGCTGGTCGTCGATGCGCACGCTCTCGTGGCGGTTGGTGCCCAGAACGTACAGCCCGCCCAGGGCGACCACCTGGTCGTGCTCGACGGCGTCGCGGCCGAGCACGATGTCGGTGCCGCGGCCGGCCATATTGGTGGAGATGGTGATCGCCCCCAGCCACCCGGCGCGGGCGACCAGCTCCGCCTCCTGGGCGTCGTTGCGGGCGTTGAGCACGCTGCATTCCCTGCCCCGCGTGCGCAGTTGCGCGGCGATGGCCTCGGATTCCTCGACGCTCGCCGTGCCCACCAGCACCGGCCGCCCGGTGGTGTGGACGCGCTCCACCTCCGCGATCACGGCCGCCTGCTTGGCCCCGGCGTGGGTGAACACGCGGTCGGGGTGGTCCTCCCGCACGCAGGGCCGGTGGGGCGGGATCACCACGGTGGGCATGTCGTAGATGTGGCCGAGCTCCTCGGCGGCCGAGCGCGCGGTGGCGGTCATGCCGGCGCGGCCGGGGTACAGGCGCAGGAAGTGTTGCAGGGCGATGGAGCCGAGGATGCCGCCCTCGGGCCGGGGGACGAGGCCCTCCTTGGCCTCGAGGGCGGACTGCAGGCCGTCGGGCCAGCGGCGGTTCTCGGCCACGCGCCCGGTGAACTCGTCCACGAGCTCGACCATGCCGTCGCGGACGATGTAGTCCACGTCTCGCCGCAGCAGCACCTCGGCGTGCAGGGCCTGGTTCAGCGCGGCGAGGACGGCCACGTTGGCCTCGGCGTGCAGCGAGCCGCGGCCCAGCATCGACTCGGCCAGGTCCAGCCCGGCGTCGTTGAGGTAGGCGTTGTGGTCGTACTCGTCGGTCTCGTAATGGACGCCGGGCTGCAGGCCGCGCACCACGGCGGTGAAGCGGGCCGCGGGCAGATCGTCGCGGGTCGTGGTGCCGGCGATGACCAGGGGGATGCGGGACTCGTCGATGAGCAGGGAGTCCGCCTCGTCGATGATGGCGTAGTGGAAGGGGCGGTGGACCACCTCGCCGGGATCGTCGCGGAGCTGGTCGCGCAGGTAGTCGAAGCCGCATTCGCGGGCCGTGGCGTAGGTCACGTCGGCGGCCCAGGCGCGCTGCCGGGCGGGCACGTCCATGGACTCCTGGACCGCGTCGACCCGCAACCCGAGCCGCTGGTAGACCGGACCCATCCAGGCCGCGTCGCGCCGCGCGAGGTAGTCGTTGAAGGTCAGCACGTGGACGCCGCGCCCGGCCAGCGCGGCGTGGGCCGCGGCGAACACCGCCGCCAGGGTCTTGCCCTCGCCAGTGCGCATCTCGGCGATCTTGCCCTGGCTCAGCGCGAGGGCGCCCACGACCTGGACCTCGAAGGCGGCCAGCCCGATCTCGCGCCGGGCGATCTCGTGGACCAGTGCGAAGGTGGGATCCAGTAGGTCCTGCTCACGCGCGCCGCCGCGAGCTCGCTCGACCAGCGCCCTTGCCCGGGCGTCGAGGTCGTCGTCGTCGATGTCGCGCAGTGCCGCGGCCTGGACGAGGATCCGGGCGGCGCGGCGGCGGTAGGACCCCAGACCGATCTCCAGGGGGACGCCGCGAGCGCGGGAGTACAGCCGATCGATCGTGTCGCGGAGTCCACCCATGGGCCCGCACAACGTAGTCACGTGCTGCGGGGAGTCAACGTGGAGGCCGATGGGCTACAATCGATCGGCCGATCTCCGGTCGGGGCTGGCTGGGGAGGCGTCGGATCACCATGACGAAGAAGAAGAAGACGGTCCTGCCCCTGCTCGAGGTGCTCAAGAGTGGTCGCCGCGTCGGGTCGTTCTACATCCAGCGTGCTCGCACGGTGGTCGGTTCGGGACGCAAGGCCCAGGTGCGGCTCAAGTCGTCCAGGGCCCAGGACGAGCACCTGGTGATCGAGGTGGTGGAGCGGTCCTACCTCGAGGCGGTCAACGCGGCCAAGGACCCGGAGATGCGCCACAACGGCGAGTCCTTCGAGCGCGTGCGGCTCAAGGAGGGCTCGGTGATCGAGCTGGGCCGGCTGTCGTTCCGGCTGACCTACGTGCCCAAGCTCGAGGGCGCGCCCTCGGGCAAGCGTCCGAGCCTGGACACGCCCATGCCGAGCATCTCCGGCGACGGCGAACCGTCGCAGGCGGCCAACACGGTCGCCTGGGTCGAGGCGGCGCTCAAGGAGAAGACGGGCAAGGGAGACGAGCCGCGGCCCAGCGTCGAGGACGAGGGCCCCAAGAAGACCGACAAGATCGCGCCGCCCCCTGCGACCCCCGCACCCGCACCCGCACCCGCACCCGAAAAAACGCCGGCTCAACCCGCACCGGCCCCCCCCCCGCCCGCCCCGATCAAGCGTGCGCCCGTGGGCGAGACCACCCAGGGGGTCCTGTCGGCCTACAAGGCACGCAAGCGCCGACGGCTGCTCTTCGTGTTCCTGCTGCTGGTGACCCTGGGCGGGAGCGTGACCACGTGGATCCTGCACCGCCGGGCCATCGAAGAACAGAAGACCCTCGACTACCTGATGAAGCACCGCCAGACCGAGTCCGGCGGCGAGGCCGTCGAGGCTGAAGGCGAGGCCTACGGCGGGCTGGCCGATCTGGGCCGCCAGCGGCGCGAGACCGGCGAGGGGCCCCGGGCGCCGAGCAGCTCGTGGACCGGCGCTTCGGGCGGCGGTGGCGGCGGTGGCGGCGGTGGTTTCAGCATCAGCGGCGGTGGCGGCGGGGGTGCCCCCGACCCCGACCTCAGCCCCGAAGAGCGGCTGATGAGCGACCTGGAGTCCATGTCCATGGACATGATGGACGAGGACATCGCCGCGGCCAACCAGGGGCGCGCCTGGGTGGACATGCCCAAGGTCGAGGCCGTGCTGCGCGACGTCACCCCATCCGCGCGCATGTGCTACAAGTCGCTGCTCGAGGACGAACCCGGGCTCGCCGGCACCCTGCACATGAACATGACCCTGGGCACCGACGGCCGCATGACCTCCGTCAGCGCCAACCGCGGCGCCTCCACCCTGGCCCACGACGATCTCGTCAGCTGCGTGTCGCGACAGATCCGCGCCCGCACGTACCCCAAGGCCAAGGGCGGGCCCGTGACGTTCAGCTATCCGTTCCGGTTCCAGTAAGTGTTGCTCGCCCGATGGGGTGAGTCCGGGATCGTTGAGCGTTTCTGTGCGGGTTGAAGGTTGAAGGTCTCCAGGCAGTATCCGCGCCCGCAGCCCTGGTCTCCGAGTCGATGCCCGTCCGCGATCAGATCCGACGGGTGAGTTGCGGGTAGGGTGAAGAACGCGGTGACCGCGCCAATCGAAGATCTTCTTTTCGGAAGCACACAACGCCGCAACGAGGTAACGGCGCGACGCCGGAACGCCTGCCCACGGGTTCAGACGTTGCGTCGTGGCGGCGTCGCGTCGTGGCGTGTTTCTCCAAGCTCGAGTGTCCACACCTGCCATGGCCACGCTGACATCACGCCAGCTGCACAGCCGAACGATATCGCTGCTGGGGTCGTCTGCCGCTTGAGGTGCGGCGACCGATTCCGAACGATGGGACCCTGCTGGACTCGACTCTACCCGAACGTTCTCAGGCCCTCCCCCTTCAACCTTCGACCATCAACCTTCAACCCCTCCCATCACTGTCCGGGGTCAGAACCAGGCCTGCCTACCAGCGGTGAATCGAATACGCGTGGTTGCCCAGGAACTTCACCCAGTTGTAGGAGCGCTCGATGATGCGGCGGGAGTACGGCTGCTCGTAGCCGTGGTCCACGCTGTACTCGTACATGGGCTCGTCGTCGGTGCCGTCGTAGATGGAGTCGCGCACGTAGAAGATGCCCTGGTTGGTGCAGCCGCCGAGGTCGTCGATGTGGCTCTCGATCTGGTTGACGTAGCTGGTGGCGCCCTGCTGCTGGAAGTAGTCCAGTGAGGCCTCGACCATGGGGCAGCCGTTGGTCTCGCGGGTGTCGTCGTAGCCCACGATGATGTCGGCGTGCCAGTACAGGTAGTGGTTGTAGACCACCATCACCGGGGCGCGCTTGGTGCGCAGCTCGTACTTGATCTGCTCGACCACCTCCTCGTCCCCCAGGGCCACGGCCCAGTAGGAGTTCGAGTCGCGGTCGGGGTCCACGAAGATGACGGTGCGGGCCGCGCGCGGGGTCTCGACCATCATCTCCTCCCAGTCGTCGGGGCGCAGGTCGAGCCAGCTGTAGTAGGCGCTGAAGTAGGCGTCGGGGTCCATGGGACCCGACTCGATCACGCCGTTCCAGGAGTCCTCGATGTAGCCGGCCTGGAAGGGGTAGTCGCGGTCCAGCATGGAGCCGCCCAGGTAGTTGTAGGCGTGGACCAGGTCGGTGAGGAAGTACTTCATGCGGGCGGTGGGCACGTCGTTGTAGGCGGTCATCAGGAACCGCTCGGACAGGTCGGTGTCGCCGCTGTACTCGATGGCCTCGGGATCGGCGTGCTGGTTCATCAGCACCTCCATGCACCCGGCGGTGGCCATGAAGATGCACGAGCCGGCGTCGTACTGGTTGGGCGAGGCGAACACGTAGTCCATCATGCCCTCGTCCACCAGGCCGTAGCCGTCCTCGCCGTCGTTGCCGCCGCCGGCCTGGGGGTAGCTCAGCGAGGCGGTGATCACCGGGCGGGCGTCGCCCAGCGCGTACTCGCCGGAGACCTTGCGGCCCACGGCCAGCTCGCAGGTGCCGGCGTGGGGGCCGCTGCACAGCTCCCAGCCGTCCTCGCCCAGGGCCCCGATCTCGCGCTCGGTGTCGCCCACGCGGTGGACGATGGCGCCGTCGCGGGCCACGAGCTCGCCGGCGAACTCCTGGATCACGTCCACGCGCTCGCCGTCCATCTGCCAGGCCAGGGAGACGCGGCCGTGTTCGGCGACGAGGTCCAGCGCGCCCGCGCCCGTGCCAGCGGCGGGCACCACGGCGGCGAAGGGGTCGGTGGCGTCGGCGGAGCGGTCCTCGGGATCGTCCTGGTAGTCGGTGAACACGTCGGCGTTGCCGAGGCAGTCCAGCTCGTCCAGGTCGGCGACGTAGTTGTGCTCCACCGTCACCCAGGTCAGGGCGTCGAGGTCGCACAGGGCGCCGAGCTTGTCGTCGAGCAGGTCGTTGCGGTTGAGGTCGAGCCAGGCCAGCTCGCTCAGCCCGGTCAGGGCGCTGAGATCGGTCACGTCGTTGGCGGCGAGGCCGAGGCGCTCCAGCCCGGTCAACCCGGCCAGGGGCTCGATGTCGCGGATCTCGTTGAAGCCCAGCTGCAACCAGGTCAGCGAGGTCAGGCCGGCCAGCGGCGCGACGTCGGCGATGTCGTTCTCCCACAGCGTCAGGGTCTGCAAGCTGGTGAAGTGCTCCAGCCCCTGGATGTCGGTGATGCCGTGGTCGGGGCAGTCCAGGTGGACCAGGCCGCCCACGTCGCCGGCCACGATCTCGTGGTCCGCGTCCAGCCCCAGGTGATCGCGCACGCAGCCGGCGAAGGCCTCGTCGACGATCAGGGCCCCCTCTTCCTCGTCCAGGGCCGAGTCGTCGTCGTCGTCGTCCCCTCCCTCGCAAGCGACGAAGACCAGCGCCAGAAGCGCGATGCACAGCCAGGCCCAGTGGTGCCGAATGTCCATGGTTCCCTCCGGTTGTCGTGGTCGGTTCTCGGCCGACCCACAAGAGAGGGGCTTATAAAGAAGAACCTGGGCGCGGGCAAGGAAAACCCGGGCAAGGTTTCGTCAAGAAATCACAAAAACCTATTCGGTCGGTTCGGGGGGCGGATCGGGCCACAACGTGGCGCCGGTCGAGCGCGCGGCGCGGTCCCGCAGGATGGCGCTGCCGATGTACCTCGCCTTGAGGCCGCGACCCTGAACGGTGAGGTGGCCGAAGTCGATGAACTCGGCGTTGGACGCGCTGGTCATCTTCTCGTCCAGGTCCACCAGCACCACCTCGTCGCCGAACTCCTGTGCCAGCGTGCGCACGTGGGTGTTGCAGATGTCCACGTGGGAGGCCACGTCGGGATCGGCCATGGACGGATCGGTGGTGTAGGGCTGGGTCGTGAGCACGGGACGGATGCCGTGGGCCAGGGCCAGCGCGACGGTGTTGCGGATGTTGCGACGGTAGGCCCAGTGGCCGTCCCGGTCCGGGCACAGGCGCGGATCGTGGTCCGGCAGCTGGATGTTGGGGGTGGTGTCCTGTTGCGCCCGCACCACCGGGAGGAGCCGCTCGCGGGCGAGGCGGTAGATCACGGACAGGTGCAGGGCCCAGCCCTCCAGCAGGTTCGGCCCCTCCTCGTAGCCCCGCGCGCCGACGATGTACATCAGGTCGCCGCGGTCGCAGGGGTCGAGCTGGCGGTCGAAGTCGTTCCAGGCCGAGTGGACGACCACGTAGTCGGGCTCGAAGTCCGTGACGTTGAGCATGAAGTTGATGGACACCTGGAACGACGACCAGCCGGACACGCCGAAGTTGAACGCCTCGTACAGCACCTGCTCGGTGACGCCGTGCTCGTTGAGGTAGTCCTCCAGCTGCTCGGGGTAGCCCGACTCGGTGGTGGAGCCGCCCACGCACGCCACCCGGACCACGCCCTCGTCCTTGGCGTAGGCGAAGTCGCGCCCGGAGAAGCCGAGGTTGTTGCCCCGGTGGTGCAGGGGGTTGCCGATGTACTCGAGGAACGGGTGCGCGATGTGGCGGGTGTGCAGCGGATAGGCCGACTGCTCGATGTGGACCACGTGCTCCCGGGCGGCGTCCGACGCCAGGTGCACCACCACGAAGCGCACGGCCAGCTCCGCGCCCAGCACCACGATCAGCCCCATCAGCAGCGCGGCGAGCCGCTGCTTGATCGGACGCGCCCGGCCGACGGCGAGGATCCCGCCCGCCGCGATCAGCACCGCTGCGAGGAGCCACAGGTCGCGGGTGTCCGCTGCCGGGGCGGGCGCCAGCGCGAACAGGCGCGACGACAGGGGAGGGGCGAGCGCGCCGCCCGTGGCGGCGACGGCGGCGCTGATCACCAGCAGCGGTCGGCTGGTCAGGGTCAGCCGGAACCGGCCGAGCTGGACGGTAGTGCGGTCCCGGGTGGGCTGGGGCTCGGTGGTCATTTCGGGTGCCAAGGATACCGCGGAAACGGGGTGCGCGTTGTGATAGAAACCGTCTACGGGAATCGATCATGGGACGACGACGCGCCACGACGTGCATCCTGCTGCTCCTCGCCACGGTCGTCGGGTTGTCCGCGCCGGGCGCCGGCCGCGCCCAGGACGCCCTCGGCGACGTGCTGCTTCGATCGGGCATCCGCCCGGTGATGCCCCCCACCGAGGCCGCCGCGTTCACCCTGCCCGATCTCTCGGGCGCCGAAGTCTCCCTATCCGACCACCAGGGCCGGTGGGTGTTGCTGACCTTCTGGGCCACCTGGTGCGGCCCGTGCATCACCGAGATGCCCTCGCTACAGCAGTTCCACAGCCGCAACGCCGACGCGGGCTTCTCGGTGCTGGCGGTGGCCGTGGGATCGGACGAGGCCGGCGTGCGGGACCTCGTGCGCCAGCAGGGCCTGACCTTCCCTGTACTGCTGGACCGCGGCGACCGCGTGGCGTCGACCTACCAGGCCTGGAGCGTGCCCCTGACCTACCTGGTGGATCCCGACGGCAACCTGGTGGGGGTGGTGCGCGGCGCCCGCGACTGGGCCGACACCGCGTCCCTGGTGAGGGACCTCGCCGCGCTGGGCACCGGCGGTGGTTCGTACGTTGCGCGGGACGAGCCGGTCGAGCTGCCCCCGGACCTGGTCCCCCCCACCGCCGAGGTGGTGCTGGGCGAGACCCCGGCGGTCGCAGGGCAGCCCTTCGAGGTGGTGGTCCGGGTGAGCTGGGCGGATACGGGGGAGGACTACCGCATCCACCCTCCGCGGCTCACCCTGCCGGACGGACTGCGCCAGGACGCGGTGAGCGCGTCCAGCAGTAGTCAGGACGGCACGAAGGTGCTTACCTACACCGTGTCGCTGCAGGCCGACGCGCCCGGCGACTACAACGTGGATCCCGTGGAGATCCGGTTCACCCCGGACGACGGCAGCCAGACCATGGCCACCCGCGTCCCCGGCCCGACGGCGCAGGTGGCCGAGGTGGCGTCGGCGCCCGTGGGCCCGATCCTGGCGGCGGTCGTCCTGATCGGCGTACTGGCGGGGGTGGTCTGGATGACCCTGCTGAGGAGTAAAAGACGATGAGCGACAACTTCTACATCAAGCAGCTGCTGGCGGGGCGCGACCACGCGAGGGCCCACCCCATCGCCGGGCAGATGATGAACCTGGCCTACCTGGTGGGCTGCCGCAGCAACAACGAGTGCCTGGTGGTGGACCCCACCTGGGATCCCCAGGGCCTGATCGACATCGCCGAGGCCGACGGCATGACCGTGGTGGGCTGCGTGGCCACCCACGGCCACCCCGACCACGTGGGCGGGCCGATGATGGGCATGCCGGTGCCGGGCGTGAAGGAGCTGGTGCAGAGCGTGGACGTGCCCGTGCACCTGCACAGCCTCGACGCACCCCTGCTCAAGGCGCTGACCAGCCTGCCCGACGACCGCCTCGAGCTGCACGAGGAGGGGGACGTCATCACCGTGGGCGAGCAGGAGCTGACCGTGCTGCACACCCCCGGTCACACCCCCGGCCACCTCGTGCTGGTGGGCGGCGGCCACGCCATCACCGGCGACGTGCTCTTCGTCGGCGCCTGCGGCCGCACCGACCTGCCCGGCGCCGACCCGCGCAAGATGCACGAGTCGCTGCAGCGCCTGGCCCAGCTGGACCCCGAGACCGTGGTCTTCCCGGGCCACCACTACGGCGACGCCATCTCCTCGACCATCGAGCGGGAGCGCAAGACCAACCCCTTCCTGCGCGTCAGCGGGTCGGACTGGTCGCGGATGATGGGATGAGGCGGGCCTGGGGGGCCCTGGCCGCGCTGGCGGCGCTGGGGATCGGGGGGAGCGCGTGGGCGTGCGTCCCGGACGCGCAGACCGCGTGCATCGATCCGACTGACGAGCCGCCGGTCGATATCCGGTGCGCCACCCTCGATCCGAACATCGAGGAGATCGTTCTGCTGGGGGACATCGAGCTGGGGAACTCGACCGTGGACTGTGGCCAGTGGGGATCCTCGTCCGTCGCGTCCCCCGAGATCGCCGGCCACGCCGACGGCGGGCTGCGCAACCTGACCATCCGCTCCGAGAACGGCCCCCATCGCATCTCCATCGCCGAATCCAGCGAGGGCCTGTTCAAGTGCTGGCCGGCCGGGCCCGTGAACCTGGACCTGCGCGGGCTGGAGTTCGACGGCGGTCAGGTCATGGGGACCCTGGTCAGCCGGGACGGCGACTGTGGCGTGTCCCTGGACTCGGTGTGGGTGCACGACTTCCAGCCGGGCGGCGGGCACCTGCTCGACGTGGAGGGGGACATGCACATGGAGGTGTTCCGCTCCCGCTTCGACGACATCTCCGGCCGGGTCTTCAAGGCCTCCGGAGGGTTGCTGACCCTGACCCAGAGCGTGTTCAGCAACTGCGGCCAGAGCCTGCCCGGCGGTGTGGTGTCGTTGACGAGCGTGGCCGAGGCCACCGTGACGGGCTGTCTGTTCTGGGGCAACCACTCCGAGGAGTCGGGCGGCGCGATCCACGCGGACGCGAGCGCGGGCCTGCTCATCGAGGGCAGCGCGTTCGTGGGGAACTCGGCGCCCGTGGGCGGCGCGGTGATGTGGGAGAGCCAGGCCACCCTCGGGCTGCTCCACTCGATCTTCGCGGCCAATGCGGCCACCGACAGCTGGATCGCAGGACCGCTGCCGGATAGCTCGCTTCCAGACACCTCGTGCAACTTCGAGTGGTGGGCCGATCCCTCGTTGCCTTCCGCGCCCACCGTGGCGGACGGGACAGGCGGAGCACTCGCGGTCAACACCGGTGGGACCGAGGTCAACATCTTCAAGACGGTGTTTCTCGAAAATCGCGCCGGATCCGGCGGCGCTCTCGCCGCCGTGCGCACCGTGGACTGGGACGAGCCGAGGGCGCCGGAGGACGAGGAGCCCGGTTGGGGCATCGGACTGATTCACAACACCTTCGTGGCCAACGAGGCGGACGAGGGTGCGGCCCTCTGGGGTGAGGGCGACGGGGCCGCGTATCTCGTGGCGGTGAACAACCTGTGGCTCGACCACTCGGGTGATCCCCTCGCGTTCCACGAGGACACCTGGAACGTGGTCCTGGCTGGCAACCATACGGACGGCCCGCCCCTGGCCGACGGCGTGAGTCAGCCCACCTGGGAGGTGGAGGAGACCTGCGGCCAGCGACCCCAGATGCAGGTCTGTACGCGAGGGTGTGATCCTGCCGAGGACGAGGAGATCTGCGGCGCGGTCTACGGTGACGTGCCCCAGTCGTGGGGGTTCCCGGTGGCCTTGCACTTTGGCCACGAGCTGTGCCCCGTCGCCGATGCCGGATCCTGCGAGGACCTCGACGAGGCCGGTTGTACACCCCTGGAGACCCCTTGCGTCTGGCAGGCCGGCCTCGACGACGAGTACTTCGCCATGGCCGACGGTCCGGCGGATCGCGGCTTCACCGGGCTGGAGTGCCACCTGTGGTGGAACTTCCTGCCCGACGCGGACGGCGATCACGTGCCCGACTTCGCCGAGTGTGACGCGGCCGGCGAGCCCGCGGCCAGCGAGGACGGCGACCGCCACCCCTTCGCCGAGGAGCTGTGCAACGGTCTCGACGACAACTGCGACGGTCGGATCGACGAGGGCCTGCTGGTCGAGTACTACGAGGACCTCGACGGCGACGGCCACGGTGGCGGCGATCCCGTCCTCAGCTGCGATCCCCTCGGCGATCTCTTCACCACGGCCGACGACTGCGACGACACCGACGCCTCGGTCCACCCCGCCGCAATCGAGACCCACGACGACGGCAAGGACAACGACTGCGACGGCGTGGTCGACCTCGACGCCCCCGGCTGCCACAGCGCCGGGTGCCTGGCCACCCGGGTCGCGCCCGGGGACGACGGCCTGCAGCTGAGCTTCGCCCCGGTGGCGCCGGCGCTGGTGCTGACGGGGCTGGGGGGGATGGGGCGGCGCCTACGGCGCCGATGATGGCGCCGTCTCTCGAGGGCAGGGCAGAGGATCAGGGGTCAAGTCGGGTCAGGCAGGGGTCAAGTCGATGATTGGGCATGGGCAGGGGTCAAGTCGATGATTGTGTATTATGGCGTGGCGGCTGGGAGCGACCGATGAGTAGACCGCTGAGGATCATCGAACCCGGGCTCTGGCACCACGTCATGAACCGCGGGCGACACGGCGTACAAGTGTTCGACGACGATGGAGACCGGAGGCATTTCCTGCTGCTGATGCGGGACTGTGGCCGTCGGTGGAAGCTGACCCCTATTGCGTTCTGCCTGATGGGCAACCACTACCACGTGCTGTGGTTGGACGCGGAGGGATTCCTGGACCGAGGAATGCGGCACCTCGATGGTGTCTACACACAGACCTACAACCGTAAAAACGGCAAGGACGGCACGCTCTTTCGGGGCAGATACCAGGAGCGTCTCGTACAGCAGGAACGTTATCTTGCTGAGGTGGTCAGATACCTCCACTTCAATCCCGTCGACGCGGGTCTGGTCTCTCATGCCGCGGACTACCCCTGGAGTAGCCACAGAGCATACTTGGGGCTCGAGTCCCTGGAGTGGCTGCGCGCGGATCTCGCCTTTCCCTACCTTCCGGGCGTGCCCGACGACCCCTTGGAGTTCGATGAATTCGTGCACGAACGGGCCAATCCCGACATGCGCGCCCGAATGGCTGCGAAACGATGGTCGACGCTGCTTGGCGACGAGGAGTTTGTCGAAACCATGCGCGCTCGCATCCGTGGCGACCAGCGGCTGAACCACCCGGAGATACCCGATGGCCGTGAACTTGCGGCGCTGGATACCCACCAAGTGCTTCAAAGGGCGTGCACGCTCCTCGGCGTCACAGAAGATGCGTTGCGTGCGTGCAAGAGAGGCACGAGGAATGAAGCGAGGCTCCTGGCGATCCTGGCTTGTAGGGAGTTCACCTCCAGCTCGGCCAGGGAGATAGGCGCCGAATTTGGAGTCAAGCCTGCGACGGTGCCGTCACTCGTTCGGAACGCTCGAGATCTTGTCCAGACCGACGATGCGGCGAGGGCTCGCTGGGAAGACCTCCTCGATCGATTGGATGTCAGTAATACACAATCATCGACTTGACCCCTCCTTGACCCCTCCTTAGGGACCCCTTAGGGGTTGACGGGCTGTGGCGGCGTTGATCGGCGCTGGAACCCGGGGGCGTGGTCGACGTGCGAAAGGGGTGGCGATCGCGGTAGGCTGGGTTCTCCTGTGGACGAACGAGACCTGCTGACCCGGATACTCCCTGCTGGCCGCTTCGCCCTGCACCGACGGCTGGGCGAGGGCGGCTTCGGCGCCGTGTACGAGGGCCTCGATCTGCCGTCCGACCGGCCGGTGGCGATCAAGCTGCTGAGCCAGGTCAGCCCGTGGACCCTCGAGCAGTTCAAGCGGGAGTTCCGCACCCTGGCCGACGTGAGGCACTCCAACCTCGTGCGCCTGTACGAGCTGTTCTCCGACGGCGAACAGTGGTGCTTCACCATGGAGCTGCTGCGGGGCACGACGTTCCTGCGGTACGTCCGCGATCACCCCGACAGGCTGCGTGGCGCGCTGAGCCAGCTGGCCGCTGGCGTACGCGCGCTCCACGACGCGCGGATCGTCCACCAGGACCTCAAGCCCTCCAACGTGATGGTCACCACCGAGGGGCGGGTGGTGCTGCTGGACTTCGGCCTGGCGCGCCAGCTGCGCCCGGGCGCGGACGAGCTGAGCACGGCCTCGCGGATCTGCGGCACTCCGGCCTACGTGGCCCCCGAGCAGGTGCTGGGCGAGGACATCTCGCCGGCCGCCGACTGGTACGCGGTGGGCATCATGCTGTACCAGGCCCTGGCCGGACTGCAGCCGTTCAAGGGCTCGGTCCAGGAGATCATGATCCGCAAGACCGTGTTCACCCCGCCGCCGCCGAGCTCGGTGGAGCCGGACGTGCCCGCGGATCTGGACGATCTCTGCCACGCGCTGATGCAGCGTGAGGTGCGGCTCCGCGCCGGTCACGCGGACGTGGTGGCCGCCCTGGGCCAGGAGGCGATCGACACCCTCGATCCGGCCGAGCTGCCCGCCCAGGGCGTGGGCGAGCAGATCGTGGGGCGCGCCCCGCTGCTGGCCCGGATGGCCGAGGCCATCGACGAGACCGACCGCGGGCGCGCCGTGGAGCTGCACCTGCGCGGCGCTTCGGGCATGGGAAAGTCCACGGTGGCCCGGACCTTCCTGGACTCCCTGGCGGGCGGACCGCGGGAGATCGTGGTGCTGTCGGGGCGCTGCTACGAGCGCGAGACGGTGCCGTACAAGGCCGTGGATCCGCTCGTGGACGAGCTGGTCCATCACCTGCGTGCCCTCTCCACCGAGGAGGTCGAGGGCCTGTTGCCCGTGGACGTGCTGGCCCTGGCGCGGCTGTTCCCGGTGCTGCAGAAGCTGTCCGAGATGGCCAGCGCCAGGCGGCGGGTGCTCGATATCCGCGACGACCTGGAGCTGCGCGGGCGCGCCGCGCGAGCCCTGCGGGAGCTGCTGACGCGACTGGCCCACCGGCAACCCCTCGTGCTGGCCATCGACGATCTGCAGTGGGGCGACGCGGAGAGCGCCGTGTTGCTGTCGGAGGTGATGCGCCCGCCGTCGGCCCCGCCGCTGCTGCTGCTGAGCATCTACCGTTCGGACCACGCCGGACCGAGTCCGCTGCTGGAGGAGATGGCCAGGCAGCGTCGCGACCACGCCGGGCGGTGGAACGTGGTCGAGCTGGACGTGGGCGAGCTGGACCCGGACGCCGCCCTGGAGCTGGCCGCGGCGGCCCTGGCCGAGGACCACCGCTCCTTTGCCGAGGCCGTGGCCGGCGAGTCGGGGGGGTGCCCGATCTTCATCATGGAGCTGGCACGGCACGTGTCCCAGCACCGTGCCCTGCCCGATGGCTCGTCGGACCCCGACGGCCTCGCCCTCGACCTGGAAGACGTCATCCTGGAGCGCGTGGCGTCTCTGCCGCCCGCCGCGCAGGCCGTCCTGCAGGTCCTGGCGGTGGCTGCCGGGCCCCTGGAGCGCACGGCCTGTCTGGTCGCTGCGGGCCTGGAGCGGCGGAACGACGACGCCGTGGCCCAGCTGCGGGAGCTGAGCCTGCTGCGTACCCACCGCAGCGAGGGTTCCGAGCAGCTGGAGACCTTCCACGACCGGATCCGAGAAGCCCTCGTCGAGGCGCTGGAACCCGAACAGACCGCGGATCTGCATTCGCGCATCGCGGACGCCCTGCAGCAGACCCGCGATCCCGATCCGGAGACCGTGGCCGTCCACCTCGTGGGAGCACAGCGATCGGGCGAGGCCGTTCACTTTGCCGAGACCGCGGCCGAGCAGGCCCTGGAGGCCCTGGCGTTCGAGCGCGCGGCGCGGCTGTTCGACGCAGCCGTGCACAGCACGCCCGACCGGGAACACTGGGGCGAGCTGCGGCGCAAGCAGGGGGAGGCGCTGGCCCGGGCCGGCCGCGGGTTCGAGGCGGCCAAGGCGTTCCTGGACGCCGCGTCATCCGCGGACCCGGACGACCGGGCCCTGCTGGAGCAGAAGGCGGGGCGCCAGCTGCTGCGCAGCGGCCGGCTCGAGGAGGGGCTCGAGGCGTTGCGTCCGCAGATGGAGGAGTTCGGGGTGCCCATCCCCCGGTCGCGGTGGGGGCTGTACCTGAAGCTGGCCTGGTGGTGGACGCGGGCTCGTCTGAGCCGGCTGACCTACACCGAGCGGTCCGCCGAGGACATCCCGGCGCGGCAGCTGCGCCGGGTGGACGCCTGCTGGGCGATGGCCGAGGTGGTGGGGACGGCGGACGGGATACTGGGCGCCTACTACCAGGCGCGGCACCTGCTGCTGGCGCTGAAGGTGGGCGAGCCGTTCCGGGTGGGGCTGGCCGTGGGGCTCCACGCGGCGTTCTACGCGGGCTTCAGCCCGCAGGACACCCCCTACGTCCAGAGGCTGTGGAAGCGCGCCGCGACCTTCGTGGAGCGAGCGGACAGCAGGTTCCTCGACGGCCGCATGGACCTGCTGCGGGCGGTATCCGCCGACTACCGGGGCCAGTGGCAGGAGTCCCACGACCACTACGGGCGGGCGGAGGCGATCCTGCTGGAGCACGGCAGCGATGTCGTGCAGGAGGTTCCCCTCATCCGGTTCGGCAAGAGCACGGCGCTGATGATGATGGGTCAGGTGAGCGCGCTGGCCGGCACCCTGCCCGGCCTGCTCGAGGACGCCAGGGCGCGCGGCGACCTGTTCCAGGACGTCTCCCTGCGGGTGGGCTGCAGCGCCTTCGTCCGCCTGGCCCACGACGATCCCGACGGCGCCCTGGCCGAGATCCACGAGGCCCTCGACCGCTGGCCGGTCAAGGCGTTCTCCTACCAGCACGGGTTCGCGATGGCCATGGAGCTGCAGGTCCTGCTGTACGCCGGCCGGTTCGAGGACGTGCGCGCGCTGCTGGCCCGCACCAGCAGGGCGCTGAAGTGGGCGATCATGATGCGGGCCCCGCTGATCGGCAACCAGATCTGGGACGCGATCGGGCGCGCCGCCCTCGCCGAGGACCTGCAGCGGGGCGGCGGCGGCGGTCGCGCGCTGCGGCGTGAGGTGAAGCAGTGCGTGAGCAAGCTCGCGCGGGTCCGGTCGGCCTGGGCGACCTCGACCGCCACGGTGCTCGACGCCTGCCTGGCCTCGGCCGAGGGAGACCTCGAGGGGGCGCGGATCGGGCTCGCCGACGCGGAACGGCAGTTCAGCGCGATGGGTATGGAGCTGCATTCGGCCGCCGCGCGTCGCGCCCTGGCGTTGGGGGCCGCGCGTCCCGACGCCGAACAGGCCGCCCGCGAGGAGGAGAAGATGGCCGCCCTCGGCGTCCGCAATCCTGCGGCCATGGCCCGGCTTCTGGTCCCCGTCCACTGGTGAGATGAAGGAACGACTCACCTTTCGTTCCGTAGGAGGAACCGTGATTCGAACCCAGATCCTGGCCGCTGTTCTCGTCCTGAGCGTTCTCCCCGTGCCGGCGGCAGAGGCCAAGCGTGGAGCGAAGACAGGCGGTGCCGTCGAGGCAGCCGGCGTGACGGCCAAGCGCGATCGCGCCTGTCGCGCCGGCGACGCGCAGGTGTGCTACGAGCTGGGTGTCGCGTATCGAGATGGCGACGGATGCGACCAGGACCTCGCCAAGGCCGCCGGGTACCACCTGCTGGCCTGCGACGGCGGGAGCGCAGCGGCGTGCCGCGAGCTCGGGTACCAGTACGACGAGGGCCTGGGGGTCACCCAGGACTACGGGCAGGCGCACGATCGCTACGAGCAGGCCTGCGGCGGCGGCGACTCGACCGGGTGCAACAACCTCGGGGTCCTGTACGCCCTGGGCAATGGGGTGACCGAGGACGACACCAGGGCCGTGGAGTACTTCAGGCAGGCCTGCGACGGCGGGAACACGACCGGCTGTACCGAGCTGGCGCTGGCCTACCTGCACGGCAGGGGCGTCAAGGAGAACCACGACACCTGCGTGCGCTACCTCGAGAGGGCCTGCGACGGGGGCAACGCCAGGGGCTGCCGCGAGCTGGGATACCAGTTCGACTCGGGCGACGGGGGGACCGTGGACCTGGCGCGAGCTCGCGAGCTGTACCTCAAGGCCTGCGACGGCGGAGACGCGATCGGTTGCAACAACCTCGGCGTCCTGTACGGCATGGGCAAGGGCGTCGCGCGGGACGGTGCGCGGGCGGCGGAGTACTACCAGCGGGGCTGCGATCTCGGAAGCATGCAGGCGTGCACCGAGCTGGGCGCGTCCCATGTCGAGGGCGACGGTGTGCCCCAGGACCCTACCGCCGGTGCTCGTTACCTGGAGCAGGCCTGTGACAGCGGCAACGCGATGGGATGTAACGAGCTGGGACTCCTGTACGACAAGGGCAACGGGGTCGCCCAGGACCAGGAACGCGCTGCCGACCTCTTCCGCGAGGCGTGCGAGGCAGGGAGTGCGGTCGGCTGCTTCAACGTCGGGTACTACTTCGAGAACGGCACCGGCGGCGCCGCGGACCTCGTCAAGAGCGCCGAGTTCTACAGGCTCTCGTGTGACGGCGGACACGCCTCGGGTTGCCGCAACGTCGGCTACCAGTACGCCACCGGCATGGGGGTCGCGCAGGACCACGGACGAGCGCTCGAGTACTACCAGGCCGCCTGCGACGCCGACGACGCGACCGGGTGCAACAACCTCGGGGTCGCCTACGCCATGGGCCGAGGGGTCGCCAAGGACGAGGCTCGCGCGGCCGAGCTCTACCTCAAGGGCTGTGACGGCGGGAACATGAACGCCTGCACCGAACTGGGGATAGCCCACTACCACGGGCAGGGGGTGCCCGCAGACGCGGCCGCCAGCGCCCGGTTTCTCCAGCAGGCCTGTGAAGGGGAGCACGCCGCGGGTTGCGAGAACCTCGGGTACCTGTACCGCGACGGCAACGGCGTGTCCCGGGACCTCAACCGCGCCAAGGAGCTGTTCCGCAAGGCCTGCGACGGGGGACGGGCGGGCGCGTGCGAGCAGCTGGAGTAGCCGGGGCTCGTGTCAGACCAGGCCCAGATCCTCGTAGAACCCCCGCGGACCGAGATCCTCTGAATCCAGTCCCTGGGCGACCAGGTGCCCCCGGATCTCCTGGCACAGGTGGCACATGCTCGAGTACCCGGCCGGGTCGGGGACGAAGCCGGTCTCCTGCTCCGCCCAGCCCAGCAACCCGGCCACCCCCTGGTCTGCCAGACGCGCGACCACGGGTAGCTCGTCGGGGTCCATCCCGGTCGCGACCAGGCGCGGTAGGTCCTCGTGGGTGCCGAGGTGAATGCCCGCGCAGTAGCCCGGCAGGTGGTGGCCTGTGGGACCGAAGTGGGCGTGGCCGGAGTGGAGTATCGCCGCGCGGCAAGGGCGGCTGGGGATGCGGTGGGCGGGGGCGCGGGCGACCAGGGCGTCGAGGCCGACGGCGGCGCGGCCGGCCAGGGACATGGGGAAGCGGTGGAGCAAGGAGAACGCCGCGCTGGTGGTGCCGAGCACCTCGACGTAGCGCTCGAACGGCACCGGCCGGTCCCCGTCGATGGACGAGACCTGGGCGTAGAGCTCGGGGGTCCACAGGATGGCGCCCTGGGGTCCGAAGACCTCCTCTGCGAGGGCGTACAGCTGCGCGACCTTACGCTGGGGGATGGTCTCGGCGTGGAAGGGCGTGGAGCTGATCAGCAGGCGCGTGGCGCCGGCGTCGGCGAGGTCTCGCAGCAGCTCGCGGTCGCGGTCCTCCCGGCCCACCCAGGCGGCGTTGGTCTCGATGAAGTCCATCTCCAGGCCTGCGCGGGAGATCAGCTCGACGCCGCGCAGCAGCAGGTCCGGCGCCAGGAAGGCCTCGCCGCCGGCGAGGTGCACGCTCGGCTCAGGATCAAGCGCGGCCAGGGCGTCCACCACCTCGGCGAGGGTGTCGGGGGCCATGGGTTCGCGTCGGGTGGGTGAGCATGCGTAGAGGCAGTGGCGGCAGGCGCAGGTGCAGCGGTAGTCGAGGATGATGCCGATGAAGGTCGGGCTCGCGCAGGTCAGGGTCATGGGGTTACCGTACACTGCGCACCGAGGACGTGCGACGAGGAGGTGAGGGTGAAGACGAGCCACCGGCTGGCCTACCGCGCCATGCGCGTCTGGTGGCACGTGCGCCGCCCGGTCACCCTCGGGGTTCGGGTGCTGTTGATCCGCGGCGACGAGATCCTGCTGATCCGCCACACCTACATGCGGTCGTGGTTCGCCCCCGGCGGTGGCGTCGGCCGGGGCGAGACCCTGGAGCAGGCCGTGCGGCGCGAGGCGCGCGAGGAAGTGGGCGCGACCCTGCACGACCTGCGCCTGCTGGGCACCTACACCAGCTTCAAGGAGGGCAAGAGTGACCACGTGGTCATGTTCGTGTCCACCGACTTCGACGTGGACGGCACCAGCGACCACGAGATCGAGCAGATCGAGTGGTTCCCCCTCGACGCCCTGCCCGACCCCATGTCGCCGGCGACGTTGCGCCGTATCCAGGAATATCAGGAAGGGGAGGGGCCCTACTTCGGAGACTGGTAGGGCAGGCGACTCAGTCCAGCAGATCCAGCGATACGCTGCCGTGGTTGCCCGCGGACGTCACGTCCATCATGCCGTCGCAGTGTTCGTGGAACGACAGGTCCACCACGGTCACGTTGAGGAGGCCCACGTCCACCAGCTCGCCGTTGCCGGCGATGGGGTTGAGGCTGCACACCGGGTCGATGACCACGTGGTCGAGGCTGATGTCGCGGACCGTGGTGTTGTGCACGATCGAGGCGTTGCCGTCGATGACGTAGATGTCGTCCTTGGGGTCGTCGGGCGTGCCCTGCAGGTCGATCTCCACGTGCCAGTCCGAGGAGCCGACGCTGACGCCGGAGTAGGCGCTGACCTCCACGTCGGAGTCGCTGAACGCCACCCAGGCCCGGCCGTCGCCGCGCGGGCTCCAGTGGGCCACGAGGTTGCTCGCCTCGACGACCACCAGGGCGCGACCGCCCACGTCCACGTGGGTGAAGCTCGCGCCCAGGGTCGCCTCGTCCTCGGCGTGCCAGGTGCCCTGTACGGTGACCAGGCCGTGGCCGTCGGCGCCCAGGGGCAGGGGGCACGCCGGCCCCAGCTCGATCTCCACCTCACCCTCGCAGGGGTACTGCCCGGCGCAGTGTTCGATCACCCGCGCGCAGTGCGCCATGTCCCCGGCCATCGCGGCCATGGCCAGCGCGGCCGTGTGTGCTGCGGGCGACGCGGTCCCGATGGACATCTCCACCGGCTCCACGTCCACCGACACCGTGGGGTTGCACCCCATGGCCAGCAGCATCCCGAACGAGCATCCAGCGGCGAACCAACGAGCGATCTTCATTGCAGTCCTCCTTGCGCAGCCCAGTGCGCGAAGGGAGCTTCAGGATGTGCGCCAGGGGACCGGGCAGGTTGGATCCCGGGGATCAGCCGCGCGGGTCCTCGATGCGGCCCATGAACAGGATCGAGCCGGTGAGCTGGTCGCGGATCAGGAAGATGAAGGGGTGGTCGGCGATGAAGACCTCGGTCTGGGGCATGGCGGTGTCGGTCACGCCGAAGCCCGTGGCCGCGGCGGCCTCGGTACCCTGCTCGTCCACCTTGACGTACGCCTTGTGGCGGGCGGCGTTGACGTACCATTCAGCAGCCACCTCGGCGGGATCCGTGAAGCCGGTGAAGTCGGCGAGCCCCTGGTCGAACGCGTCGGTGATGCCCAGAGCCTCCAGGTTCTCCATCAGCGGCAGCTCGGTCTCGAGCTCGAAGCGGGGAAACTGGACGTGGGTCTCGAGGGTGTGGACGGCGTCGATCCAGTCGGCCAGCCCATCCGCGTCGAGCTGTGCCTCGAGGTCGGCGAGCCCGTCGTCCTCGGTCGGCAGCAGGACCACCATGGACAGCTCGTCTTCCTCGTAGGGCATCTCCAGCACCTTCAGGTCGTCCAGGCTGGCGATGCGCATGTCAGCGGTGAGGTCCATGGTGGGCACGGAGACCGCGTCGCCCGAGGGCAGGGTGAAGTCGCGGTCCGTGGTGTCGTTCTCGTCGAACTGCTCGGCCCAGTCGGCCTTGAAGTAGATGGCGTTGGCGAGCACCAGACGCGTGTAGTCGGTGATGTCGCCGGAGCTGAACAGCTCGGGGATGTGACCCTGCGTGGCGTCCTCGACCCAGCCGTTGATCTCCTGTGCCGCGCCTCCGGCGTCCGCGGCGAAGTCCAGCGTCTGCAGGGGCGCCTCGTACGACTCCTCCATCAGCGTCTGGTAGCCCGGATCGAAGGGCACGCCATCCTGGCCCCACACGGCGTTGGCCGAGTACAGCGAGTACGCGCGGTGGTGCTCGCCGCACAGGTCGGCGGTCAGCGCCCCCAGGTTCTCGTGCCAGGCCGCCTCGTCACCCACCCCCAGGGCCGCGGCGATCTGCGCCTCCGTATCACCCTCGGCGCCCGCGTAGAGCATGGACAGCGCCGTGTTGATCGAGAATGGCGAGAAGAACAGGTTGCCGTCCTCGGCGGCGTTGACCGCGTACATGTCCAGGGCGAACTGGTTGTTGCCATCCACCACCACGGCCATCTCACCGACGGCTTCGGTGATCTCCCTGTCGTTGCGGCAACCGAGGGTGGCGAGTGCGGCCAGGGCGAGCAGCCCGGCGATGGGATGATGGATACGACTGAACGCTCCCGAGATCATGCTTCCTCCACGAGATGCCCCATGTGCTGCTCCGTGGAGAAGCCCGAATCGTGCCGCGGGATCGGGCATCGGTGTGCCCGGTTCAGTCGCCGTCCGGATCGAGGCGATATCGAGAGGTGTCGTGGCCGTGGCGGTCGCGCAGCTTCAGCGTCTCGTCGGTGAACAAGGTGTTGATTCCTACGCGTATGCGCGCGAGCTGCTCGCGCTCGTCGTCGAGGTCGGCGAGCCGGCGCGCGATGGGCTCGCAGTCGCCGATCTCGGTGCCGATCCAGCGCCTCCCCATCAACTCACAAGCCGCAAACGTGGTGCCGCTGCCGCCGAACGGATCGAGCACGAAGTCGCCGGGCTGCGTGGCGATGTCCAGCACCCGGTCGAGCATCTTCAGCGACAGCTCGTTGGCCCCGCGGTTCTTGTACCTGCGGTGCCGCACCGGAGGGATGTCCGTCCACACGTCGGTGAGGTTGACGCCGCGCGGGTTCATCCGGTCCTTGTACCCACCGTAGTCCTTGAGCTCCCCGCCGCAGTGCCGGCACGCCGGCAGCGGCAGCCGCGGCGGCGAGAAGTGCCTCGCCCGCTTGCCCTTGACGAAGTACAGCAGCGAGTAGTGCGACGGGTACAGCCGCCCCTGGATCGGCAGCGAGAACTTGATGTCCACCGCGATCCAGTGCTTGAACGTCAGCGACCGCGCCAGGTACGGCGCGAGCTCGATGTTCCACTTCGGCAGGTTGTACAGGAACAGCGCCCCACCCTCGGCCAGCACCCGCACCAGCTCGTCGATCCACCGTCGGCACCAGGCCACGTAGTCGCCCTCGGTCCGCGCGTCGTCGATGCGCTTGCCGTAGTCCTTGCCCAGGTTGAACGGGGGGTCGGCGAAGATGCAGTCCACGGAGCCGGAGCCGAGCGTGGGGAGCACGTCGAGGCAGTCGGCGTGGTGGAGGGTGCCGAGGGCGGTGGTGAGGACCGCGGTGCTGGGGTTGGGCGGGGTCATCGTCGAGGGCATGATCTACCACGAGCGGCGCGTCACCGGGTGGTATCCTTGCCCCGGGGAGAAACGCCCATGGACCAGGACAGGCGGCGGCTGTTGCGGCGGCTGGGTATCGCGATGCTGGCGCTCGCGGCGGGCGGGTGCCGTGGGGGACATGCGTTCGGCACGGGCGCCGAGGACGTGACGCCGGGCAAGCCCGCGACCCCTCCGCCGGCGACGGACTGGACGCGGCTGCGTGAGTCCTGGACCGGGCTGGCGGATCTGCCCAAGGCGATCGAGGAGCACGAGGACGATATCGAGCTGTTGACCGAGACGACCGGTCGGCACCGCGCGATCCTGGACGCGCTGGTCGCGGCCGGTCAGCTGCGCGAGCCGGTGGCGGTGGACATGCAGGTGGCCTTTGCGGCGGCCGCTCACCACGTGTCGTGGAGCGTGGCGTCGCCCATGTGCTACCGGCCCATGCCCGGTCCCCAGGTCGACCGCGAGGCGCATCAGAGCCTGGTGGACCAGGCGGAGGTCCTGTCGAGGATGGCCGGGACCGCCGAGATCGACGAGGCGACGCTGGAGGTGGCGCGCAAGGCCATCACGCGGGATCTGACGTACCTGGTCATGGCCGTCGATGAACCGAACCCCTTCGGCATGGACAAGGGCCGGACCTACGAGGACTTCGTGAACCTGGGCAACGAGGCGTCCGAGGACACCAAGGAGGCCGCGCAGATCCTCACCGAGGTGCTGCTGGGGCAGCGGAATTAGGAGACGAGCATGGATGCGGAGCGGCGGAGATTCCTGCGACGACTGGGCATCGCCATGGCGGCGCTGGCTGCGGGTGGGTGTTGTGGTTCGGCGGCCCTCGGCGGGAACGCGGAAGGCGGTGAGAACGGCGGGACGGACCCGACCCCGGCGCCGCCCACGGAGGGGTGGGATGCGGTGCGGGCGGCGTGGGGAGACCTGCCTTCGCTGGAAAAGGCGGCGCAGGGAGAGGATGGGGGGAACCCGGCGCTGGAGGCGCTGACCGATCGGCACCAGAAAGCGCTCGACGGATTGGTGAAGGCCGGGGACGTCCGCAAGCCGGTGGCCGAGGACATGCAGGTGGCGTTCGCCGAGGCGGCCTGGCACATCTGGCGGTCGTACGGGCCGATGTCGTGCTACGAGCCCACGCCGTGGCCGGTGTACGACCAGGACGCCAAGCACAGCCTGGCGACCCAGGCGACGGCGCTGGCGAAGATGGCGGGGACGTCGGACATCGACGAGGCCACGGTGACCCAGGCGCGGGAGGCCATCGAGCGGGATATCGCGTTCCTGACCCTGCCCGGCGGCGAGCAGATGGCGATGCAGCGGGCCGAGTCCCAGTCCTGGAAGGGGTTCACGGAGCTGGACCTGGAGGTGGACGCTGACGCGAAGGAGGCCGCGCAGCTCCTCACCGAGGTATTGCTGGGGCAGAGGTAGCGAGTGAACCTGCGTACCTTGATGGTCGAGGTGACGGACCGCTGCGACCACGCGTGCGCGCACTGCTACAACCGGTGGCGGCGGCCCCGAGAGGTCTCCGGATCCTACTCCGACCTGCGACCCCTGCTGGACCGGATCCTGGACCAGGTGATGTGCACGGACGTGACGCTGACCGGCGGCGAGCCCCTGCTGCGGCGGGACCTGCCGGATCTGGTGTCCCACCTCGGCTCGCGCGGCGCGCGTATCAACCTGATCACCCACGGACATCGGCTGGACGAGGAGGCGTGCGTCGATCTCATCGACCGCGGGGTGGCGGTGTTCGAGCTGCCGCTGCTGGGGTTCCGGCGCGAGGTGCACGACCGCATGTCCGGGTCCGAGGGGGCCTTCGACGCGGTGCTGGCAGCGCTGGCCCACATCCGGACGCACCACGGCCACGCGGCGGTGGTGTTCGTGGCCACGCGGGACAACCTCGACCAGGTGGAGGGGGCGCTGGAGCTGGCCTTTGCGTTCGGCGTGCGAGGCGTGCTGCTCAACCGCTTCAATCCCGGCTGCACGGACGCGCACGAGGTGGCGCGGTTGATGCCCGGGGTGGACGAGCTGCGCGACGCGCTGGCGCGCGCTGACGCCACGGCCGGGAGGCTGGGCATGCAGGTGTCGTGCTCCATCCCGATCCAGCCGTGCCTGATCGATCTGGACGGATTCCGCCACCTGCGATCGGGGTTCTGCGCGGCGGGGACGGATCGGGCCTACACGACCGTGGACGCGTCGGGGAACGTCCGGCCGTGCAACCACACGGCCACGGTGCTGGGCAACGTCTGGGAGGAGCCGCTGGAGCACATCCTGGACCCGGCGCGGGTCGCGCCATTCACCGCGGCGGTGCCCGACGTCTGCCGGGCTTGTGCGCAGGTGGCCTCGTGTCAGGGGGGCTGCCGGGCGGCGGCCGAAGTGTGCGGCGGGCGGCTCGACGATCCCGATCCGTTCCTCGCGGCAAACCTCCAGCGGGTCGTGCCGCGGGTTTGACCTTGGCCTGATCGAGCCCTTCGCCTATCATCGGTCCACTTTTTTTCACTGGCGCGCTGGGAGAAAGACCATGGCTCACGAGATCCCCGACCCCGATGACTTTCGCACTGTTGTGGACCCCCGCCCCGAAGCCGAGGTGATCGCCGGCTACAACACGGCGCAGCCCGGGTCGAAGCAGGCGTCCATCTCGCCCGAGGCGCCCACGACCGAGGACCCGCTCCAGGTGGAGACGCCCGAAGAGGGCGACGAGGGCAAGAAGGGCAAGAAGAAGGGTGGCTTCCTGAAGAAGGCCATCCTCGGCTGCGGTCTGCTCGGGTGCCTCGGCTTCGTGGTGGTCATCGTGCTGATCGTCGGCGGCCTGGCCGCGGCGTGGTTCACCATGGGTGATCAGCTGACCGGCAGCTGGTCGGAGCAGCTCACCCAGCTCGTGGACGAGGCCATCGAGGAGGCCGGCGGGCTGCCCGACGGTATGGGCGGCGCGGAAGACACCGGCGGCGATGCCGGGGACACCGGGGGCGACGCCGGGGACGCCGGGGACGCCGGGGATGCCGGCGGCGACGCGGGCGACGCGGGTGACGCAGGCGACGCGGGTGACGCGGGCGACGAGGGCGACGCGGGTGACGCGGGCGACGCGGGCGACGAGGGCGGCACCGAGGAGCCCACGCCGGCGGACGACCCCGGCGACGCCGTGGCCGAGGAGAACACCCCTCAGGAGGATCCCACGCCTCGCGAGGAGCCCACGCCCGTGGAAGAGCCTCCCACGCCGGCCGGCCCCGTGTCGCTGGTCCACTCCTCCGCCTCCATGGCGATCGTTGGCGATTCCCTGAGCCTGTCGGCCACCACGCCGGGCGAGCGTCGCTGCAAGGTCGTGGTCGTCTACAGCTCCACGAGCGGCGGGTGGAAGCAGAAGCGCCTGAGCCGCAGCGGCGAGACGCACACGGGCAGCCTCAAGGTCACCGCCGAGATGAGCCCGGAGTTCGACTACTACCTCACCGCCACCGGGTGCGGATCGGGGCGGTCGCCGGAGGGTAGTGGGAGCTACTCGGTGAAGGTGTTCTAGCAGCGTCCGGGGAAATCCCACATTGAACAGGCCGACCGGAACTCAGGATTTCGGAAGCACGCCAAGCCGCCACGACCGGGCCGCGGGCGGACAACGGCGCCACGCCGGATTCCGATCCCTTGATCCAAACGTGGCGTCGTGGCGTCGTGGCGGCTTGGCGTGTTTCTCCCAGCTCGAGCGTCCACACCCGGCCTGGCCCCTCGGATAGCGAGCCAGCTACCCGGCCGAATGAAATCGCTGCCAGGGATCTCTCCCGCCGTTGAGGCGCCGCGATCCAGTCCCGACGAGTAGAAACTAGGTGATTCGACGTTCCCCGAACGCTGCTAGCGCGGCGGGGCCGCGCTGGCGAGGCTGCGCCTCGCGTCGACGGTTGACGGTTGACGGTTGACGGTTTTTGGGGGGAGCGGTGGGTTACTCGAGGAGGCCGTCGGTCTCTTCGGCCTCGATCTCTTCTTCGTACTCCTCGTCTTCCATGAGCTCGTCGGCGGCGTCGTCGTCGTCGGCCAACGTGATGCCGGCGTCGGCGGAGTCGTCGTCGAGGGTGTCCCAGGGTTTCTGGGCGGGCAGGAGGCAGCCGGAGGCGAGGAGCATGCCGGCGGCGACGAGGGAAGCGGAGAGGGTCAGGGTCCAGCGCATGGGGTCACCTCCGGTTTTCAGAAGGCGAAGGTGACGGAGGTCACCGGGCCGGGGACGATCAGGGCGGTGCGCTTGGAGCTGTCGGGGAGGACGGCCAGGAGCAGGCCGGTGCCGGCGATGGCAGCGCCGGCGACGCCGATGGCGAAGCCGGCGATGTTCATGTTGCGGGACCAGGCGTACGTGGCCGTGTCGGACTCCCAGTAGTACTGGTTGTACATGGCGAAGCTCATGATGAAGCCACCCGCGGCGACACCGGCGCCCACGCCCAGCATGACGCCGCCGGCCGTCTTGCGACGCTTGAGGGCCACGGACGCGGAGGGACCGTTGTAGGTGGCGCTGGCGTCCGTGTTGGCGCTGGCGTTGTACGCGCCGCGGTCGTCATCGTCCTCGTCGTCCTCGTAGCTGTCCGAGTCGTCCTCTTCCTCGTCGTCGTCCCAGCGGCTGGAGGAGTCGTCGTCCTCCTCCTCGTCGTCGTCCCAGCGGCTGTCCGAGTCGTCCTCTTCCTCGTCGTCGTCCCAGCGGCTGGAGGAGTCGTCGTCCTCCTCCTCGTCGTCGTCCCAGCGGCTGTCCGAGTCGTCCTCTTCCTCGTCGTCGTCCCAGCGGCTGGAGGAGTCGTCG